>NZ_NKCO01000002.1:0-427600 GCF_002245615.1 Mycobacterium neumannii | reverse complement strand
CTCCACACCCGAAGCCCTGCGCTGCCTCAAACGCCGCCTGGCCCGCGTCGTCTACGGCCACCTGCACACCGACCACAACAATCGTCAAAAGCCTTGCCAAGCGGCAGCGGCTTGACATAGGAGAAACGCATGCGCCTCGTCCGCCTGCTGACCCTCGTGCTCGCCATGCTCGCCGGCAGTGCACTCACCGCGCCGACGGCGGCTGCCGAGCCGCCGTTTCGGCTGCCGGGCTACGTCACCGACAACGCGGGCGTCCTCGACGGCGCCGCTCGGGCGGAGGTGACATCGGCGGTCGACTCGCTCTACAACAGCAGCAGGACCAGGTTGTGGGTCGTCTACGTCGATACCTTCTCCGGTCAGCCGGCCGAGACGTGGGCGCGCAACACCATGCGTACGAGCGACCTGGGCACCTACGACGCGCTGTTGGCGGTGGCCACGGTTGACCGTTCGTACGCGTTCCTGGTGCCCGACAGCGCAACGGAGTTGAGCTCGAGCCGGGTGGAAAGCGTTCGGCGCAACGGCATCGAGCCTGCACTGCGCAACAGCGACTGGGCAGGAGCGGCGGTCGCGGCGGCCGAAGGGCTCGCCCGGTCGGGCAGCTCGGGTTCGACCCTGAGCTGGGTCGGGTTGCTCATCGCCCTCGGAGTGATCGCGCTCGCGGTGGTGGTGCTGATGGTCTGGCGACGACGACGGCAGCGCAAGCGCCGGGAGGCCGAATTCGCCGCTGCGCGCAGAGTCGATCCGAGCGACCCGCAGGCGCTGGCGGCGGTGTCGCTGGACGCGCTCGACGACCTCTCGCGAGCGATGGTGGTCGAGGTCGACAATGCGGTGCGGACCAGCGACCACGAATTGGAATTGGCGGTCGAGGAGTTCGGCACCTCACGGACCGAGCCGTTCACGCGGGCGGTCAACAACGCGAGAACGACACTCGCCCAGGCATTTAACGTCCGGCAGATCCTCGACGACGCCATCCCCGAAACCCCGGCGCAAAGGCGCGACCTCTTGACCCGGGTGGTGGTCGCGGCGGCCAAGGCCGACCGTGAGCTCGACGCGCAGCGCGACGCGTTCACCGAGCTGCGGAACCTGGTGATCAACGCCCCGTCGAAACTGGACTCGATGACGCAGCGGGTGGTCGACATCACCGCCCGGCTCGAGCCGTCCCGCCGGAAAATGGCCGAACTGCACAGCGAGTTCGATTCAACCGCGCTGAGTTCGGTGGCCGGCAACGTCGACGCGGCCAAAGAACTGCTCGACTTCGCCGATACGAGCATCAGCCGTGGGCGCGACCTTGCCGCCCGCCCGGTGCCGGGCCAGCAGAGTGAGCTCGTCGAATGTGTGCGAGCGGCGGAGTCGGCGTTGGTGCAGGCGCGCGGTCTGCTCGACGCGGTGGACAGCGCCGCCAGTGACATCCGTCGCGCCGCTGCCACGTTGCCCGCGGCGATCGAGGACATCCAGAACGGCATCAAGCAGGCCGGCGCGTTGCTGCAGCAGGGCAACGTGCCGCAGGCCGCGCAGTTGGCCGAGGCGCGTGACGCGGCAGCGGCTGCCGTCGCCGCCGCGCAGCGCTCCAAAGCCGCTGACCCGCTGGGCACTTTCACCGAACTGACGAAGGCCGACGCGGATCTCGATCGGCTGCTGGCCGCCGTCGAGCAGGAGCGGGAGGCCGCTGACCGCCTCAACCGAGCCTTGGACGAGGCGCTGTTCACGGCGCGGTCGCGGGTCCGGTCGGTGTCGGACTTCATCGACACCCGTCGCGGCATCGTCGGTCCCGAGGCCCGGACCCGCTTGGCCGAGGCCGTCCGTCAGATCGGCGCCGCCGAAGAGCGGCGGGCCACCGATCCGGCCGAGGCCATCAAGCACGCCAACGGTGCGGCGATGCTCGCGTCACAGGCGCAGAACCTGGCCAACGCCGACGTTCAGAACGCGCACAGTTCGTACATGGGTCCGTTCGGCGGCGGCGGCCGCGGCGGTGGGGGCAACATGGGCGCGATCATCGGCGGCATCCTCATCGGAAACATCCTCAGCGGAGGAATGCGCGGCGGCTTCGGTGGCTTCGGCGGCGGCGGGTTCAGCCCCGGTTCGTTTGGCGGCTCCGGTGGCGGTGGCGGAATGTTCGGCGGCGGCGGCCGCTTCTAGCCGTTTGCCCCTCTCCTTTGCACCTTTCCTCTGCACCGCGAGCGCGCGTGTTTGCTCAGGGCACGCCGCTGCTTTTGCGCAGCTCGCGCACGCTCGACGGAGCGCGACGGTGCGAAAACTGTTGCCTTGCAACGGTGTGTTGTCGACAGACACGCACGCTCAGCGACGAGTGAGAGTGCGTGCAGTGCTCAATTTTCGCGGCGTGGCGTGGGCAAACACGCACGCTCGCGGCAAGGGAGTGACACGCACGCGCGCGCCGCTAGTCAGCAGCCTTTGAGACGAGCGGCGAGGTAGTCGCTGACGTTGTCGAGCGACACCCGGTCCTGCGTCATCGCGTCGCGCTCGCGGACGGTGACAGCCTGATCCTCGAGTGTGTCGAAGTCGACCGTCACGCAAAACGGGGTGCCGATCTCGTCCTGGCGGCGGTAGCGCCGCCCGATCGCGCCCGCGTCGTCGAAGTCGACGTTCCAGCACTTACGCAGTTCGGCGGCGAGGTCGCGCGCCTTCGGCGAGAGGGCCTCGTTGCGCGACAGCGGCAGCACCGCGGCTTTGACCGGAGCGAGCCGCGGATCCAGCCGCAAAACTGTGCGCTTGTCGACGCCGCCCTTGGCGTTGGGCGCCTCGTCCTCGGCGTAGGCGTCGACGAGGAACGCCATGAACGACCGCGTCAGGCCGGCCGCCGGCTCGATCACATAGGGGACGTAGCGGGTGTCGTTGGCCTGGTCGTAATAGGACAGGTCCGCACCGGAATGCTTTGTGTGCGTGGACAAGTCGAAGTCGGTACGGTTCGCGACACCCTCCAGCTCGCCCCACGGGTTGCCCTGGAAACCGAACTTGTACTCGATGTCGACGGTGCGGTCGGAGTAGTGCGACAGCTTCTCCTTCGGATGCTCGTAGAGCCGGAGATTGTCGCGGTCGATGCCCAGTTCGACGTACCACTGCAACCGCTCGTCGATCCAGTACTGGTGCCACTCGCGTGCGGTCGACGGCTCGACGAAGAACTCCATCTCCATCTGCTCGAACTCGCGGGTCCGGAAGATGAAGTTGCCCGGCGTGATCTCGTTGCGGAAACTCTTACCCGTCTGGGCGATACCGAACGGCGGCTTCTTGCGTTGCGTGGTCACCACATTGGCGAAGTTGACGAAGATGCCCTGCGCGGTCTCCGGCCGCAGATAGTGCAGGCCCTCTTCGCTCTCGATCGGACCGAGGTAGGTCTTGAGCATCATGTTGAAATCGCGCGGTTCGGTCCACTGACCCTTGGTCCCGCAGTCCGGGCACGCGATCTCGGTCATCGCCACGGATTCGGGGTCGCTGATGCCCTTCTTCTCGGCGTATGCCTCCTGCAGGTGGTCCTGCCGATGCCGCTTGTGACAGTTGAGGCACTCGACCAGCGGATCGTTGAACACGTCGACGTGCCCGGACGCCACCCACACCTCGCGGGGCAGGATGATCGACGAGTCCAGGCCCACCACGTCGTCGCGGCTGGTGACCACCGACCGCCACCACTGGCGCTTGATGTTCTCCTTGAGTTCCACGCCGAGCGGGCCGTAGTCCCACGCCGACTTGGTGCCGCCATAGATCTCCCCCGCCTGGTAAACCAGCCCGCGCCGTTTGGCCAGGTTCGCAACGGTGTCGATGATCGAGGAAGAGTGAGCCACGACTGCATAGCCTAGCGACCCGCTCACCACCGCCGAGCGACCGCATTTGTACGGCGACACGCCGCGATTTCGCGGACAGACACGGTCGCTCGCGGCCATTGGGCAGCCGTATCCCGGCGTTGACATGCATAGAAGCGCATGTATTGTTGGCCGTAATGAAAATCGTTTCCACTTTGGCGGACGGAAGCGTCGCCACCGGGGACGCCCACGACCACGGCGGCGCACCGTATCCCGACCTGCCCCCGCGTGACGTGCTCGACACCTCCGGCGACCTGCTGCGCGCGTTGGCCGCCCCGGTGCGGATCGCGATCGTGCTGCAATTGCGGGAGTCGGCGCGCTGCGTGCACGAGCTCGTCGATGCGCTGGCGGTGCCCCAGCCGTTGGTCAGCCAGCACCTGCGCATCCTGAAGGCCGCGGGCGTCGTCGCCGGTGAACGGTCCGGGCGCGAGGTGATGTACCGCCTCGTCGATCATCACCTCGCCGACATCGTCGTCGCGGCGGTCACGCACGCGGGCGAGGCGCACGAGTGATCACATGCCGATGAGCATGGGAGTGCGCGCCACGAGGCAACGCGCAGCCATCGCGGACCTGCTCGAGAACGTCGACGAATTCCGTTCGGCACAGGAACTGCACGACGAGCTGCGCCGCCGCGGCGAAGGCATCGGGCTGACCACCGTGTACCGCACCCTGCAACAGATGGCGGCCGCAGGCGTCGTCGACACGCTGCGCACCGACACCGGCGAGTCGGTGTACCGCCGCTGTTCGGAGGACCACCATCACCACCTGGTCTGTCGCGCGTGCGGTTCGACGGTGGAGATCCAGGGCGGCGACGTCGAGACCTGGACCGCCGACATCGCCCGACAGCACGGCTTCTCCGACATCAGCCACACGATCGAAATCTTCGGCGTGTGCGGGCAGTGCACGACGACGAACGGTTCAGCCGACTAGCGCCCGGCGCACCTCGGCGCCGGTCGCGAGCACCATGAGAATCAGCGTGCGCAGCGCGTCATCGGTCAACCCGGCGGCCGGAAAGTTGTAGCGCAGCAGCACATCCGCAGCCTTCTTGGAGTTGCGCTTGGCGCCCGCGGCAATCTCTTTCGGCGCGCTCTTGGAGGCCAGCGACACCGTGCCGAGCAGCGTGTTGTGGGCGTGTTCGGCGACCGCGGCGCGCAGCTTGGCATCCAGCGGCAGATCCCAGGCCAGGATCTGGGTCAGCGACACCAATTCCAGGCCTTCGGCGACCGCCACCGTGCGCAGCGAGGCAAAGGTCTCGTCGTGGTGGACGGTGACCGCCCCGTCGTCCTCTCGCGTCACGGGCACCACGCCCTCGAGGATCTCGCCGAGCCGCTCCTGCATTGCCATCACGCTCTCCCGCTCAGGTACATCATCAGGCTCTGCCGAAGCGACGGTTGCGGTTGACGTACTCCTCGCAGGCGGCCCACAGGTCGCGGCGGTCGTAGTCCGGCCACAACTTGTCCTGGAACACGAACTCGGCGTAGGCGGCCTGCCAGAGCAGGAAGTTGCTGGCGCGCTGCTCCCCCGAGGTCCGGATGAACAGGTCCACGTCGGGGATGTCGGAGCGGTGCAGGTGCTTGGCGAACGTCGCCTCGCTGATGCGGTCCGGCTTGATCCTGCCGTCGGCGGCCAACCGCGCGAGCTCGCGCGTCGCCTCGATGATCTCGGTCCGTCCGCCGTAGTTGACGCAGTAGTTGATCGTGATGACGTCGTTCCCGACGGTCATCTGCTCGGCGATGTCGAACTCCTTGATCACGCTGCGCCACATGCGGGGCCGCGAGCCGACCCAGCGCATCCGCACGCCCATGTCGTTGAGGTTCTCCCGGCGGCGACGCACCACTTCCCGGTTGAAGCCCATCAGGAAGCGCACCTCTTCGGTGCTGCGTTTCCAATTCTCGGTGGAGAACGCATACACCGTCAGGTGTTTGATGCCGATTTCGATTGCCCCGCAGGTGATGTCGATGAGGACGGCCTCACCCATCTTGTGCCCCTCGGTGCGGTGCAGGCCACGCTGGGTGGCCCAGCGCCCGTTGCCATCCATGACGACGGCGACGTGCTTGGGCACCTGATCGGCAGGGATGCGCGGCGCTGCCTCCTTCGACGTGTGCTGGGGCGGGCGCGCGAACCGGCCGTTGGTTCCTGCAGGAATGTCAGGAAAGACGACGGGCCACGTCGACTTGTCCGGGAACGTGGGATAGTCGTCAGGCGCCGGAGGCAGCTGTGGGTAGGTCGGCGGAGCCTTCTTCCTCCGCCCATCCCGTTCGCTCGCCATGTGGCACATCCTGCCCGACCACCGACGCGTGCTGGTCGCCGACACTCCTATCCACCCGGTACACCCGTTCCACCAGCGGCAACGTTCGCAATTGGCGCTCCAGATGCCACTGCAAATGCGCGGCCACCAGCCCGCTGGCCTGGCTGCGGTGCGACGCCGTCGACGTCTCGGCGTACTCCCAGTCCCCGTCGTGCAGCGCGGCCATCAGGTCCAGCACGGCCTGAGGCGGCGTCGCCGATCCGGAGGGTCGGCAGTGCACGCACACGCTGCCCCCGGCCGCCACGTGGAACGCCCGGTGGGGGCCCGGGGCAGCGCAGCGGGCGCATTCGGTCAACGCCGGTGCCCAGCCCGCGATCCCCATGGCGCGCAACAGGTACGCGTCCAACACGAGCTCACGGGGCCGGCCGCCGTCGGCCACCGCCCGCAACGCGGCCACCGTCAGCCGGTGCAGCGCGGGCATCGGCGCGCGTTCCTCACCGGCCAGGCGCTCCGCGGTCTCCAGCACCGCGCAGGCGCAGGTGTAACGGCCGTAGTCGCTGACGATGTCGGAAGCGAACGCGTCGATGGCCTGCACCTGGGTGACGATGTCGAGGTTGCGGCCCGGGTGCAGCTGAACGTCGATGTGCGCGAACGGCTCCAGCCTGGCACCGAATTTGCTGCGGGTGCGCCGAACCCCCTTGGCCACCGCCCGCACCAACCCGTGATCGCGGGTGAGAAGAGTCACGATGCGGTCGGCCTCGCCGAGCTTGTGCTGGCGCAGCACCACCGCCCGGTCTCGATACAGCCGCATCGGTTCAGTCTCCCACTGCGGTCCGTCAGATTCCGATCCGCACCGCCGATAAGCTTCTACTCGATGGTCAAAAACGCGCGATTCCCCACCCTCACTCAACAGCTCTTCCAGCTAGCGAGCGGCTCCATGACGTCGGTGGAACTGGTTCAGCGCTCCCTCGACGCCATCGCGGCCAGCCAACCGACGCTCAACGCGTTCCGCGTGGTGTTCACCGAGCAGGCCCTCATCGACGCCGCCCGCGCGGACCGCAAACGCGCCGCAGGCCAGGATCTTTCGAAGTATCCCCTGCTGGGCATCCCGATCGCGGTCAAGGACGACGTCGACGTCGCGGGCCATCCGACCCGGTTCGGCGCCGACGGCAACGTCCGCCCCGCCACCGGGGACGCCGAGGTGGTGCGGCGGTTGAAGGCGGCGGGCGCGGTCATCGTCGGCAAGACCAACACCTGCGAACTCGGTCAGTGGCCGTTCACCAGTGGACCCGCCTTCGGCCACACCCGCAATCCGTGGTCACGCGATCACACACCCGGCGGTTCGTCCGGCGGCAGCGCCGCCGCGGTGGCAGCCGGGCTGGTGACCGCCGCGATCGGCTCCGACGGGGCGGGCAGCGTGCGCATCCCCGCCGCATGGACACATCTGGTCGGCATCAAACCGCAGCGCGGCCGAATCTCGACATGGCCGCTGCCCGAGGCCTTCAACGGGATCACGGTCAACGGCGTGCTGGCACGCACCGTCGCCGATGCGGCGCTGGTGCTCGACGCCGCGTCCGGCAACGTCGCAGGCGATCGCCATCAGCCCCCAGCGGTCAAGGTTTCGGACTACGTGGCGCAGGCGCCCGGTCCCCTGCGGGTCGCGATGTCGACGAAGTTCCCGTTCACGGTGTTCCGCGCCAAGCTGCACCCGGAAATCCAGGCGGCGATGGCCGTCGTCGCCGCTCAGCTCGAAGACCTCGGGCACAGCGTGTTCGGCGCCGATCCGGACTACAGCCTCGAGATGTCGTGGAACTTCCTGTCCCGGTCGACGTCGGGGCTGCTGGAGTGGGCCGATCGGCTCGGCCACGGCGTCACGCTCGACAAGCGGACCAAGGCCAACCTGCGCACCGGCCGGTTGCTGTCGGAGCACGTGCTGCGCAAGGCCCGCGCCCGCGAGGCCCGCGCGCATCGCCGCATCGGATACATCTTCAACATCGCCGATGTGGTGCTGGCCCCCACAACCGCGCAACCGCCGCTCAAGGTGCACGAGTTCGACGAGCTCGGCGGGCTGGCCACCGACCGCACGATGATCAAGGCGTGCCCGGTGACCTGGCCGTGGAATCTGCTGGGCTGGCCGTCGATCAACGTGCCGGCCGGGTTCACCTCCGAAGGCCTGCCGATCGGCGTTCAGCTGATGGGCCCGGCCAACAGCGAGCCGTTGCTGATCTCGCTGGCCGCGGAGTTGGAGGCGATCAACGGCTGGACGGTACGCCAGCCCGAGCCATGGTGGTTTCCCGCACCCGCCCCCGACCCCGAACCCGCGGCATCCGACAAGCCGGTAGCGGCCTCCGACCGGCGCGAACCCGAGGACGTCTCCGACGAGGTCGCGTAGAGTCTCCCGGCATGAGAGCGCTGGGTTATGCGTGCGCGTTACCGGTTCTCGGGCTGGTGGGCGGCTTGGTGACCGGGGTTCCGACCGCGGCCGCTGACAACAAGCGGTTCAACGACGGTGTGGTGGCCAACGTCTACACCATCCAGAAGCAGGCCGGCTGCGACACCGACATCAAGATCAACCCGAAGCTGCGCCTGGCCGCCGAATGGCACACCAACGACGTGCTCAACAACCGCGCGCTGGGCGGCGACATCGGCTCGGACGGCAGCACGGTCGCCGACCGTGCGCGCAACGCCGGCTACGCGGGCCCGGTGACGGAGACGGTGGCCATCAACCCCGCGCTGGCGATGAGCGGCATCGAGTTGCTCAACCAGTGGTATCACCGGCCTGACTACAAAGCCATCATGGCCGACTGTTCGAACGTCGACATCGGCGTGTGGTCGGCCAACGCGCTCGATCGCACGGTGGTGGTGGCGGTCTACGGCAAGGGCGACGGCGCCCCACCGGCACACGGCCCGGGACGGCCGTTCGGGGAGCCCGGCTCGGGCGCCCAGAGCTGACGCGCTAGAAGCCCAGGCGGCCCAGTTGTTTCGGGTCGCGTTGCCAGTTCTTGGCGATCTTGACCCTCAGGTCGAGGTAGACCTTGGTGCCCAGCAGCTTTTCGATCTGCTGGCGCGCGGCGGTGCCGACCTCGCGCAGCCTGGCGCCGCCCTTGCCGATGACGATGCCCTTCTGGCTCTCGCGTTCGACGAACAGGATGGCGTGGACGTCGATCAGCTCGCCCTGCTCGGGTGTGCGGCCCTCGCGCGGGGTGACCTCATCGATGACGACGGCCAGCGAGTGCGGTAGTTCGTCGCGGACACCTTCGAGCGCGGCCTCGCGGATCAGCTCGGCCATCAGGGTCTCCTCCGGCTCGTCGGTGAGCTCGCCGTCGGGGTAGAAAGCCGGTCCCGGCGGCAGTTCGGAGGCGAGCACGTCGACGAGCACGTCGAGGTTGTCCCCCGCGGTCGCCGACACCGGAACGATCTCCGCGTCGGGTCCGACCAGCTCGCTGACCGCCACCAGTTGCGCGGCGATGCGGTCCTTGGGCACCTTGTCGATCTTGGTGACGATCACGACCAGTGTGGTCTTGGGTGCGACCGCGCGGATCTGGTCGTGGATCCAGCGGTCGCCGGGACCGATCCTCTCGTCGGCGGGGATGCACCATCCGATGACGTCGACCTCGGAGTAGGTGTCCTTGACCAGGTCGTTGAGCCGCTGCCCGAGCAGCGTGCGCGGGCGGTGCAGCCCCGGGGTATCGACGAGCACGATCTGAAAGTTCTCGCGGTGCACGATTCCGCGAATGGTGTGCCGGGTGGTCTGCGGGCGGTTCGACGTGATCGCTACCTTGGCCCCGACCAGCGCGTTGGTCAGCGTCGACTTTCCGGTGTTGGGCCGGCCGACGAAACAGACGAAGCCCGAACGGAATTCGTCGCTCATAGGTTTCGCACCGGGTGCCCGGATCGGTCTGTGACGATCACTATCGCGTCCGCGGACAGCTCGTGCACCGCGGCCACGCCCGCGTCGTCGGCCGGGCCGCCGAGCACCACTGCGGCCTCCAGCCGGGTCGCGCCGCTCGACACCGCTGCGGCCACGGCGGCCTGTAATGCGGTCAGCTCCAACGCCGTCAGCGCCACCGGAGCCGCCGCGTAGGTGCGGCCGTCACGGTCGCGGACAGCGGCTCCGCTGCCGGCCTCCGCCCGCGCCATCGCCCCGCGCGCCAGCGTCACGAGCTTGGCGTCCTCACTGTCCAGGTCGGTCATCACGCCCTACCGCTCTTCGCGCAAGCGCTCATCGTCATCATCACCGTCGTCTTCTCTTTGCGGAGGCTCGGTTCGGCTGACCAGAACCGTGCCGATGCGCACCCGCCCGCGGGGGTCCGGCCCGCCTTCGGCCTGCAGCCGCAGCCCGTCCCACGTCACCTCGGCGCCCGGAAGCGGGACGCGGCCGAGTTCCAGCGCGACGAGACCGCCGACTGTGTCCACATCGAGGTCGTCGTCGAACTCGATGTCGTAGAGCTCGCCGAGGTCCTCGATCGGCAATCGGGCCGAGACGCGATAGCGGTTGTCGCCCAAGTCTTCTACGGGCACCACTTCGCCGGCGTCGTACTCGTCGACGATCTCGCCGACGATCTCCTCGAGGACGTCCTCGATGGTGACCAGGCCGGCGATCGCGCCGTACTCGTCGACCAGCAGAACCATGTGGACGCGGTCGCGCTGCATCTCGCGCAGCAACTCGTCGAGCGGCTTGGAATCCGGTACGAACACCGTGGGCCGCATGACATCGGAGACCTTGGTGCCGCGACCGCCGTCGGTTGAGTAGTACGTCCGCTGCACGAGGTCTTTGAGGTAGACGACACCGACGATGTCGTCGACGTTCTCCCCGATCACCGGGATCCGGGAGTGGCCGCTGCGCACCGCAAGTGAGGTCGCCTGCCCTGCGGTCTTGTCGCTTTCGATCCACACCATCTCGGTGCGCGGCACCATCACCTCGCGTGCCGGGGTGTCACCGAGTTCGAACACCGACTGGATCATGCGCCGCTCGTCGTCGGCCACCACACCGCGCTGCTGCGCCAAGTCGACCACCTCGCGCAGTTCGATCTCGGAGGCGAACGGGCCGTTGCGGAATCCTCGACCGGGCGTCAGCGCGTTACCGAGCAGCACCAGCAACCGGCTGATCGGTGTCAGCAGCACCGAAAGCGCTTGCAGCGGAAGGGCCGCGAGCAAGGCAATCGTGTAGGCGTGTTGTCTGCCGAGCGTGCGCGGGCCGACGCCGATCACGACGAAGCTGACCACCACCATGATCGCGGCGGCGACGAACAACCCCCAGGTGACGCCGAGATGCCCGTCGAGGTAGGCGGCCAACAGCACCGTCGGCCCGACCTCGCAGGCGATGCGCAGCAGCACGATCAGGTTGATGTAGCGGGGCCGTTCGGCCATCACCCTGGCCAGCCGCACCGCACCCGGTCGCTCGTCGCGGACGAGTTCCTCGACGCGCGCCATCGAGACCGTGCTCAGGGCCGCGTCGATCGCCGCGAACAACCCGCCGAAGAAGACGAGGACGATCGCGAAGATCAGCTGTCCGACGCCGGTCACAGTTCGTCGAAGTATCGGGAGTTGTCGAGAAGCCTGCGTTCCTTCTCCGACTGGCGGTCGTGGTGGTAGGCCTCGACCTGGTCGGCGACCCACTCCTCGAGCAGTTGACGCTGCAGGGTGAACATCTCTTTTTCCTCGGCGGGCTCGGCGTGGTCGTAGCCCAGCAGGTGCAAAACCCCGTGCACGGTGAGCAACGCGAGCTCCTGGCCCAGCGAATGCCCGGCCGCAGCGGCCTGATCTGCGGCGAACTGCGGGCACAGCGCGATGTCACCCAACATGGCCGGACCGGGCTCGGGTGCGTCGGGCCGTCCGCCCGGCTCCAGCTCGTCCATCGGGAAGCTCATGACGTCGGTGGGGCCCGGCAGGTCCATCCACCGCATGTGCAGATCGGCCATCGCCGCGGTGTCGAGCAGCACCATCGACAGTTCGGCCGCGGGGTTGACCTTCATTTTGCGGATGACGAAGCGGGCGACGCTGATCAGTTCCTCTTCGGAGACGTCGATGCCCGACTCGTTGGACACCTCGATGCTCATATCGGCCGCTACCGTCGGGCTCGGCCGCCGGAGGCGCGGCGCTGGGCCCGGTTCAGCTGCGTGGGCTCGTCGTGTCGCGCGTACGCGTCGACGATCTCCGACACCAGCCGGTGCCGCACGACGTCGGCGCTGGTGAGCTCGGCGAAGTGGATGTCGTCGATGCCGTCGAGGATCCGCATCGCCGCGTGCAGGCCCGAAGCGGCCCCGCCGGGCAGGTCGACCTGCGTGATATCGCCCGTCACAACGATTTTCGAGTTGAAGCCCAGCCGGGTCAAAAACATCTTCATCTGCTCGGCGGTGGTGTTCTGCGCCTCGTCGAGGATGATGAAGGCATCGCTAATCGTGCGGCCCCTCATGTACGCCAGCGGCGCGACCTCGATCACCCCGGCGCTCATCAACTTCGGGATCAGCTCGGGGTCCATCATGTCGTGCAGCGCGTCGTAGAGCGGGCGCAGATACGGGTCGATCTTCTCGCTCAGCGTGCCGGGCAGGAAGCCGAGCCGCTCACCGGCCTCGACGGCCGGCCGAGTGAGGATGATCCTCGACACCTGCTTGGACTGTAAAGCGTTGACGGCCTTGGCCATCGCCAGATACGTCTTGCCGGTGCCCGCGGGACCGATGCCGAACACGATGGTGTGCGCGTCGATGGCGTCGACGTAGCGCTTCTGGTTCAGCGTCTTGGGCCGGATGGTCTTACCGCGCCGCGACAGGATGTCGAGGGTGAGCACCTCGGCGGGCGACTCGTTGCCGGTGCCGGTGAGCATCCCGACGCTGTGCCGCACGACGTCGGGGTTCAGCGCCTGGCCGTTGGACACGATCGCGATCAGCTCGGAGATCACCCGTTCGGCGAGCGCGACGTCGGCGGGTTCACCGGACAGGGTCAGCGCGTTGCCGCGCACATGGATGTCGGCCGCCAGGATGCGCTCGAGCGCGCGCAGATTCTCGTCGGCGGAACCCAATAGGCCCACGACGAGGTCGGGCGGAATGTTGATGCTGCTGCGTACCGACTCAGAAGACTGATCAGAGTCAGCGGTCGTCTCGCGGGGCGTCAAGAGGGTTCAGTGCCTGCTTTCTGGTTCTGGCCTGGCCGTTGCTGATGTCTGTTCACAGTTTACCGCTGGTCAGCGACACGACCCAATGGATAAGGCGCCCGCCCATCACGACCACCGATCGGTCAGCACGCCCAGCGCCCCCAGCGCGACCGCCGCGGCGGTGGAGGTCCGCAGCACCGTGGGCCCCAGCCGCACGGCCGTCGCACCTGCATCGCAGAGCGCGGCCAGCTCGTCGTCGGCGATGCCGCCTTCCGGTCCCACGACCACGACCACCGCATCGGCTGCGGTGACCGGCACATCGGCGAGTCGCTGGGTCGCCGATTCGTGCAGCGCGAGCACGACGGCGTCCCGGTCCCCGAGTCGGTCGACCAACTGGGTCGTCGAGACCGGGCCGCTGACCTCGGGGATGCGGGCCCGCCGCGACTGTCGGGCCGCCGAGCGGGCCACCGCACTCCAGCGGCGCAGACCTTTTTTGGCCTTGGCCCCCGAGTCCCACCGGGCCACGCATCGGCCGGCCTGCCAGGCCACGAACGCGTCCGCGCCCGCCTCGGTGGCCAATTCGATCGCCAACTCCGAGCGATCCGACTTGGGCAGCGCCTGCACGACGGTCACGGTCGGTGACGGGGGCGGCACGAAGCGCCGGTCCAGCACCCGCGCCGTCAACCTGCCCTTCGCCACCTCGTCGACCTCGCAGTGCGCCAGCTCTCCGGCGCCGTCGCTGAGCTGCAGGCGCTCACCGGGCCGGATGCGGCGCACATTGGCGGCGTGGAAGCCCTCGTCGCCCTCGACGACCGCGAGCTCACCGACCCCAGGCAGGGCGTCGACGTAGAACAGCGCCGCGGACATCGGCGTTTACCGAGGCGTCCGGGTCGAAATCTGTGGCCGGGTCGTCATCCGAGCGGGATCACGACCGTCAGCGGCCGCTGAACGTCTCACGCAGCCGGTTGAACAGCCCGCCGCCGCTGGCGGCCGTCGGCTGCGCCGAGCGCACCTCGGCGACGTCGCGGGCGCGCTTGGCCTTGAGCTTGCGCAGCAGTTCGGCGTCCTCGTTGTCCAGCCGCGACGGCACCACGACATCGATGTGGGCGTGCAGGTCACCGCGGACCCCGGAGCGCAGATGGGGCATGCCGTGACCGCGCAGCGTGACGATGGCGCCGGGCTGTGTGCCGGAGGGGATCGCGATCTCGGTCGGCCCGTCGAGGATCGCGTCGACGGTGACGGAGGTGCCCAGCGCCGCGTCGACCATCGGCACCGAGACGGTGCAGTGCAGATCGTCGCCGTCGCGCAGGAAGGTGGCGTGCGGCTGCTCGTGCACCTCGACGTACAGGTCGCCCGCGGGTCCCCCGCCCGGTCCGACCTCGCCCTGTGCCGCCAACCGCACCCGCATGCCGTCGCCGACGCCTGCCGGGATCTTCACGCTGATCTCCCGGCGGGCGCGCACGCGGCCGTCGCCGCCGCAACGGTGGCAGGGGTCCGGGATGACCTCGCCGACGCCGCCGCACACCGGGCAGGGCCGCGACGTCATGACCTGGCCCAGCAGGGAGCGCTGCACCGTCTGGATCTCGCCGCGACCGCCGCAGGTATCGCAGGCCATCGGGGCGGAGTTGCCGTGTGTGCCCTTGCCGTGGCACAGGTCGCACAGCACCGCGGTGTCGACAGTGACCTGCTTGGTCACGCCGGTCGCACACTCCGACAGGTCCAACCGCATCCGCAGCAGCGAATCCGACCCTGGCCGCACCCGGCCGATCGGCCCGCGGGTGGTCGCGCCGCCGCCGAAGAACGCCTCGAACACGTCGCCCAGGCCCCCGAAGCCACCGGAGAAACCGGCTCCGTTCGCCGCCGACTCCAGCGGGTCACCGCCGAGATCGACAATGCGGCGCTTCTCCGGATCGCTGAGCACCTCGTAGGCGGCGCTGATGTCCTTGAACCGGGCCTGAGCAGCCTCGTCCGGATTGACGTCGGGATGCAGTTCGCGCGCCAACCTGCGATAGGCGCGCTTGATCTCCGCATCCGACGCGCCCTTGCTCACGCCGAGCAGCCCGTAATAGTCGCGTGCCACGCTGACTTGCCTGACCTTCCACCTGTGCCGGGTCTACCGGCTGCCTAAGACTTCCCCGATATAGAGAGCAACCGCAGCGACATTAGCGATAGTTCCCGGATAGTCCATTCGGGTGGGCCCTAACACACCCATGCCGCCGTACACCTTGCCCGAACTGCCGTACGCGGTCGTCACCACCGACGTACCGGCCATCTCCTCGGCCTCGGTTTCGTGGCCGATGCGCACGGTCACCTTGCCGGCCTCCTGCTGCGCCGCCAGCAGCCGCAGCACCACCACCTGCTCCTCGAGCGCCTCGAGCACCGATCGCAGGGAGCCGCCGAAGTCGGCGGTGTTGCGGGTGAGGTTGGCGGTGCCGCCCAGCAGCAGCCGTTCCTCGCGGTGCTCGACGAGCGTCTCGACCAGCACGGTGGCCGACCGGCCGACCGCGTCGGCGAGCCCGCCGTGCCCGTGCAGCTGGGAGGCCAGGTCTGCGACGGCCACCGATGCGGCCGCCAGCGGTTTGCCCTCCAGGGCCTGACCGAGCAGGTCACGCAGCTTGCTCACGTCGTGCTCATCGAGCGTGTCGCCCAGCTCGACCATGCGCTGGTCCACCCGGCCGGTGTCGGTGATCACCACCAGCAGCAGCTTGGCCGGGGTGAGCGCGACCACTTCGAGGTGGCGCACCGTGGAGGTGGACAGCGTCGGGTACTGCACGATCGCGACCTGGCGCGTCAGCTGCGCGAGCAGGCGCACGGCGCGGCGCAACACATCATCGAGATCGACGCCGGATTCGAGGAACGACAGGATCGCGCGGCGCTCCGACGACGACAGCGGTTTGATGTCGTCGATCCTGTCGACGAACTCGCGGTAGCCCTTCTCGGTGGGCACGCGCCCGGAGCTGGTGTGGGGCTGGGCGATGTAGCCCTCGGCCTCCAGCACCGCCATGTCGTTGCGCACGGTCGCACTGGACACCCCGAGGTTGTGCCGCTCGACGAGCGTCTTCGACCCGATCGGCTCCTTGGTGGCCACGAAGTCGGCGACGATCGCGCGCAGCACCTCGAACCGGCGGTCGTCGGCACTACCCATGTCTGCTCACCTACCCCTCGAATCGCGTTGTCACCCATTTTAGGGGCACCAACAGCGCCGATAGCGCGTGCGCGGCTCTTCGACACGTGCAACAGGCGCGATCGCGGTGCATTAGCCTTGCTTCTTGTTGTCACAGTCCGGGGAGGACTCGGGGGACGACTCGAAGGACGCTGGCCCGATGATCTTCAAGGGAGTCAGGGAGGGTAGGCCCTACCCCGAGCACGGGTTGTCTCACCGCCAATGGGCGCAGATCCCCCCGCGCCAGATCCGCCTCGACGAGTTGGTCACCACCACCACGGTGCTCGCGCTCGACCGACTGCTCTCCGAGGATTCGACGTTCTACGGCGACCTGTTCCCGCACGCGGTGCGGTGGAAGGGCATCATCTACCTCGAAGACGGGTTGCACCGCGCGGTGCGGGCCGCGTTGCGCAACCGCACGGTGCTGCACGCGCGCGTGTTCGACATGGACGTTCCGTCCCCGGCTGACGCGTGGGCCCAGGCGCGACAGGTCTAGAACCGCGTCACCGAACTGATTGACGCTCATGTCCTTTCGGTGACGCGCCGGTGGCCTCGCCCAGGTCGGCGCCGAGGATGCGGTCCGACAACAGGCCCAGGCACGACAGGTTGGGAAAGCCCGGCCCCTGCGTAAGTCCCGACAGACCCGGCAGGAAGAGCTTGGGCCGCAACCCGGAGACGGCGAGGTCGTCGCCGATGGCCTCCTGCAGCACATCCGGGGTCAGCGGCGCGCCGAGGCCGAGTTCCAGCAGATCCAATGCGTCCTGGCCGAGCAGTGGCACGAACCACATCGCGTCAGCGCCCGAGCCGTCGATGACCAGGTCGAAACCGTGCACTGTCTCGAGCGATTCGCCGCCCTGAGTTGTGCTCAGCGTCAACCGGATACGGCCTTCGCGGGCGACCGCGTGCGCGACCCGACCCCGCAGGTGGCGGATCCGGTCGTCGGCGAGCAGCGCCTCCTGTACGCGGGCGGAGAACACCCCGCGGTCGGTCCGCAACAGCGCGTCGCGGCGCTCCGTCATGGTCAGGCTGGTCCAGCCGGTGGGGTCGGAGAACAGCGTGTTCTCGAAGAATCCTTCGCCTCGGGTGAACAGGGTCACCTGCGGCGAGATCACCGTGATCGTCGAAACACGATGCCGGAACAGCTCGTTGAGCATCGACGCCGCGGTCTCTCCCCCGCCGATGACCGCCACGCGTTCGGCGCGGATCAGCTCGTACTGCGCCGCGCGATGCCAGAACTGCGCGATCGACAGCACCCGCGGATTGCCCGGCAGGATCGAGCGCTCCGGCTGACCGGGACCCGTGATCATCAGGCCATCGGCCGTCACGGTGCGGTCGGGCGTCCGCAGCGCCCACCGCGGCTCGCCCGATTCGGTGTCGACCGAGATGCCGCGCACCTCGCCGCGGACCACGTTCATCTCGACGTTGCCCGCGACCCAGCGCAGGTACTGGCTCCACCTGCGATGGGTGGGGGCGGGCCGTCCGCGGTCGACCCACTCGGCGAACTGGCCCGTCGAGATCAGGTACTGCTGCCAGCTGTGCTGCGTCATGCGCTCGTCGAGTTCGGCGTTGCGCCGCGGCACCAGGGCTGAGCGGTACGGGAAGCCGACGTCCTTCTCCGGGCTCGTGCCCAACCGGTGCTGCCCGTCGGTCCAGCCGCCGTCGGCCTGCCAGTTGGCGGCCACGCCGGTCTTCTCGACGGCGACGACCTCGGGCACGTCGATGCCCATGTCGCGAAGTTCGGCGGCCTTGGCGGCGACGGCGACGGCCTTGGCGCCCGCACCCACCACCGCAAGCGTCCGGCTCATGAAACGACCTCTCGTAGCGATTCCAGCCACATCGTCTGCAGTGCGGCGACATCGTCGGCGGACAGAATCTCGGGAAGCGTGCGCCATTGCGTGCCCAGCACCGGCGCGTCGCTGTCGCCGAGCACGGCGGCGAGCACGGTCAATTCGTGCCGGACCGCCAGCCGCGGTTCGGGCAGCGGCGACACCCCCCCCAGCAATGTCCGGTCCGGACGCAGCGCACCGCCGTCGAACCCCGCGTGCACCCGGCCCAGGAAGTTGAGCAACACCTGCGGTTCGGGCAGCGCCGCCAGGCGTTCGGCGGTGTCGGGCCGCAGATAGCGCAGCAGCCCGTAATCGATGCCGTCACCGGGTATCTCGCCGACATCGCGGGCGGTCTGCACACGCAGCGGGTAGATCGCGGTGAGCAGGCCGACGGTGTCGGAGGTGTCGACGGTGTCGATCAGGTTGTCGGCGCGGCCGTGGGTCTCCAGGGCCAACAGCGGCGGCGGGGTGTCCTGGCCGCGGTGCAGCCGCCAGCGGGTGACGGTGCGCGCCGCCGCGGCAGCCAGCAGGTGCGGCGCGGGTTCGGACGCGTTGAGCAACCGCAGGGTGAGGTCTGTGTCGGTCACCGCCATCGAGACGACGACGTCGCCGACCCGATCGGTCTGCGGGCGCAGCCTGCGGGCGCCGAGCGGTGGGTCCTCGCCGTCGAGTTGAGCCGCCCAGAAGTCGGCCGTGTCAAGCGTGTACGCCCGCTCGCGCAGCAGCCTCGACCAGCGCCGGTAGGTGGTGTGCTCGCGGATGGGTGCCGGTTCGCGGCCCGATGCGATGGTGTGCCAGGCCGCGTCGAGTTCGGCCAACAGGATCCGCCAGGACGCCGGGTCCGCGGCCAGCACATGGGCGGTCAGCAGCAGGATGCCGGGCCCGCTGGGCGGGTGCAGCCACACCGCGGCGAGCAGCGAACCCTGTTCGGGGTCAAGGCGTTCCACCGACCGATGGGCGTGTTCGGCTACGGCTGCGACGAGGGCTTCGTCCGTGTCGTCGTCTACGGGCACCTCGGTCAGCAGATCTTGTGGCTCGTGCTCGACGAGCGTCATCGTCTGCCGGTCGATACGGCTTCGCAGTATCGGATGTCCGCCGACCACGGCGCGCAGAATCTGCTCGAGTGTTTCTCGGGTGACGCCGTCGGGCAACCGGATCGCCTCGGTCTGCCCCAACCGTCGCGGTTCGCCGCGTTCGTAGAGCCAGTGCGCGCTGGGCAGCACGGGCGTCGGACCATCGGGGTCGTCGTCGTGCTCGGCGAGCGCCGACTCGTTCTCGATGGCCTCGGCGAGCTCACGCAATGTCGCGCACTCCAGCATCAGCCTGGCGCGCAACGGAATTCCGCGCCTGCGGGCGGCCTGCACCACCGACAGCGCGACGATGCTGTCCAGGCCGAGGGCCAGAAGGTCCGCGTTGACATCGATGGTGGTGGCGTCGGGGCTTTCAAGCAACTGGCAGAGCACGGCGGCCAGCGCCTTCTCGGTCTCGGTCTCCGGCGCGGTCGAGGGCCCCTCGGCGACGGCGATCGCGTTCAGTGCGGCCTCGTCGACCTTGCCATGCGTGGTCAGCGGCATCTGGTCGATGACCACGATCGAGTGCGGAACCATGTAGCGCGGCAGGCGTTTTGACACCATGGCGCGCAACTCGGAGGCCGCGGGCGCGGGTTCGGCGGCGACGAACGCCACCAGTCGTGCGCCCCACCGTTGCTGGCGCACCACCACGTGGGCGTGGCGCACCGCGGGGTGGGTGTGCAGGACCGCCGAGATCTCGCTCGGCTCCACCCGGAAGCCGCGGATCTTCACCTGTGCGTCGGAGCGCCCGAGGAACTCCAGCGCGCCGTCGGGTTGGCGCCGCACCACGTCGCCGGTCCGGTACATGCGCTCGCCGTGCCCGAACGGGTCGGCGACGAACCGGCAGGCGGTCTCGCCGAACCGACCCAGATAGCCGCGGGTCAGTTGGCCGCCCGACAGGTACAACTCGCCCGGCACACCGTCGGGTACCGGCCGCAGCCACGAGTCCAGCACGTAGGCCCTGCTGGGCGACGTGGGATGCCCGATGGTCGGTTGGTCGTGTTCGGCGATCGTGGCGACGACTGCTTCGACGGTGGTTTCGGTTGGGCCGTAACAGTTGTAGGCCGCCATGCCGGTACGCGCGCACTCGTCGCGGATCAGGTTCCACGCCGGGATGCCGACGGCCTCGCCGCCGAGTGCGAGCACCCCGAGCGGCACCGTCGTCAGCAGTCCGACCGCGTGCAGCTGGGCGAACATCGACGGGGTGGTGTCGATCAGGTCGATCCCGTACCGGCCGATCGTCTCGACCAGCGCCTCGGCGTCACGCTGGATGTGATCGTCGACGATGTGCACCGCATGCCCGTCGAGCAGGGCGGCCAGCGGCTGCCATGCGGCGTCGAACGTGAACGACCAGGCGTGCGCCACCCGCAGCGGATGACGCAACCGAGCCGCCGCGGGGCGCAGCACATTTCGGGCGTGGTCCTCGGCGTAGGCCAGCAGCGCCTGATGGGTTCCGATGACACCTTTGGGCCTGCCGGTGGTGCCGGAGGTGAACACCATGTACGCGGCCTGACCCGGCAGCGCGGTCACCGGCCGGAAGTCCTGGGCGGTCTCGGACGGCACCTCTGCGAGCATCGCATCGTCGACGACGACGGTCGCAGCGCACTGGTCGAGGATGTCGGCGATCCGCTCGGCGGGCATCCCCGGGTCCAGCGGCACGATCACACCGCCTGCCTTGAGCACCGCCAGCATCGCGACGACATACTGCGGTCCTCGCGAAAGGCGGATCGCAACAGGCGTTTCGGCGATTACACCCTTGGCCACCAGCACGGTGGCGAGCCGATCGGCCGCCTCGTCGAGCTGTCGGTAGGTCAACTCACCGCCGGACCAACTCAGCGCCGGTGAACCCAACCGCGCGCTCGCGGCTTCGGCGAACGCGCTGTGCACGCCGAGATGCTCGCTCGCCGGCGCGGGCTCGGCGGTTGCGATCGCGCCCTCGCCGTCGAGCAGGACACTGACGTCGCGCAGCGACCGATCCCAGCCGGTGATCAGTCGCTGTGTGGTGGTGAGCAACCGATGCCCGAGCGACTCGGGAGTCATCTGGCCCAGCGCCCCTTCGACGACTTCGACCAGGACAGTGAGCTGGTCGTCGATCATGTGCGCGGCAATGGTGACCGGGAAGTGCGACACGCTCTCCAGCGCAGCAGGCCGGAATATCGCGCCGTTGGCCTCGAAGTCACCGCCACCGACCAGGCCGCCGGGCGGGAAGTTCTCGTACACGAGAAGGGTGTCGTACATCTCGCCGATGCCACCCAGGGCCCGCAGTTCGTTGTGGGGCAGGTATCCGTGGTCGCGCAGCTTGGCCGCTTCGCGTTGCAGCGAAACGCATTGGGCGCCCACTCGGGCCGTCGGGTCCAGCCGGACCCGCAGCGGCACCGTGTTGATGAAAAGCCCGACCATGGTCTCCACGCCGGCCAACTCGCCGGGGCGTCCGGACACCGTCACGCCGAACACCACATCGGAGCGGTCGGTGAACGCCGAGAGCACTGCGGCCCAAGCCATCTGGACCAGGGTGTTGACCGTGACACCGCGGGACCGGGCGGCCTCGGCCAACTGCTGCGTAGCGTCCCGATCCAGGCGCAGCTCGGTACGGTGCGGTTCACCGGTGGGCGGCTCCCCGGAGGTGAGGGCGGGTGTGACGAGCGTCGGGCCGTCGAGGCCGGCGAGGTGCTCACGCCACAGCGCGCGGCTGGTCTCCTGATCGCGGCCGGCCAGCCAGCCGATGTAGTCGCGGTAGGGGCGCGGCGGCGGTGGTAGTACGGACGGATCGCCGCCCGAGCGGTACAGCGAGATCAGCTCGCCGACGAACAGCGGCAGCGACCACCCGTCGATGATGATGTGGTGGGCCACGACGACGAACCGCCAGTGCGATTCGGGCACCTCGATCAACAGGAACCGGATCGCCGGTCCGCGCGCGAGGTTGAACGGCCTGCGATATTCATCGGTCTCGAGCGCCTCGACCTCGTCGGCCGCCACGGTGATGTGACGCCACGGTACGTCGACGCGGTTCGGCACAATCTGGACCGGTTTGCTCTGCGCCCGAACGAAACTCGCCCGCAGGTTGGGGTGGCGGGCGAGCATCGTGGCCGCGCACTCGCGCAGTAGGCCCGCGTCGAGCGATCCGGTGACATCGGCCGCCATGGTGATGACATACGGGTCCTCGCCGCCGTCTTCGGCGCTGCTCAGCTGCGCCAGCGAGAACAGCCCCTGCTGCAGCGGGCTGAGCGCCATCACGTCCTCGATGGCGACCTTCGGTTCGGCCTGCGTCGAGGTCACGGCGCGCCCTCTTGGGACGCCGACCACATCGACGTGACCGCCGCCAGTTCGTCGGCCGACAGGCCCGAGGCCGCCATCGGCTCGTGATAGACGTCGGGTGTCTCCGTCTCCGCGCCACCGTCCACCTTGGCAGCCAGTTCGTGGATCGTGGGGTGCTCGAACACCATTCGCGCAGTGACCGTCAGCCCGACATCGCGCGCCCGGGCGGCGAGCTGAACCGCGAGGATGGAATCGCCACCGAGCTCGAAGAAGTCGTCGGTGCGGTTCACCTCGGCCACGTTGACGACCTCGGCGAGCAGCGATGCCAGCACGCGCTCGGTTTCGGTGCGCACGGGTTCGGCCGGCCCGGCAGGCGTCGCCGGGCGACGCGCCTCGACGGCCTCGATGTACTCCAGTTCACCGTCGGCGGTCCAGCGCCCACGTCTGCCGGTCGCACGCAGGTCGGCGCCGGTCTCGTCGACGACGTGCTCGTAGACGTCGCCGACCACGCCGATCGCGACCGGGTCGCGCCAGCCGTCGAGCACGCTGGCCGATGCCGCCGCGCTGAACCGCTGCACCAGCCGGCGCTCTTGGCCGTCGGCGATCTGCACGTCGCGCACCCGTTGACCGGGATCGTCGGCGAAGGCGGCCAGCACACGATTCAGCCACCCGACGAACCGTTCGGCGGTGCTGCGCCGATACAGGTCGGTGCGGTAGATGACGTGGCCGCGGTAGCAGTCGTCGGCGCCGAAGAAGTTCACCGACAGGTCGGCGTGCGCGACGTCGAACGGGGGCTCGAGCGCGGTGAACGTGGTGTCGTCGTCGGGCCGTGATTCGATCACCTGGTCGGCGGGCAGCGCCTCCCGCACGTGCACAACGACACCGAACAAGGGGTTGCGCGACAGCGACCGCGCCGGGCTGACCGCATCGACCACCTGGTCGAACGGCAGGTCCTGGTGGGCGTAGGCAGAAAGCGCGGTGTCGCGGGCCCGGCGCAGCACCTCGCGCAGCGTCGGGTTGTCGGTCAGATCGTTGCGCAGCACCACGATGTTGATGAAGAAGCCGACGAGCTGGTCGAGTTCGGCCTCGGTGCGGCCCGCGACCGGGGTGCCCAGCGGAATGTCCGGGCGCTCACCGGCTTTGTGCAGCGCGACTGCCACGGCCGCCTGCAGCAGCATGAACTCGGTGACGCCGAGCTCCTGGCTCAGTTCGGCGAGCTTGCCGCGGGTGGCGGCGTCGATACCGAACTCGATAGCGTCCCCCTCCCCGCTGAGCACCGGCGGGCGCGGGAAATCCGGGGTCAGGCCCGGATCCTCGTGCAGACCGGCCAACTGCTCGCGCCAGTAGTCGCGCTGCGCGGCGACGGGCCCGTCGGTTTCGCCGAGCAGGGCCGCCTGCCACGCCGCGTAGTCCGCGTACTGGACCGGCAGCGGCGCGAAACCCGGTGCCTCACCGGCGCGCCTGGCCCGGTAGGCCGTCAGCAGGTCGGTGAACAACACCATCGCCGACCAGTGGTCGGCGGCGATGTGATGCACCACCAGCGAGACCACGTGCACCTCCGGCGTTGCGAGCACGGCCGCGCGAACGGGTGGGTCGGCTTCCAGGTCGAAGACGTGCCTGCGCTCCTTGCCGAGCTCGGCGTCCAGCCAGTCGTCGTCGGCGCCGTGGGCGCGGCGCACCGCGACCTCCAGTTCGTCGTTGACGATCTGATATGGCGCACCGTCGATTTCGCGGTAGGTCGTGCGCAGCACCTCGTGCCGGGCCACCACGTCGCGCACCGCGCGCACGAACGCGTCGGCGTCGCAGGGCCCGTTGATGCGGGCCGCGAACGGGATGTTGTTGACCGGGCTCGGTCCGTCGATGCGGTACTGGAACCACATCCGCAGCTGCGAGGCCGACATGAGCAGCGGCCCGTCGTGTGGGACGGGGACCAGCCTGGGGCGGGTGGGGCCGCCGGCGGTCGATGACGAGTCGATCCGTTGCGCCAGGGCGGCCACGGTGCCCAATTCGAAGACCTCGCGCACACCGATGTCGACGTTGAACGCACTGCGCACCCCGGCAACGAGTTTGGTGGCCAGCAGCGAGTGGCCGCCGAGGTCGAAGAACGAGTCGTCGGCGCCGATGCGGTCGCGTTCCAGCAGTTCGGCGAACAGGTCGGCGATCCGGCGTTCGGTACCGTCGGCCGGCTCGCGGAACGCCGCGCCGGAGTCGATGTCAGGTTCGGGTAGCGCCGCCCGGTCGATCTTGCCGTGGGCGGTGATCGGGATCTCGTCGAGCACGACGTAGGCCGCCGGGGTCATGTACTCCGGCAGGGCGGCGGCGACCCGGTTGCGGATCCGCTCGACATCCACCGATTCGATGTCCTCGGCCGGCGTGACGTAGCCGACGAGACTCTTGCCCACCCCGGGCAGGTCGCTGACCACCACGACCGCCTGGCCGACGCTCGGGTCGACGGAGATCGCCGCGGCCACCTCGCCGAGTTCGATGCGGAACCCGCGGATCTTGACCTGCTCATCGGCGCGACCGACGAACTCGATGTCGCCGTCTGCGTTGCGGCGGGCCAGGTCACCCGATCGGTAGAGCCGGCCTCCGGGGTTGAACGGGTCGGCGACGAACCGCTCCGCGGTCAGCTTGGGCCGGTCGTGATAACCGTGCGCGACATGGGTTCCGCCGATGTAGATCTCGCCGATCACCCCGACCAGGACAGGCCGCAGGGCGTCGTCGAGCAGGTGGATCTGGGTGTTGATCTTGGGCTTGCCGATGGGCACGATGCGGGTGCCCTGCTTACCCTCGACCTTGTACCGGCTCGCGTTGATGACGGTCTCGGTCGGGCCGTAGAAGTTGTGCAGCAGCGCGTCGAATGTGGCGTGGAACTTGTCGGCCAGCTCACCGGGCAGCGCCTCGCCGCCGATGGGCACCCGTTGCAGGGTCCGCCACTGGTTGACGCCGGGCAGCGACAGGAACAGGCCCAGCAGCGAGGGCACGAAATGCATTGAGGTGATGCCCTCGTCGTGCAGCAAGTCGGTGAGGTAGCCGACGTCGCGAAGCCCGTCCGGGCGCGGAATGACCAGCCGACCGCCGCACGCGAGCATGCCGAAGATCTCGGCGATCGAGACGTCGAAGCTCGGCGAGGCGACCTGCAGCAACCGCTCGCTGTCGTCGATCCCGTAGTCGCCCTTGAACCAGACGAAATACTCGGCGACGGGCTTGTGGGCCACCGGGACGCCCTTGGGCAGACCGGTCGAACCCGAGGTGTAGATCAGGTAGGCGGTGCTCTCCGGGTACAGCGGGCGGACGCGCTCGGCGTCGGTGGGGTTGGTGGTCGGGAACCGGTCGAGGTCGGTGATCGGTTCGCGGATGGCCAGTTTCGGATCGGAGTCCGACAGGATGAACGTCAGTCGGTCCTCGGGGTAGGTCGGGTCGACAGGCTGATACACCGCGCCCGCCTTGATCACGCCGAGCGCGGTGATCACCAGCTCCGGTGAGCGGTCCAGCAGCACCGCCACACGATCCTCGGTGCCGATGCCACGCTCGATCAGCCAGTGCGCCAACCGGTTCGCCGACTCGTTGACCTCGCGGTAGGTGTAGTTGCGTCCCTCGTAGACCACGGCGACGGCGTCGGGTGTGCGTGCCGCCTGCGCCTCCACCAGAGCCGTCATGGTCGACGGGACGGTGTCGAATTCTTCTCCTGCCGAGACCCGGCGCAACCATTCGACGTCTTCGGGCGCCATCAGTTCGAGTTCGTTGACGGGGAGATCGGGGCGCTGCAGCGCGTCGTCGAGCAGCACCGCGTAGTGCTCGAGCAGCTGGCGCACCAGCGGCGCGTCGAGGATCTCGACGCGGTACTCGGCCTCCACCACGATCCCGGGTGCGTCGAACTCCACCATGAAGCCCAAGGGCAGCTGGGTGAGATGACCGCGTAATTCGGCTCGGCGGCAGGTGATTCCGGGCGGGTTGAACCCCTGCGAGTCGGCGCCGCGCGCGCCGAAGGTCACCCGCGTCATCCGCTCCACACCGTGGCGGCGGTCAGGGTTCAGTTCGCGCACCACCCTGTCCAGGTTCACGCGCTGATGGGCGAACGCACCGACCGCGGTGTCGCGGGCGTGTGCGAGGACGTCGCGG
The DNA here is from genome assembly GCF_002245615.1 of Mycobacterium neumannii. NCBI lineage: Bacteria > Bacillati > Actinomycetota > Actinomycetes > Mycobacteriales > Mycobacteriaceae > Mycobacterium > Mycobacterium neumannii. The sequence goes on along the minus strand of NZ_NKCO01000002.1, from coordinate 401,014 downwards.
AAGCTCTCGTGAGCGCCTGGGCGCAGGCGCAGCGCCACCGTGTTGCCGTAGTACCCGATCACGTCCTCGGTCTCAGCGGTGCGGTTGAGCACCGGTGCGGCGACCAGGAAGTCGTCGGCATGGGTGTAGCGCTGCATCAGTACCCCGAAGGCGGCCAGCAGCACCATGTACGGCGTCGCGCCCGCCTCCTTGGCCAGCGCGGCGATCCGCTCGACCGTCGCATCCGGCAACTGCAGCGTCAGCCGCTGCGAACGCCAGTTCGTCGGCACCGCAGAGCCGTTCGGTCCGGGCAGCTCCAGCGGCTCCGGCGGGTCGGCGAGCGTCTTGCGCCAGTAGTCCAGGTCCTCGTCGACCGGACCCAGCGCGTGCGACGGTGGTGTGACCGCGGGCGCCAAGGCCTCACCGGCGTACGCGCGCGTGAGATCGCCGAAGAAGACCGGCCAGCAGCCGTCGTCCCAGGCGATGTGGTGCGCCACGAGCAACATGACGTGTTCGTCGGGCGCGGTGCGCACAACGGTGAGCCGCAGCGGCGAGTCGGTGCTCAGATCGAAGGGGGCGCAGAATTCGCGCTGGGCCAGCACCTCCAAGCGCAGCCGGCGCGCATGCTCGGACAGCTCGGTCAGGTCGTGCACGGTCCAGCCCGGGGTCAGGTCGTCGTGGACGCTCGGTTGTGGTTCGCCGTCTTCGTCGACGCCGTAGGTGGTGCGCAGCGCGGCGTGACGCGCGGCGACCGCGTTGACGGCGTCGTGCAACCGGGCGACATCGAGGTCGCCGGTGAGCCGGTAGGACAGGCAGATGTTGAGGATCACCCCGGTCGGGTCGGCCGCTTGGACGAACCACATGCGGCGCTGGCCGTCGGACAGTCCGTCTTGTTCGCCGGTCGAGGTGTTCTCACCGCGCAGACCCCGCTCGGCGAGCTTGCGGCGCAACAGCTCCAGCCGGCGGTCCTCCACCTGCTCGCGGATATCGACCGTGTCAGTCACGCGTTGTCCACCTTCTCTGATCGTTCTTTGCTGTCGAGGTCGGCGATGAGTTCGCCGCCGGTGACGCCGCCGAGCAGGACCGCCAGCGACACCTTGTGTCCGGTCGCCCGTTGCAGCCGTTTACGCAGATCCAAAGCCAGGAGCGAGTCGACCCCCAGGTCGAGCAGCGATGTCTCGAGGTCGATCGAGCTCGCCTCGATGTTGAGCACCGCACCCAGCTCCGACGTCACCACCGCCGTGGTGTCGCCCGCCGGTTCGGTTGTGGCCGCGGTTGTCTCGGCATGCTCGGCCGTTCGGCTCCCCAAGAACACCCGCAAGCGGGCCTGGTCGGCGCTGAACAGCAGCGGATCCTCGCCGTGGTCGCGCACGCTGGCCTCGACGGCGGCGTCCGGGGACATCGCCAGCAGCCCGGACCGCTCGATCTTGGTCACCTCGTCTGCGTCGGCGATACCGCTGCCGCGCCACAGTCCGTACCTGGCGGCCACACAGCGTTGGCCCTTGGCCCGCAGCTGGCCCGCCATCACGTCGAGTATCCGGTTGGCGGCCGAGTATGCGGCGTGTCCGCGTCCACCCCACACTCCGGACACCGAGGAGCACACCAGGATTCGACCGTCCCGGCGCATCGGCCAGAGCTCGGTCGCCCTGGCCAGCCCGCCGATCTTCGCGGCGGCCGCCTCAGTGAACGTCTCCGGCGTGAGCTCGTCCCGATCGGCGAAGGCCGCCGCGCCCGCGGCATGGATGAGCAGGGACGCACCGTCGGCGCCGAACTCCTCGGCCGCCGCGGCCATCTCCTCGGTAGAGGTGATGTCACACCGCGGCGCGACCACGTCGAGGCCCGGCGCGATCGCGGCGAGTTCGGCCTTGGTGGCGGCGTCGACACCGCGGCGGCTGAGCAGCACGATGCGGCGTGCCCCGTGAGCGGCCAGATACCCGGCGAAATGCAATGCCACCGCGCCGTTACCGCCGGTGATCACGACGTCGTCGAACGCGCCGGACACCGAGAGCCACGAGGGTGCGGGCTCCATCGCCTCCCCGACGGAGCGGAGGAAAACCGCTGGACCCGAACCATCGTCGCGCACGGCAACCTCGTCGCCGCCGGACAGAAGTGCGCTGACCGCCGCGGCGGCCAGGGTGTCGTCGGGCTCCCAGGAAGGCAGGTCGAGATGCCGAAACGCCTGCTCGGGTCGCTCGAAGCCGAGACTGCGGTGCATCGCCGCCAGGGCGGTCTGCGCGGGCAACGCGACCGGCTCCCCCGGCTGGACGTGCTCACCGCCGACCGTCACGAGGCAGACCGCGCGGCAGTGCGGTCCCGACGCGTCGACGTAATCAAGCAGGCCCTCTCCGACGAGCTGGGAGATGTCGTGGGCCGCGCGTTCGGCGTCGGGATGGTCGAGCAGGGGTGCGACGGCGACGACGAGTTCGGCGTCGGCCGGTTCGACCACGTCGGATCCGTTGTCCCGCAGCGCCGTCCGCAGCTGTGCACCGAGCGACCCGCGCGGGCCGGCAAGCTCGACGACGGCGACGCGCTGTGCGGTCTCCTTTGAGCGCGCAGCGGTGGCGTCCCATTTCTCACGGGCGACGGTGAGGCCGTAGACCGGAGCCAGCGGCTGCGGTTGTGCCCACAGCCGCACCGACCGCATCGGCGCGTTCGGGAAGCCGCGCAACCGGGGTTGCGCAGCGACGTCGACCAGGTCGGCCCAACGAAATTCGGGGTTGGCCACCGCGACGGTGGCGATACTGGCCGACAGCGCGTCGATGGCGGCAAGGTCGCGATGCCCCGATCCGATGATCAGTGGGTCCTCGTCGCCCAGCAGGTCGCCCAGCGCAAACAGCAGGGCCGGATGCGCCGACATCTCGATGTACGCCGCGGCGCCGCGGCGACCCGCGGCCGCGACGGCCCTGTCGAATCGCACGGTGTTGCGCAGGTTCTGGTACCAGTATGAGGTGAACCCGGTGCCCCCGGGCACCACGTCGGCAGTGGTGGAGCCGATGAACTCTACTGGAGCATCGGCGAACTCGGTGTCTGGGAGCATCGCGAGGAGGTCCTCGCGCAGCCGCTCCAGCGCACTGGTGTGTCCGGGATAGTTCACGTCCAGTTCGCGCGCGAACAGACCGTGCTCGGTTGCGGTCGCGACGAGCGCGCTGATCGCCCCGCGCTCCCCCGACACCGCCACCGACGCGCCGGCGTTGACCGCCGACACCTCGAGCCATCCCGGCGTCGATTCGATCAACCGCTCGGCGTCGGCCAGTGAAACCCCCAGCGCGGCCATGCCGTAGTCGCCGGAGAGCCGCTCGACTGCCCTGGCTCGGGCGATGACCACAGCGGCCGCGTCGGGCAGCGTGATGGTCCCGGTGACGTGGGCGGCCGCGACCTCACCGAGGCTGTGCCCGACCACCAGGTCGGGTGTGATTCCGCATGAGCGCCAGATCTGGGCCAGCGCGACGGCATGGGTGAACTGCGCTGACTGGATCTGCGTCTGCGTCCAGGACCCGCCGTTGGTCTCCGCCGTCAGGTACGGCAGCGGTGACGGCTCGCCTGCGGCGACGAACGCCTCCGCGCACCGGTCGACGTGCGTGCGATACACCGCAGACCGCCGATAGGCGTCCGCCCCCATGGACGGCCATTGGTTGCCCTGTCCGGGGAAGACGAAAGCCGTTCGCGCCGCCGTTGATTGCGACGAGCGGGCCATCAGCGGGTGCGTACCGCCGTCGGCGATCGCTCGGAGCCCTTCGGCCAGTTCGGCGGTGCCGGCGGCGCGCACGACCGCGCGGTGCCTGCGTACGCGCCGGGTGCGCAGCAAGGTTGCGGCCACCGCCGCCACGTCGGGCTCGCGATCGAGGTAGCGCAATATCGCCTCGGCGTCGGCGGCCAGCAGTTCCTCGGCGTGCGCGCTCAACACGACCGGCACCCGGCCGTCGGGGAAACCGGTGGCCATCACGCCACCTCGGGACGGCTCGACGGAACCGACACGATCACATGGGCGTTGGTGCCGCTCATGCCGAACGCGGTCACCGCCGCGAACCGCTCACCGTTGGTGGCGGGCCAGGGTGTCAGCTCCGATGCCAGGCGCAATCCTTGGCTGTCCCAGTCGATTTCGCGGCTGGCCTCGTCGGTGTGCAAGGTGGCGGGGATGGCGCCGTGTTCGGCGGCGATCAGGGCTTTGGCCAGGCCGAGGCCCCCCGCGGCGGCCTGGGTGTGGCCGAGGTTGGACTTCACCGAGCCGAGCAGCGGGCCTCGGCCGGGTTCGGTGGCGCCGTAGGTTCCGGCGAGCGAGATCAGTTCGGTGCGGTCCCCGAGCCGGGTGCCGGTACCGTGCCCCTCGACCATCCCGATGTCGCGCGGACGCAGACCACTCTGTTCGAGGGCCCGAGCGAACAACCGCGCCTGCGCCGGGCCGCTCGGTGCGGTCAGCCCGACGGAGCGGCCGTCCTGGTTGAGGCAGGTCACCCGCAACTCGGCGAGAACGTGGTGTCCGTCGCGCAGCGCGCGCGACCGGCGCTGCAGGACGAACATGGCCGCGCCCTCGGCCCATACGGTTCCGCTGGCCTGCGCGCTGTAAGGGCGGCAGTGACCGTCGTCGGACAGCGCGTGTTGTTTGGAGAATTCGACGAAGAAGCCGGCTGAGCCCATCACGCAGACACCGCCGGCCAGCGCCAGGTCGCAGTCTCCCGACCGCAGCGACTGTGCAGCGGTGTGGATCGCGGTCAGCGTCGACGAACACGAGGTGTCGATGGTCAACGCGGGCCCGGCCAGACCGAGGGTGTAAGCGATGCGCCCCGAGATCACACCGAGCGCGGTGCCCGACATCAAATGCCCGGTGAGGTTGGAGTATTCGGCCAGATCGGGGCCGTAACCCATCACCGAAGCGCCCACATAGCAGCCGGCGTCGTGGCCCGCGAGGTCGTCGGGGTTGATGCCGCTGTTCTCCAGTGCCCGCCACGCCACCCGGAGTGCGACCCGCTGCTGCGGGTCCATCGCGACCGCTTCCCGCGGTGAGATCCCGAAAAACTCCGGATCGAATTCGGCTGCCCGAGCGAGGAAGCCGCCGAGATCGTGGATGCGCTTGAACCCGTCGCGCGCCGAGCCGTCGAGGATGTCGCGGACCGACCAGCCGCGGTCCCGCGGGAACGGGCACAGGCCCTCGCGGCGGTTGACCAACAGATCCCAGTAGTCCTCGGCGGTGTCGATTCCTCCCGGCGCCTCGATCGCCATCCCCACGATGACGATCGGATCCTCGCTGACGCCGTCGGGCGTGCTAACCGGCATTGACCAACTCCGCGACGGCGTCGAGATGGTCGTTGATGTAGAAGTGTCCACCGTCAAACAACGACAGCGTGAAGGCGCCCTGAGTGTGAGTCTCCCATCCGCGCAACATGTCTGGGCTGATTCGGTGATCGTCGCGGCCACCGATGGTGTGTATGTCGGCGGTGAGGCGGATGTCGGGTTCGCACGCGTAGCGGTTGAACGCCTCGTAGTCCGCGCGCACTGCGCGAACGAGCAGTTCGATGAAGTCCTCGTCGGCGAGCAGGCGAGGGTCGGTCCCGCCGAGGTCGACCATGTTGGCGACGACTTCGGTCGCGGCCGTCGGCAGGCGCGGTGAGGTGGCGATGGTCGAGGGGGCCTGGCTCGCCGAGACCCACAGCTGGCGGATGGGAAGGCCGTTGCGCTCGGCCACGCGGCCGAACTCGAACGCGGTCACCGCACCCATGCAGTGGCCGAACAAGCGCAGCGGTCCCAGTTCGGACCAGTCCCCCGCGGCGAAGAGGTCGGCGGCCAGATCCTGCACCGTCTCCGGTGCGGGATGGCGGAGCCGGTCCGCGCGCTGCGGGTACTGGACCACGTACGCGTCGTCACCGGTGCGGGCCAGCGCCGAGGCGAACGCGCGGTAGGCCGCGGCCGCCCCGCCGGCGTGCGGGAAGACGATGGTCGCTCCCTCTGATGACTGCCCCGCGGAGCGTTTGATCCAGGGCGCGAAGGTTAGCTGGCTCCGTTCGTCGATCATCGCGTCGGAGTCGCGTCGGGGTGGCGTCGAAGACCGGACAGGTGCGATGAGCGTGCCTGCGATTCCGCGGTGAAAACACTCATGAATTCCTCCGTGTGATTAGCGCAGGCTGTCCTAAATCGGAAGTGAGGTTACCCTATCCTTCGCGCCCCGGGCACGCCTACGTCGCCCCTCCGGTAAGGGGCATCCCGGTCCTGTCGGCTTCGCTGCTTCGCGTGGTTGTACCGGGTCTGAGGTGCGCGAACGCAGTTATCCCTTCGCGGCGGCCATCACCCACCCGCTGGCGGTAACGCGTTGGTTCCAGAACTGCGCGTACTGGCCGCCGCGGGCCATCAGCTCGGCATGGCTGCCCTGGTCCTCGACCGTGCCGTCGGCCGAGAGCACCACGATGTTGTCGGCGGCGGTAACCGTGGACAGCTTGTGTGCGACCACGATGACGGTGCTGTGTTGGGCCAGCGTCCGGATGGACTCGGCGACGTGATGTTCGTTCTGCGGGTCCAGCGCGCTGGTGGCCTCGTCGAACAGCACGATGGGCGCGTTCTTGACCAGCGCCCGCGCGATCGACACCCGCTGCCGTTCGCCGCCCGAGAGCGCCGAACCGCCTTCACCGACCCGGGCCTGCCAGCCGTCGGGCAGGCGCTCGACGACCGACAACAGGCCCGCGGTGCGAGCCGCCTCCACGATGGCGGCATCGTCGGCGTCGGGCCGCCCGATGCGGATGTTCTCCCACAGCGTGTCGTCGAACAGGTACACGTCCTGGAAGACCAGAGACAGTTGCGCCATCAGGTCCGCGGTGAGTTGGTCGCGCACGTCGACGCCCCCGACCCGGACCACGCCGCCGTCGACGTCGTAGAAGCGCGCGATCAGCTTGGTGATCGTCGACTTCCCCGAGCCCGACGGGCCGACCAGCGCGGTCATCGTGCCCGGTTCGGCGACGAAACTGACGTCCGTGAGCACCTTGCGATCCGAGTAGCCGAACGCGACACGGTCGAGCTCGACGCGCCCGGGCGCCGGAAGCGCGCTCGCGGTGGCCGGCTCGGCCAACGACGGGGTGTCGAGGATGGAGGTGATGCGCTCCAACTCCGCGGTCGCCAGCCTGACCGCGGACCCGAGTTCGGCCAGCTGCGACAGCGGTGAGGCGAACCGGGCGGCGAGCCCGAGGATGGCCACCAGCGTGACGGGGTTGATGTCGCCCTGCACCGCGATCCACACACCCGCCGCGATCAGCGTCGAGAAAACCGCCTGCACCGCAACGCCGTTCAGAAGCAGCCCGGTCACCGACTGCCACAGTGCGGCGCGTCCGGCGCGATGCTGGGTTTGTAGCGCGTCGCCAAGCGGCGTGTAGTCGGCCCCGGTGCGTCCGAAGGCCCGCAGCACGGGTTGGTAGCGCGCGAACTCGATCACCCGGTTGTTGACCTCGATCGCCGCATCGTGGGTGCGCACCTCGGCGCCGGCGATCAGCCGGGAGGCGAACCGCCCGCACATCACCAGCAGCACACCGCCGACCAGAGCGACGAGCCCGATCCGCCAGTCGAAGTAGAACAGGCCGGCCACCACGGTCACCGCGCTGACGGTGTTGACCACCAGCGGGGTGACCAGATTTCCGCCGCTGGTGCCGACGAAAACTGTTCCCTTGACCGCGATCTGGGACACCTTGCCGACCGTCTCGCGGCTGAACCATCCCAGCGGCAGGGTCACCATGTGGTCACCGAGCCGGTGGTGCAGCAGCCGCATCGTGGTCAGCGCCATGCGGATCGCGAGTTTGGCTTGAACGTAGCTGAGCACCGACGCGACCAGCACGGTAACCGCCATCAGGCCCAGCCAGCGGCCGGTGGCGGCGTAGTCGCCGTCGAACAGCGACACCGTCACCGGCACCAGGAGCAGCATCACCAGGCCGTGCAGGATGCCGTAGACGGTCACCACCGCCAGGAAACTGAACATCCGGCCCCGCTGCGGGCCGAGGATCTGCAGAAAGCCCCGGATCATCGGGCCACCTCCCATTCCCGTGCGTGCCCTGCCGTGTAGGACTGCCACATGCGCGCGTACTGCCCGCCCGCGGCGAGCAGTTCGTCATGGCTGCCTTGTTCGGCGACCCGTCCCTGATCCAGCACGACCACGTTGTCGGCGGACACGATCGAGCCGAGCCGGTGGGCGATGACCAGCACGGTGCGCCCGACGATCAGCCGCGACAACGCCTCTTGGATCTGGGCCTCCGAATCGGGATCGGCGAAGGCGGTCGCCTCGTCGAGCACCAGGATCGGCGTATCGGCCAGCACGGCGCGCGCGATGCTCACGCGCTGAGCTTCACCACCGGAGAAGTGCGCGTCCTCGTCGATGACGGAGTCATATCCCCTTGGCAGCTGCAGGATCCGGTCGTGGATGCGGGCGGCCTTGGCCGCGGCGACGACGTCCTCGTCGGTGGCGTCGGCGCGGCCGAGGCGGATGTTGTCGGCGACGCTGATGCCGAGCAGTTGCACGTCCTGCAGCACGAACCCGACGTGCCGGTACAGCTCGGCGGGCGCGATGTCGCGGACGTCGACACCACCGACGCGCACCGCGCCCGCGGTGACGTCGTGAAAGCGCGGCACGAGCGTGGCCAGCGTCGACTTGCCGCTGCCCGAGGGCCCGACCAGCGCGGTGATGGTCCCGGCTCCGAGTGTGAGCGACACGTCGTGCAGGACGGTGTTCTCGCCGTCGTAGGAGAACCGGACGTCCTCGAACCGGATCGAATTGTCCTGCGGTACCTGCGGTTCGCGCGCGACGGGCAGCACGGGTGTGTCCAACAGGCGCTGCAGGCGTCCGGCGGCGGCCGCGGCCTGGCGTTTGATGTGCGTGGAGTAGCCGACAGTCAGCACGGCCGCCGGGATGGTCACCGCGACCAGCGTCGAACCCAGCACCTCGATCGGGCTGACCCAGCCGCTGCGGACGAACCAGTATCCGCCGACCAGGTTGGCCAGCAGCAGCGCCGGGGTGTCGATGAAGACCGACGACACCGCCTTGACCCGAACCAGCGGTCCGATCCATCCCGCGAAGCTCTCGTTGAACTCGTCGGCGGCGTCGGCGAAACGCTTGTGCGCCTTGCCGGCCTGGCCGAACGTCTTGACCACCGACACCCCGGCGATGAACTCGACGATGGTGGCGCTGATCCGTTCGACGCCCTGGTCGAGCCGTTCCATCTGCATCCGGGAGTCGCGCCCCAGCGCGAGGTAGATGCCGATGTAGAACGGCACGGTGGCCATTGCCAGCAGGCCCAGGCGCCAGTCGAGGTAGAAGCAGTAGATGAGGCCGAACAGCGGGGTGGCCAGCGCGCCGGTGTTCTCCACCGCCGAATGGGCGACCAGGAAGTGCAGTTCGCCGACGTCGTTCTGGACGGCCTTGTTCACCTCGCCCGACGACTTGCTGCCGAACCAGCCCAGCGGCAACCGGCCCAGCTTGTCGACGATCCGCAGCCGCAACGACCGCTGCAGATCGACGTCGGCGAAGTGGGTGATCGTGAGCGCGGCACCGCCGGCGAGCGTGCGCACCAGCAGCGCGACGACCACGATGGCGACGACGGTCCAGAGCCTGGCGGTGTCCGGCGGCCCGTCGGCGAGCAGTTCACGGCCGATCTCCACGATGCCGATGAACGGCACGATCGTCGCCGCCGAGGCCAGCAGCTGGTACCGCTGTGCCCGCGACGAACGCGCCCGGGTGGGCGCGAGCAGCTGCTGCAGCGCGAGCTTGTCGTAGGTGGCTGCGCGCTTGGCCGCATCGGCCGGGGTTTCGGGGGAACCCGTCTCGATGGCGGGCGCGGGTTGCACAGCGGTCATGCACCCTCCAGGTCTAGCGGTGGGTAAGGGTCGCCTAACCCTACCGGTCGCCTATGAGGCGGCGGCCGCTACGTAACGTGAAGGCGTCGAGTACGGGCAAACACCTTTCGAAGGGATCGTTCATGGACCTGGCAGGCTTCGGTATCTGGAGTTCGCAGCTGCGCTACGGCGACCAGGGTGAAGCGGCCGAGGCCGCCGCGGAGCTGGAGGACCTCGGGTTCTCGGCCCTGTGGATCCCCGACGTCGGCGGGCCGGTCCTCGATTCGGTGGAGCACCTGCTCTCGGCGACCAAGCAGGTGGTGATCGCCACCGGAATCCTCAACCTCTGGATGCACGAGCCCGCCGACGTGGCCGCTCGCTACGCGTCGCTGACCGACAGCCACGGCGAGCGCTTCCTGTTGGGCATCGGGGTCAGCCATGCCCCGTTGATCGATTCGAAAGAACCGGGGCTCTACCGCAAGCCACTCGCGGCGACCCGCAAGTACCTCGACGACATCGATGCGACCCCCCAGCCGGTTCCGGTCGCCAACCGGGTACTCGCGGCCCTGGGTCCCAAGATGCTCGAACTCTCCGCGACCAGGGCGCGCGGCGCGCACCCCTATCTGGTCACCCCGGATCACACGCGCTATGCCCGCGAGCAGCTCGGCGAGGGCCCGCTGCTGCTCCCCGAGCAGACGGTGCTGCTCACCACCGACGCCGACGAGGCCCGCGCGCTCGGAACCGACTGGCTGCGTTCGTATCTGGCGCTGCCCAACTATGCCAACAACCTGTTGCGGTCGGGCTTCACCGAAGATGACGTGGCGACGGTCAGCGATCGGTTGTTCGACGCGATCATCGCCTGGGGCGACGAACAGACCGTGCTGGAGCGCGTTAAGCAGCATCACGACGCCGGCGCCGACCACGTGTGCGTGCAGGTGCTGACCGCCGATCCGCGGGAGTTCCCGCGCGAGCAGTGGCGGCGACTGGCCAGTGCCCTTCGCTGAGGCCCTAGGCTGACGACTCGAGCTCGGACAGCACCGCGGCGCTGTCCATCTGCGCGACCTCCAGGTACACCTCGGCGACCGCGTTGAGCCGCTCGGCGTCGGGTTCGCGGCCCAGGAGTCGTTCGGCGAGTTTGGCGACGCACCGGGCGGCGAACATGTCGGTGACCAACACCGTCGGGGTGTCCAGCCAGTCGCGCACCCGGGCGATCACCTGGGTGGCGAGCACGGAATCCCCACCGAGGGAGAAGAAGTCGTCGTCCACACCCACGCGCACGTCGTCATCGACATCGAGCACGTCTGCGACGATCGCCACCAACGCCGACTCCAACGGTGTGGCCGGCGCCCGGTACTCCTGGGCCGCAGGCGGTTCCACGTCAGCGAGCAGCCAGGCCGCGGCCTTGCGGTCGATCTTGCCGTTGACGGTGAACGGGATGCGGTCGGACACCGCGATGATCTTCGGGATCATGTGGGCGGGCACGAGATCGGTCATGGCCTGGGTGACCGTCCGCGCGTCGACCGCGGGGTCGTCGGTGCGCACCAACGCCGCGAGCACATCGCGTTCGCCGGGAATGACGGCGGCGACCGCGGCGTCGATTCCGGCGACCCGCTTCAGCGCGGCCTCGACGTCACCGAGTTCGATGCGGTATCCGCTGATCTTGACCCGGTGGTCGACACGGCCGACGAACTCCAGTGTCCCGTCGGGCAGGTAGCGGACGAGATCGCCGCTGCGGTACCAGGTTCGGCCGTCGTGCTCGACGAACTTCTCGGCCGTCAAGTCGGGTCGCCCGCGGTATCCGCGCGCGATGCCGCGGCCGGTGAACCACAGTTCGCCGGGCACCCAGTCGGGGCAGTCCGACCCGTCGGCGGCCACCACGCGGCAGGCGTTGTTCGGGAACGGGGTGCCGTAGGGCACCGACGTCCAGTGCGCGGGCGGATCGTCGACCTCGCAGATCGTGCCGTGCACCGCGGTCTCGGTCGCCCCGCCCAAACCGGCGGCGCGGACGCCCGGAGTCGAGTTGCGCAGGGCCCGAATCAGTTCCGGTCGCACCCAGTCGCCGCCGAGTAGAACAACCCGCAAGCCGGTCAGCCGGTCACCGCCGACCTCGAGCAGCATGTCGAGCCATCCGGGCATCCAGTTCAGGAACGTCACCCCGTGCTGCTGGATCAACCGCGCCCAGGTGTCCGGATCGCGGCGCTGATCCTCGTCGACCACCACGACCGCGCCGCCCGCGCGCAAAAGCGCGAAAATCTCCAGCACCGACATGTCGGCCTCCAACGAGGCCAGCGCCAGGCTGCGATCACCCCGGTGCAATCCGAAGTGCTCGGAGACGAACTCGATGGTGTTCATCACCGCGTCGTGGGTGAGCTCGACACCCTTGGGCTCGCCGGTCGAACCCGAGGTGAACAGTACATAGGCAAGCGAATTCGGGTCGGTCTGGACGGGTTGCGCGTCGGTGTCGCGGGTGACCGCGTCGGCGACGGCGATGACCGGCACGCCGGTGTGGTTCGCCCGCGCGCCGCCGCAAACGAGCACCGCGGCCACCGTGCTCGACTCGAGAATCCGGGCGGTGCGCTCATCGGGTTGGTCCGCACCGATCGGGAGATAGGCGGCGCCCGCCGCGAGGATGCCGAGCACCGCGGCAATCTGTTCGACACACTTGGGACCGATCAGTGCGACAAGATCGCCGGGTCGAACGCCGTTGTCGCGCAACGTCACCGCCACGCTCAGGGCCCGGTCGCGAAGTTCTCCATAGGTCATCTCGCCGTCGCCGCTGAAGACCGCCGGGGCGTCGGGGGCGGCGAGCGCTCGGTTGAAGAACCCGTCGTGGATCGCCTCACCGCTCGGCGGCGCGGTGGTGCTGTTGACCGCCTGCCGCACGGCTCGCTGCGCCTCGGGCACCGCGGGCGGATCGAATGCGTCCCAGGCGGCGTCGTCGGTCGCGAGCCGGGTCAGCTCGGCGAGGTGGTAGGCGAACATCTCGTCGGCGACACCGGGCCGGAACGCGTCGACGCGCACATCCCAGTTGATCATCAGGCCGTCGGCGAGCGGGGTGGCCTGCGCGTCGATGAGCACCTGCGGGCCTTGCGAGATCGTCCAGACCGGTGCCCCGAACTGGTCGGTGACCTCGCCGGCGAACAGGTCGCCGAGACCCAGTGCGCTGGTGTAGACGATCGGTGCCAGCACCTGGTTGCCGCGGTGGCGACCGAGGTCGCGCAACACCGACAGGCCCGAGTACCTCGAGTGCCGTGCGGTGTTGTGCAACGTCTCCTGCACGGCGCGTGCCCGCTGTGCGGGCGTGCGGGCTTCGGTGAGGTCGATGTCGAGCATCAGAGAGGACGTGAAGCAGCCGACGAGTTTCTCGACGTCGGGATGGAACGGCTCACGGCCGAACATCGGCAGGTTCAGCAGGAACCGCGAACCGCTCGACCAGCGCGCCAGCGCATGGGAATACGACGCCGCAACGGCCATCGCGGGCGTGATGCCACGGCGGTGCGCGGCGGCGAACAAGGCGTCGCGGGTCGGGACGTCGAAGATGTGCCAGAGCCGCACGCTACGCCGCGGGTCGTCCTGTTCGGCAGGCGGAATCAGCGGCAGCGCGGGCGATTCGGGAAGGTCGGGGATGCGCTCGGCCCACCACCGCACGTCTTCGTCGGAGGGGCCCGGATCGGACGCGGCCAGCGCGGCGCGGTACTCCCGGTAGGTGTAACCCAGATCGGGAAGATCGCCGCCGCGGTAGAACACCGCGAGGTCGGCCATGAACTTGCGGTAGCTCACCGCGTCGGCGGCGTTCATGTCCATGTCGACGTGCAGCCGGGTGCGACCGCCGGGCCGCAGCGACAAGCTCAACTCGAGCACGTCGCCGTCGAGGATCTGGTGCGATTTCTCGTGCCGGATGGACTCGAGTCGTTGCTCGGCGGCCTCGGCGTCGAGGTCCCGCAGGTCGTGGACCGTCACGGGCAGTCCGCGGTCACCGATGCGCTGCGTGCCGTCGGGAAGGATCTCGACGCGCAACATCGGGTGGCGCGCAACGAGTTTGGTGGCCGCGTGCTGTAACCGCTCGGGGTCGACGCCGGCACCGTCGAATTCGACGTACAGGTGCGCGGCAACGCCGCCGAGCTGCTGATCGTCGTTGCGGCCCAACCACATCGCGTGCTGCATCGGCGCCAACGGGAAGGGTTGGTTTTCGTCGCCGGTCTGCGCGGGCTCGGCCGCCGGCTCGGCGCCGCCGCCCCCGGACCGCTCGGCCACCAGTGCCGACCACGCCGCCACGGTGGGATTCTCCGCGAGAGCGGCGAAGTTGATGTCCATGCCCTGTTTGCGCCACCGGCCAGACAGCGACATCATGCGGATCGAGTCGAGCCCGGAGGCGATCAGGTCGGCGTGCGGGTCGACCTCGTCGGGACTCACCCCGAGCAGTTCGGCGACCTCCACGCGGACGGTGCGATCGGTTGTTCGCTCTGTCGACGAACCAGTCTCACCCACACCCACGACGCGTCCTCCGGATTAGTACAGGCTGCCCTAACTAACGCGGGGCACGCTACCTTATATGCGACCTACCGAACACACCTACCCCAAGGGGTCGCATCCTTCATGAGCACCGGTTTCGAGCAGTGCCCACAAGCAGATCAACCGCTTCGGAAAGGCGGGCTCGGCGACCTCATGACGGGTTTCGTGCCGTTCCCCGCAGACCGCGCCGACGAGTACCGGCGCGCGGGCTACTGGACCGATGAACCACTCGAGTCGATCCTCAAAGATGCGGTCGCGGCGTGGCCCGATCGGACCGCCGTCATCGACGACCACGTCAGCTACACGTTCGCCGAACTCGACGCCCGCGCCGAGCGGATCGCGGCGGCGCTGGCCGACCACGGCATCCTCCCCGGCGACCGCATGCTGGTGCAGTTGCCGAACACCTGCGAGTTCGCCGTTGCGCTGTTCGGTGTGCTGCGGGCCGGCGTCGTCCCGGTGATGTGCCTGCCGGGGCACAGGTCGGCGGAGCTGAACCATTTCGCCGCGGTCAGCGGTGCGGTGGGCCTGATCGTGCCCGATTCGGTCGGCGGGTTCGACTACCGCGAGCTGGCCCAGGAACTCGTCAGGGACAACCCGGCGCTGCGGCACGTGTTCGTCCACGGCGACCCGGGCCGGTTCCAATCCTGGTCCGCGCTGGCCGATTTCGACGGTCCCCTCGCCGAGCGGCCGCCGGTCGACCCCGATGCGCCCGCCCTCCTACTGGTGTCGGGTGGCACCACCGGACTGCCGAAGCTCATCGCCCGCACCCACAACGACTACCTCTACACCGCCAGGGCGAGCGCCCAGGAGTGCCACCTGACCGGCGATGACGTCTACCTCGTGGTGTTGCCCGCCGGGCACAATTTCCCGCTGGCGTGCCCGGGACTGCTGGGGTCGATGACCGTCGGCGCGACATCGGTTTTCACCACCGATGCCAGTCCAGAGGCCGCGTTCGCGCTGATCGACCGGCACAGGGTCACGGTCACCGCGCTGGTCAACGCGCTGGCCAAGGTGTGGACCCAGGCGTGCGAGTGGGAGCCGGTGCTGCCGACGGGGTTGCGGCTCGTCCAGGTCGGCGGTTCGCGGATGACACCGCAGGAGGCCGAGTACATCCTGTCCGCGCTCACGTCCGGGCTGCAGCAGATCTTCGGCATGGCCGAGGGCATGCTCAACTTCACCCGTCCCGGCGATCCGGTCGACGTCGTGGTCAACACCCAGGGCAGGCCGATGTCTCCGCACGACGAGATGCGCGTGGTCGACGAGTCCGGCGCGCAGGTGGCGCCCGGTGAAGAGGGCGAGCTGCTGGTGCGGGGCCCCTACACGCTCAACGGCTACTACCGCGCCGAGGAGGCGAACGCGCGCTCGTTCACCCCGGACGGCTTCTACCGCAGCGGCGACCGCGTGCGGATCTTCGCCGACGGCCCGCGCGCCGGCTACGTCGAGGTGACCGGCCGCATCAAGGACGTCATCCACCGCGGCGGTGAGACGGTGTCGGCGTCGGACCTCGAAGAGCATCTGTTCGCCCACCCGGCGGTCTACACCGCGGCGGCGGTGGCGCTGCCCGACGAGTTCCTCGGCGAAAAGATCTGCGCCGCAGTCGTCTTCAAGGGCGCCCCGATCACCCTGGCCGAGCTCAACCAGTTCCTCGACGAGCGGGGGGTGTCGGCGCACTGCAGGCCCGACGTGCTGGCACCGCTGCCCGCGCTGCCCAAGACCGCGGTCGGCAAGGTCGACAAGAAGAAGGTCGTCACTGCGCTCACGTCGTGACACGAGCTGACGCGCCGCCGAAACTGAAGAACTGCAGCAAATATTGGCGGCTTTTCGTGCAAACCTTCAGTTTCGGCGGGTTCTCGGTCAGGACACCTCGACCGTCTCCGCACCCTCCGGTGCGCCGAGCAGCTCGACGAGGCGTTCGGAGACCGCCGCCGCCGTCGGGTACTCCCACAGCAGTGTCGGTGGTAACGACAACCCGGTCTGCTTCTCCAGCTGCTTGAGCAGCCCGACCGTCATGATCGAGTCCACGCCGACCTCCACCAGCGGCAAACCGGTGTCGACGTCGGCCTCGGCCACGCCCAACTGTGCGGCCACCGCGGCGGTGACGACCTGGGCGACGCGTTCGGGGTCGGCGTCCACCAGGCTCACCTCCGGTGCATCGTCGCCTCCCGGGGCATCGAGTTCGGTGGGCGCCACGTCGGCCAGCATCGGCACCGACGCTGCCGCCGGAAGTAGCGGCAGCACAACAACGTTCGGATCGTCGTGGCGCATCGCCAGGTCGAGTGCCCGCATCGCTTCGTCCGCCCCGATGGTGTCCATGCCCAGCGCGTCCAGTTGCGCCGCGACGAACCCGGACGTCGAGCCCATGCCCAGGCCGCGCCACGCGGTCCAGGCGACGCTGACGGTGCGGTCACCGAGCGCCCGCCGGTGGCGCGCCATTCCGTCGAGGAACGAGTTCGCGCATGCGTAGGCGCCCTGGCCGGGGAAGCCGGCGAGGTAGCCGCACGACGAGAACAGCACCAGCCAGTCCAACTGTTCGGGTGGGAAGACCTCGTGAAGGGTCAGCGTCCCGTCGACCTTGGGACGCATCGCCGCGGTGAAGTCCTCGGGCGTCGTGTTGACCAACAGCGCACCCGCTTCGACACCGGCGGCGTGGATCACCCCGCGCACCGGAGGCAGTTCGCGCAGCACGGCGCGCAACGCGTCGGCCGCCCCTGCCGCGGCGATGTCCAACGCCACCACGCGCACGGACACACCGCGCTCCTCGAGTGCGGTGACCGTGTGGACCAGCTCCGAATCCGGTTGCCACTGCGAACGATCGGGCATGCCGCTGCGGGAGAGCAACACCAATCGCCGTGCGCCGATGTCGGCAAGCCGCTGCGCCATTTGCAAGCCGAGCGCACCGGTGCCGCCGGTGATGACATAGGTGCCGCCTGCCGAGCATTGCATCGGCGCTCCGGTCCCCCGCCCCGCCGCGGACAGCCGAGCCGATTGGGCGGCACCGTCGCGGAAGGCCACGACCGGATGGCCCTGCACCGATGAGAGGACCCCGACCGGCAGTTCGGCTGTGGCCACGTCGATCACGCCGCCGAAGGTCTTCGGGTGTTCGGCGGCGGCGACCCTTGCCAACCCCCACAGCGGTGCGTGCGCCACGTTCGCGCCCTCGTACACGCCCTGCGTGAGCACCCACATCCGCGCCTTGGCGCCGTGGTCGAGCAGTCCGCGCAGCGTCTGCGTCACCACCGCGACCGACTGTTCAGGTGTGTCGTGCGTGCTCGGGAGCACTAGCACGACGGTGTCACGGTCGAACGACTCAGCCGCAGAGGAAATCTCGGCCGCATCGCCGTAAAGCGCATGCGGCACCTCGGCAGCCGAGAGGTCCCGCGTCACGAACTCGCGGATGGCGGTGTCTCCGCCGACGATCACGACCGCCCCGGGCCGGCTGTCGGCCTGCCACGGCACCGGATGCCACGAGAGCCGGTGCAGCATCCGGGAAAGATCGCTGCCGGAAGGGTTTTCGAGCTCTTCGAACGACATACCCGTCAGCGAGGCGAGGACCTTGCCGGACTCTTCGGCGAGCAAGACGTCGGTCGTGGTGGTTCCGGGCCTGCGCCGAACGTGCAGCAGCGCCACCGCCGGCGGTCGGCCGTGCACCTGCACGCGGTCGATGTGGGCGGGCATCCGCAGTCGCGGTGGCCCGTCGAACACCGTGGAGGCCGCCGAGGTCGCCGCGTCCAGCAGCGGGGCCCAGGTGTCCGGCGTCGTACGGTCCCCGCGCGCGGCGACCTTGGCGAGCAGTTCGCCGTCGCCGCCGTGCAGTTCGAGGATCTCCCAGTCGAATCCCATCGCGGCCACACCCAGCGTTGCCAGCGTGTCCACGACGTGGTTCGAGGGCAGTGGATCACGGCAGCCGTCGCGCACGGACGACTCGTCGAGCACCTCCCCGAGGAGGTCTTCGATGTCGTCGTCGGCTGCGACCACCGCGCTGCTGTGGGTCAACCAGCCGCCGTCGACGGTGTCCTCGTCGTCGTCGACGAGGCGGGTGGCCAAGGTCAGCCCGTGGTCCTGCAGGACCACCTGCACGTCGCGGGCGCGTCCGGGCGCCACCGGGGTGCGCAGCCGGACGTCGACGAGGTCCCTGCCCGCACGGTCGCAGCGCGTGTCCAGCTCGTTGGACACGCCGAGGAAGGTGTTGACGATGACGGCGGCGGGCACGATTTCGGTGCCCTTCACCGGGTGGTCGCCCGGATACGGACGGGAGTCGAGATCCACGCGGGTCTGCCACATCTTGGAGGCGACCGCGCCGGTCACCTCGATC
Source organism: Mycobacterium neumannii (assembly GCF_002245615.1). Taxonomy (NCBI): domain Bacteria; kingdom Bacillati; phylum Actinomycetota; class Actinomycetes; order Mycobacteriales; family Mycobacteriaceae; genus Mycobacterium; species Mycobacterium neumannii. The sequence goes on along the minus strand of NZ_NKCO01000002.1, from coordinate 382,416 downwards.
CGGCCCCCGAGCAGGGTGTGGGTGTCGACGTCGTGCACACCCCGGCCGCCGGGCGGAGGGGTGGGAGTGCGCCAGAAGTGGCGGTGGTGCCACTGCGTCACCGGGAGATCTGCCACCCACGGTGCCGATGACAGCTGGTGCTGCACCGGTGCACCATGGCAGTGCAGCGCGGCGACCGCCGTTGCCACCGAATGCATCAGGGGGCGATCACGACGCAACAGCGGGACGACGGCGTGCTGGTCGGTACCGGCCGTCGTGAGCGTCTCGACGATCGAGTGCGCCACCACCGGGTGCGCCGAGACCTCGAGGAACAGCCGATGCTCGTCCTCGATAGCCGCCGAAACGGCTTCCGCGAACCGCACCCGGTCGCGCAGGTTGGCCACCCAGTAATGCTGATCGCGTGGCGCCGCCGAGCGGGGATCGGCCAACGCCGTTGTGTAGAGCGGAATCTCGGGGGTGCGTGACGGCGGGAGTGAAGCCGTGAGTCGACCGAGCTCGCCGGTCAGCGCATCCATGGCGGGGCTGTGAAACGCGACGTCGGTGTTGACGCGACGCACCATGAAGCCTTGCTCGGTCCACTCTCGGCAGACACCGTCGACCGCCTCGATCGTGCCGGATATCACGGTCGACTCCAGCGACGCGCTGATCGCCGCCACCACGTCGGTCCGCCCGGCCAACCGCCGCTCGGCTTCGGCGAACGGGAGCCGCACGAGCGCCATCGCGCCCTTGCCCATCACCGACCGGAAGCCGCGGGCGCGGTAGCACGCCACCGCGGCACCGACGGTGAGGTCGAAAACCCCTGCGGTGACACAGGCCGCGACCTCGCCGACCGAGTGTCCGATGACCGCCGCCGGGGTGACGCCGCGCGCACGCAGCATCGCGGCCAGACCCGCCTGCATCGCGAACGTCAGCGCCTGCACCTGGTCGGTGCCGCCGAGCTCTCCCGTGGTCAGCGCCTGGCGCGCCGAGAACCCCAGCTCCACGGTGAACACCGGATCGATCGCGTCGATCACCGCGGCGAATTCCGGTGCCGCCGTGAGCAGTTCGCCACCCATACCGGCCCAATGTGAGCCGTGACCCGAGAACACCCAGACCGCGCCGTCGACCGCGGCGGGCAGCACCGTACCGGTCACCACGGACGGGTCGGGGATGTCTTCGGCCAGTGCGGTCAACGCGGCCGCCGCACCGTCGGTGTCGTCGGCCACCACGGCGGCCCTGGCCGGTTCGTGTGAACGCCGTGTCCACAGCGTGGCCGCGACTTCGTCGATCGGTGCGCGGTGGTATCGCAGGTGATCGGCGAGTGCACCCGCCTGGGTGCGCAATCGGGCGACGTTGCGCGCCGAGACGGGAATGATCGCCGGAAGCTGTTGCGCCGGAGGGTGGTGCGCGGACGGTTCGGCGGCAGGCGCCTCCTCGAGGAGCACGTGGGCGATCGTTCCGCCGTAGCCGTAACTGCACACCGCGGCCCGCCGCGGCGCACCGTCGGCGCCGTCCCAGGGCTCGACGCGCGTCGGCACCCGCAGGCCGCTGTTGGCCCAGTCGACGGCCGGAGTCAGTGAGGTGACACCCGCCGTCGGGGGGATGGTCCGATGGTGCAACGCCAGCGCCGCCTTGATGAGTCCCACCACTCCGGCGCCGCCTTCGAGGTGGCCGACGTTGGGCTTCACCGACCCGATCCGGCACGGCGCATCGGCGGGGCGGCCCGCCCCGTAGACCGACGCGAGCGCACCGACCTCGGTGGGGTCACCGGAGGGGGTGCCGGTACCGTGCGCCTCGACGAAGCCGACGCTCGCGGGCGCGATGCCGGCGAAATGGCATGCGCGCCGGAACATGTCGGCCTGCGCGTCGCCGTTGGGCGACATGATGCCGACGGTGCGCCCGTCCTGCGCCACCGCGCCGCCTCGCACGACCGCGTACACGTGGTCGCCGTCGCGCAGCGCGTCGGCGAGGCGCTTGAGCACCACCACGCCCGCACCTTCGCCGCGCCCGTAGCCGTCGGCCGAGGCATCGAAGGTCTTGCACCTGCCGTCGGGCGCGGTCGCGCCTGCCACGTCGAGCACCCGGGTCAGACCCGGTCCGATCAACGCGCTGACCCCGCCAGCCAGCGCCAGCGACGTCTCACCGGCATTGAGCATCTGGCACGCCTGGTGCACCGCGACCAGCGAGGCCGCGCACGCCGCGTCGAGGGCGACGCTGGGGCCGCGCAGGTCGAGCAGGTGTGAGACGCGGTTGGCGATGCCGCACAGCGACGTTCCGATGCCGGTCCAGGCTTCGATGCCCGGCAGGTCTTCCATGATCAGCTTGCCGTAGTCGTCGGAGTTGACGCCCATCAGCACCGCGGTGTCGCTGCCCGCCAACGACTTCGGCGGAACGCCGGCGTGCTCGAGGGCCTCCCAGCTCACCTCGAGCGCCAACCGCTGCTGGGGGTCCATCAGCTCGGCCTCGCGCGGTGAGACCCCGAAGAACTCGGCGTCGAACCCGGCCAGGTCGTCGAGGAACGTTCCCCACCGGGTGACATCCTTGAGCACCGCCGCGTTGCGGGGATCGCGCTGAAGGTATGGCTCCCAACGCTCCGGCGGAACCTCGCGGACGTCGCTGCCGCCGTCGAGCAGGAAGGTCCAGAACTGTTCCGGGGTGCCGATCGCACCGGCAACGCGGCAACCGATCCCGATGATCGCGACCGCGTCGGGGCGTGCGGAATCCTCGGATGGTGCGGTATCGGTCACGTCAGCTGAGTCCCGAAGCCTGGATAGCCTTGCCTAAGAAGCCACACGCCATGGCCGCAATACTGGCATAACCGGGCTCATTTGTGGAACCTACGCGGGCCTGGCGAACGTGGTGCCAATCACGTTCGAATCAGCTTGCCGCGACGTCATTCCGCCGACGGTCGAGGCACGTCCGAACCGTCACAAGGTGCGGACGGCCAGCGGTTCGTCGCTGCCCGACACCCGGATGTCGATGCTGCGGATCTCCGCGGTCGGGATGCTGGTCGCCGCCGACAGCCCGGTCGCCTCGTCTCCGGCCGGACGCCACGAACCCACGGCCGTCTGGACGCCATCGCGCGTCGTCACCACAATGTCGTAGCTGTCGACGTCGCGGGCCCAGTCCTTGGTGTACTCGCAGGCCCAGTTGAGCTCGGTGCCCCACTTCTTCTCGGTGACCGCCAGCTGTGCGGTCAGGCCCTGGCGCTGGCCGGGCTGCATCGGCTCCATCGCCACTGTCTGCACCGACGATGTGCGGGGGAAGACCGTGGCGCCCACGACACCGCCGAGGACCGCCAGCGCGGCCGCGACCGCGACCGTCGCCGCGAGCATCGTGCGGCGTGACCGCCGCTGACGCTTGGCCGCGGCCTGCGCCAGCGAGGCGACATCGGCGGACTGCTCGACAGCGGACCCCTCGTCCGCATCGATCAGCGCCGCGGCCTCCTCCCGGCTGAGCGCGGCCAGCATCGCGGGCATCTCGGCCAGGCCGGCCACCTCGGCGGCACGCGCCGGGTTCGCGGCGAGGTAGTCCTCGTAGGCGCGACGGTCCTGCGGGCTCAGCGCGCCGAGCACGTAGGCCGCATCCCATTCGGCGAGGTCGGCGACGGGTGTCCGGTCGAACTTGTCGCTCATTGGACCACCCCCCTTTCCTGCAGCGCCATCCGCAACGCGCGCAACCCGTAATGGAGCCTGGACTTGACGGTGCCCGGGGCGATCCGCTCGTGTGCGGCGATGTCGGCGACAGTTTGCCCGAAATAGTAGGCGCGCACTATGGCGGTGCGGTGGTCGGCGCTGAGCGATTTCAGCGCCTCGGCCAGCACCCACTTGTCGACCGCGGGACCGATCGCGTCGAGCGACGGCCGCTCGGGCAGGTCGTCGGTCTGCAATTCCCGGCTGAACCGCGCGCTGCGCCGGTCGTCGATGACGAGGTTGCGTGCGACGGTGAACAGCCATGCCCGCGCGGCGTCACCCGGCTGTTGCAGGATCTCGGGTTTGCGCCACAGCCTCAGCAGCGCTTCCTGCACCACGTCCTCGGCGAACGGTGTGTCGCCGCGGGTCAGCCGCAGCACGTATCGCAGCAGCGCCTGGCTGTGCTCGTCGTGGATCGCGCGCAGCAACTCGGCGTGCGCGGGGTCGGGAGTCATCGCTCATCCACCGCAGTCGTCATCGCTGATCACTACGACATCCACCAGAGAATCGTTCAATGTCCGGCGCGCGAGCGTGAGCTTATGGGCGAATTTCGGAGCCGAAGTTCCCCGGCGATCAGTCCAGCAGGTCGCGGACCACCGCGTCGGCCAGCAGCCTGCCGCGGTCGGTGAGCACCAGACGGTCGTCAACCCGGCTCAACAGCCCGTCGGCGATCGCGACGGCGGCGCGCTCCCGCTCGTCCGCACTCAGCACGCTCGTCGGGAGCCCGTCACGCAACCGCACCCGCAGCATCACGTCCTCGAGATGCAGGGTGCCGGCGTCGAGGTGCTCGAAGTCGACCACCGGCAGGCGACCATCGGTCAACGTTTGGGCGTACGCGTTCGGATGCTTGACGTTCCACCAGCGCACCGCGTCGACGAACCCGTGCGCACCCGGTCCCGCGCCCCACCACTGGCCGCCGTTCCAGTAGCCGATGTTGTGTTGGCACTCTCCGCCCGGTCTGCTCCAGTTCGAGACCTCGTACCAGGCGAAGCCGGCCTCCGCCAGGCGCGCGTCGAGCAGCTCGTAGCGGCGGGCCAGCACGTCGTCATCGGTCGGCACGAGCTCGCCGCGGCGCACCCGCCGGGCCATCGCCGTGCCGTCCTCGATGACCAGCGCGTAGGCCGAGACATGGTCGACGCCGGCCTCGACGACGGTGTCGACCGAGCACAGCAGGTCGTCGTCGGACTCCCCCGGCGTGCCGTAGATCAGGTCGAGGTTGACGTGGCCGAACCCGGCCGCACGGGCCTCCCGCGCCGCGGCGAGCGCCCGGCCCGGCGAATGTTTCCGGTCGAGAGCCGCCAACACATGGGCAGCCGCCGACTGCATGCCCAGCGAGACCCGGGTGTACCCGGCCGCCAACAGCTGGTCGAACAGCAGCGGAGACGTCGACTCCGGGTTGGCTTCCGTGGTGACCTCGGCACCCGGCGCCAGCGGGAAGTGCGCCCGCACGGCGTCGAGAACCGCGGCCAGCCCGGGCCCGCCCAGCAGCGACGGTGTGCCCCCGCCGACGAACACGCTGTCGACCTCGGGGATACGGCCCAGATGCGCCGCCGCCTGCGCCAACTCGATCCGCAGCGCCGCAAGCCACCCGTCCGGGTTGGCGCCGCCCAGCTCGCCGGGCGTGTAGGTGTTGAAGTCGCAGTAGCCGCAGCGGGTCGCGCAGAACGGCACGTGGATGTAGATGCCGAACGGCCGCCCCTGCGCAGGGGTCATCGGCGGCAGCACCCGCGCACGGTTCTCGGCAGCTACGGTTCGGACCATGTCTGCAATTGTCCGCCTGCCGCGAGATTGCACTCAGGCAGGCGTGCACTCGAACTTCTGATGCGTGGATGCATTCTCGACGAGGTTCTGCTCACCATGAGCGCAAATCTCGCCCGGTTAGGGCAGGTGCGGCGATTCGTGGCACAATGGCCGACGTGACTGCCCTCCGCATCTTCCCCAAGCGTGTATCGCTGGTGGTGCGTCGGCACGTCGACTTCAAGCGCGTGTGTACGTGTTGCTGTCTGCCTTGACGCGCTTGATCTAGACCCAGCCCACCCGTACTTCAGCTGGCCGCCGGATCTGCGCCGCCGGACAGCCCCGGCGATGACGCGCGATCCGGCTCCCCAAAGGAGCCAAAACCATGACCACAGCGGAATCCAAGCCGAAACCCGCAAAGAAGCCCCGCGCCGAGGGCCAGTGGGCCCACGGTTACCGCGAGCCGCTCAACGCCAACGAGCAGTTCAAGAAGGACGATGACGCACTCAATGTGCGCGCCCGCATCATCGACATCTACTCCAAGACCGGTTTCGACGGGATCGACAAGCAGGACCTGCGCGGCCGGTTCCGCTGGATGGGCCTGTACACCCAGCGTGAGCAGGGCTACGACGGCACCTGGACCGGTGACGAGAACGCCGACCTGCTCGAGGCCAAGTACTTCATGATGCGGGTGCGCTGCGACGGCAAGGCGCTGTCGGCGGCCGCACTGCGCACGCTGGGCCAGATCTCCATCGACTTCGCCCGCGACACCGCCGACATCTCCGACCGGATGAACCTGCAGTACCACTGGCTCGAGGTCGAGAACGTGCCCGAGATCTGGGAGCGGCTGGCCGCTCACGGTCTGCAGACCACCGAGGCGTGCGGTGACTGCCCCCGCGGAATGCTGGGCTCGCCGCTGGCCGGCGAATCGCTGGAGGAAGTGCTCGATCCGACGCCGGCCCTGGACGAGATCGTGCGGCGCTACATCGGCAACCCCGAGTACTCCAACCTGCCGCGCAAGTACAAGACCGCGATCTCCGGTCTGCAGGACGTCGCCCACGAGGTCAACGACATCTCCTTCATCGGGGTGAACCACCCCGAACACGGCCCCGGGCTTGATCTGTGGGTGGGTGGCGGTCTGTCAACCAACCCGATGCTGGCGCAGCGGCTCGGGGCGTGGGTTCCGCTTGACGAGGTGGCCGACGTGTGGGAGGCGGTCACTGCGGTTTTCCGCGACTACGGGTATCGGCGGCTGCGGTCCAAGGCCCGGCTCAAGTTCCTGATCAAGGACTGGGGTATAGAAAAGTTCCGTGAAATTCTCGAACAGGAGTACCTGGGTCGCAAGCTGATCGACGGGCCCGCACCCGAACCGGTCAAGCATCCAATCGACCATGTTGGCATCCAGAAACTGAAGAACGGACGCAACGCCGTCGGCGTCGCACCGATCGCGGGCCGGGTCTCCGGCACCATCCTGACCAAGGTGGCCGATCTCGCCGAGGCGGCGGGGTCGGACCGCATCCGGTTCACCCCTTACCAGAAGCTGATCATCCTCGATGTGCCCGACGACAAGCTCGCCGAGCTGACCGCGGGCCTCGAGGCGCTCGGGCTGCCGCCGGAGCCGTCGCACTGGCGCAAGAACCTGATGGCCTGCACGGGTATCGAGTTCTGCAAGTTGTCGTTCACCGAGACGCGGACCCGCGCGCAGGTGCTGGTTCCGGAGTTGGAGAAGCGGCTCGAGGACATCAACGCGCAGCTCGATGTGCCGATCACCGTGAATATCAACGGCTGCCCGAACTCGTGCGCGCGCATCCAGGTCGCCGACATCGGGTTCAAGGGCCAGATGGTCGACGACGGTGACGGCAACTCGGTCGAGGGTTTCCAGGTGCACCTGGGCGGCAGCCTCGGTCTGGACAGCGGTTTCGGCCGCAAGCTGCGCCAGCACAAGGTGCTGTCCAGTGAGCTCGGCGACTACATCGACCGGGTCGTTCGCAACTTCGTGAAACAAAGGGAGCAGGGCGAGCGTTTCGCAACGTGGGCGATACGAGCGGACGAGGCGGACTTGAAGTGACCGATTTGACCACGGATACCGATCTGCAGGGGCTCGCCGAGCGCGGCGCGGCCGAACTCGAGGGCGCGAGCGCGCATGACCTGCTGCGCTGGACCGACGAGAACTTCGGTGGCAATTACGTGGTCGCCTCGAACATGCAGGACGCCGTGCTCATAGATCTCGCTGCAGAGGTGCGGCCCGGCGTGGACATCCTCTTCCTCGACACGGGGTACCACTTCGTCGAGACCATCGGCACCCGCGACGCCGTCGAGGCGGTCTACGACGTCAACATCGTCAACGTCACCGCCGAGAAGAGCGTGGCCGAGCAGGACGAGTTGTTCGGTAAGGACCTGTTCGCGCGGGAGCCCAACGAGTGCTGCCGTATGCGCAAGGTCGAGCCGCTCTCGGCGGCGCTGCGCGGCTACTCGGCCTGGGTGACCGGCATCCGCCGCGTCGAGGCGCCTACGCGCGCCAACGCGCCGTTCATCAGCTGGGACAAGGCTTTCGGGCTGGTGAAGATCAATCCGTTGGCGGCCTGGACCGACGAGGACATGCAGAACTACATCGACACCAACGGTGTGCTCGTCAATCCGCTCGTCTACGAGGGCTATCCGTCGATCGGCTGCGCACCGTGCACGGCCAAGCCCGTCGAAGGCGCCGATCCGCGCAGCGGCCGCTGGGCAGGCACCGGCAAGATCGAATGCGGGCTGCACGCATCGTGAGGTCACTGTGACCCTCGTGCTGACCGCGCACGGCAGCGCCGACCCACGCTCGGCGGCGGTGACGCATGCGGTGGCAGGCCGGATCCGGCGCCTGCGTCCGTGGCTCGACGTGCGTCCGGCGTTCCTGGAACAGAACGGCCCCAGCCTGCTCGACACCCTGAGCGGTCTGCACGCCCCGGCCGTGGTCGTACCGTTCCTTTTGGCCAGTGCCTTCCACGCACGCATCGACATCCCCACGGTGATCGAGGAATCGCGCGCGGTGGTCGATCGGGCCGAGGTGCTCGGCGAGGACCCGGCGCTGTTGAGCGTGCTGCGGCAGCGGCTGGCCGAGCTCGGGGTCTCCCCCGACGACGACGGCCTTGGCGTCCTCATCGTCGCGGTCGGCTCGTCGCATCCCGCCGCGAACGCCAGGACCGCCACGGTCGCTGAGTCTCTGCGCTCCGGAACGCGCTGGGCGGGAGCCGAAGTCGCGTTCGCCACCGGACCGTACGCGAGTGTCGCCGAAACCGCCGAGCGCCTGCGTGCCCGCGGGGCCCGACGCCTGGTCATCGCTCCGTGGTTTTTGGCGCACGGCCGGATCACCGATCGCGTCGCCGAATACGCTGGGGCTCAAGGTATTGCGATGGCCGAACCGCTCGGGTCGCACAACCTCGTCGCGGCGACGGTGATGGACCGGTACGACGCGATCACCGCCACCGGGACCGTCGCTGCGTAGTCCTCAGGGCCGGACCTCGAACACGTTGTTGAACGGGGTCTGCGCGGCCAGCCGGAACCGTCGGAACCCGGCCGCTGTCACGACATCTCGAATGCGGGCCGGGCCCGCCTGAGTGCCGAGCGCCATCCCGACCGGTTGAGCCAATGACGACGGTGTGCACAGCAACGTGGAAAAGCCGTAGTACGCGCGCCCGATCGGGTTGAGGTTGTCCTCCACCCGGTCACCGGCGGCCGGCTCGACCACCATCCATGTGCCGTCTTCAGCGATGACCTCCCGCACGTGGCGTGCGGCGCCGATTGGATCGCCCATGTCGTGCAAGCAGTCGAACATCGTGACCAGGTCGTACGGCCCACCCGCGAACGCGTCCGCGGCCGCGGTCTGGAAGCTGACCGCTCCCGGCATCCCGTTCCGCGCACTGGCCACCTCGATGGACTTCGCATGTCCGTCCACACCGACGAACGTCGAGGCGGGAAAGGCTTCGGCCATCAGCAGCGTCGACGCTCCGTGTCCACAACCGACATCGGCGACACGGGCGCCGCTCCTGAGTTTCTCCACGACACCGTCCAACGCCGGGATCCAATCGTCGACCAGATGCGCGGCGTAGGTCGGGCGGAAGAACCGTTCGCACCCGACATGGACGTCGGAGTTGTGATCCCCCCAAGCGACGCCGACGCCTGCGCGGGCCGCCTCGAAGATGTGTCCAGCGTCCGATGCGGTTCCGTGCGCGATCTGGAAGAGACCGCCGACGAAGGCCGGGCTTGTTTCGTCGGTGAGCGCCACGGCCTGCTCGGCCGGCAACCGATAACGACCGGTCGCCGGGTTGTATTCGACGAAGGCGCCGGCGGTTTGCGCGTTGAGCCACTCCCTGGCGTAGTGCGCGTCGGTGCCGGTGCGTTCGGCCAACTCGGCTGGGGTGCTCGGCCCGTGCTCGACAAGCGACCGGTAGTACCCGAGGCGGTCGCCCATCACGACGAGTGCGCAGTTGAGTGCCGCGCCGGCCTCCTCGACCGCGCGGAAGACGAATTCCATCAGTTTGTCCGGATCGACCTGGGTCGGGGTGCTGGTGTTCATGCGAGCAACTCAACCAGGAAGTCAACCTGGCGTAATGGGGCAATTGCCCCATCTTCGGCCCAACCGACTCAGGCCCTCGTCACGGCCTCATCGTCGGGTGGATCCTGTGTGCTGCCGGGCAACGGTGGCACCCGGGTTGCGCGGACGTAGACAGTGTCCCCCTCCTTCAGCCCGAGCGCCTCGGCGTCGCCGCGGGTGATCTGCGCGGTGAAGGGCGTCTGGTCCGTCGCACTGTGTAACTCGACACGAACTTCGAAGCCTAGCATGACAATTCGGTCGATGATCGCGCGTACCACTCCGGTGGACTGCACCGACTCGTCGGTGGAAGCGATCGCCATGTCTGGGTTGCGTCCTACACGGATGTCGTGCGGTCGGACCAGCGCACCGTTCAGCGAGGAAACCGCACCTAGAAACGACATCACGAACGCGTTGGCTGGTGCATCGTAAACCTCTGCGGGGGAACCGATCTGCTCGATGCGGCCTCTATTCAGCACCGCGATCCGGTCGGCGACGTCGAGCGCCTCAGACTGATCGTGCGTCACCAGCACCGTGGTGACCTGCACTTCGTCGTGCAACCGGCGCAGCCAAGCGCGCAAATCCTCTCGCACCTTGGCGTCCAGCGCACCGAACGGTTCGTCGAGCAACAGCACTTGTGGGTCCACGGCCAGCGCGCGGGCCAGCGCCATGCGCTGACGTTGCCCTCCGGAGAGCTGGTTCGGGTAACGAGTCTGGAAACCGGCTAGCCCGACCACTTCGAGGAGATTGTCGACCTTCTGCTTGATTTCGGCCTTGGGCCGCTTGCGAATCTTCAGCCCGAACGCGACGTTGTCCCGCACCGTCAGGTGCTTGAACGCCGCATAGTGCTGGAACACGAAACCGATACCGCGCCGCTGGGGCGGCACGTTGGTGACGTCGCGGCCGTTGATCGTGACGGTGCCGGAATCGGGCCGGTCGAGGCCCGCGATGGCCCGTAGTAGCGTCGACTTCCCGGACCCGCTGGGCCCTAGCAATGCGGTCAGCGAACCGGATGGTACTTCGAAATCGACATTGTCCAGGGCCGCGAAGTCGCCGTATCGCTTGTTGGCGCCTCGCACGGCTATCGCATTGCTCATACTTCCCTTTCCGCCTATCTGCTGGCTCTGGACCGGCGCGCGTCGAGCAACACTTGCGTAATCAAGACCACGACCGCCACACTCATCAAAAGCGTCGACACCGCATACGCCCCATACTCTTCACCTCGGTTGTACCGGTCCGACACCAGCAGTGTGAGCGTCTGCGAAGAGCCTGGAAGGTTGGACGACACCATCAGCACGGCCCCGTACTCACCGAGGGTGCGTGCGATCGTGAGCACGACGCCGTAGGTCAGACCCCACCGGATGGACGGCAGCGTGACCCGCCAGAACGTCTGCCACCACTGCGAGCCTAGCGTGGCAGCGGCCTCCTCCTGATCGGTGCCTATCTCGTGCAGCACCGGTTCAACCTCACGGATCACGAACGGCACCGTGACGAAGACGCTGGCTAGCACGATGCCGGGGAACCCGAAGATGATCTTGAAGCCGAGGTTGTTCTCGACGAATCCGAACAGCCCCGCCGAGCCCCACAGCAGGATCAGCGCGACACCGACCACCACCGGCGACACCGCGAACGGCAGATCGATCACGGCCTGCATCAGACTCTTGCCGCGAAACTTGTTCCGCGCCAGCACCACCGCGGTCGGCACGCCAAACAGCACGTTGAGCGGCACCACGATCGCGACGACCAAGAGCGACAGTTGCAGAGCGGATACCGCGGCCGGGGTGGTTATCCAATCAATAAAGGTTCCGAAGCCCGGGGCGAAACTGCGCCACAGGATCAGGCCCACCGGCACCACGACCAAGACGACGATGTAGGTCAGCGCGAGGTAGCGAAGCAGGTGTCTGACCACCGGCGAAAGGATCATTGCGCCAAGGCGTCGCGTCGGGCGGCGCGCGATCCGATCGCGCGCAGGATGAACAGCACGACGAACGAGATGGCCAGCAGCACAATCGAGATCGCGGCGGCGCCGGTACGGTCGTCGTTCTCGATCAGGGTGCGGATCCACTGCGAGGACACTTCGGTCTCGCCAGGCACGGCGCCGCCGATCAGGACCACCGAACCGAACTCGCCGATCGCGCGGGAGAACGCCAGACCGGCGCCCGACAGCAGCGACGGCAGAAGTGCGGGCAGCATCACCCGGGTGAAGATGATCCAGTTGTTGGCCCCCAACGATGCCGCGGCTTCCTCGATCTCGCGGTCCAGTTCCAACAGCACCGGCTGCACCGATCGCACCACGAACGGCAGGGTGACAAACAGCAACGCCACCCCGATACCCCATATGGTGTGCTGCAGGTGCAGCCCGACCGGGCTGGCGGGGCCGTAGAGCGCCAGCATGACCAGGCTGGCGACGATCGTCGGCAACGCGAACGGCAAGTCGATCACTGAGTCGATCAGCCGCTTGCCGACGAATTCGTCGCGGGTCAGCACCCAGGCAACCAACAGCCCGAACACCAGGTTGACCACCGTCACCCCGAACGACACGGTCAGCGTCACCTTGAACGACGCGACGGCCGCGTTCGAGGTGACCGCAAGCCAGAACGCCTGCCACCCGCCGCCGGCCGACTGCCAGAGGATCGCGGCCAACGGCAGCAGCACGATGATGCTCAGCCAAATCGTCGCCGCACCAACCCGTAGCGAGGTGGTCCCATACCGGGGGCCCCAGAGGCTAATTGTTCGCTCGCCGTTCGTGGGTTCGGGTCGGCTCCCGTCAGGATACGGGGAACCCAACGCGTTCACGGAAGGGGTCATCCGGTCGCCTGGGTGTAGATCTTGGTGATGGTGCCGTTGTCCTTGTCGAACAGCTCGGGATCCAGTGTCGCCCAGCCTCCGAGGTCGTCAACGGTCCATAGTTTTGCGGGCGCGGGGAACTTGTCCCGGAACTCCTCGAGCACCGCGGGATCGACGGGACGGAAACCGGCCTCGGCCCACAGCTTCTGCGCCTCGGGGGTGTAGATGAAGTTCTTCAGCGCGTTCGCCTTGTCCAGGTGCGTGCTCGACGACACCACGGCGACAGGGTTCTCGATCTTGAAGGTCTCCGGCGGGTTCACGTACTCCAAGCCGAAGTGCAGCGCCTCGTTCTCGTAGGCCAGCAGCACGTCACCGCTGCCCTGCCGGAACACGTCGGTGGCCTCACGGCCCGAACTCGGGCGCAGCTTGATGTGCTGAGTCACCAGCTCGGTGACGTAGTCGAGACCGGCTTGGGGATCCTGTCCGCCCTTGCTGGCCCACGCGTACGGCGCCAGCAGGTTCCACTTGGCGGACCCGGAGCTCAGCGGGCTGGGCGTGATGACCTCGACGCCGGGCTTGAGCAGATCCGGCCAGTCCCTGATGTTCTTGGGGTTACCGGGCCGCACCGCGAAGGACACGACGGATCCGAACGGGATGCCCTTGGTGGCGTCGGCGTTCCAGTCCTCGGTGACCTTGTCGGCCTTAACGAGTCGGGTGATGTCCGGCTCGACGGAGAAGTTCACGATGTCGGCGGGCTTACCGTCGACGACGGCGCGCGACTGGTCGCCCGAGGCGCCGTACGACGTCGTGACGCCGACGCCTTTACCTTCCGGTGTCGCGGCGAATGCGGGAATGATCTTGCTCCAGCCGGGTTCGGGCACGGCATAGGCGACGAGCGTCAGCGTCGTGTCGGCGCCATTCCCGCCGCCCTCTCCGACCACATCGCTCGAGCCGCCTCCGCATGCGGCGAGCACTGTGGCGGTGGTGGCCAGCGCCGCCGCGGCGCGCCAGGTTTTGCGGATGTTGACCATCGGGGACCTTTCGTTGGGGGACTTCGGTGGAACCCGTCCCGACGGGAAGGCGATGGATCAGCGCGAGGCGTCATCTGGCAGCCGTTACCGACACCGAACCGCGGACGGGCGGAGGAGTCAGCAACAACAACAGACATCGGCAACAGCGCTGAAACTCACGGCAATGAGGGCCAGAACATGGCCGCTCTTGTTGCCGGACGCTGTTTGCATGGCGCGAAGCCTAACAGAGTTTCCGCGGCCTGCTCGGTGAAAGTTCGGCGGCGTCAACGAGTGAACAGCCACATGACGATCACCAGGATCACCAGGAGGACGAGCACCAGCGTCACCCGCGACCGCGGCATCCCGCCGCTCATTGATCAGCATCCCGTTCGTCGTGGCGAACACGGCGCCACAACCTGATCCCGTTACCGAGGGCGCCGTCGAGCACGACCGCGGTGCCGTACGCCAACGCGAGCACCACCGGCATCACCATCGCGGTCTGGGCGACGAACGGCAGGCCGGTGAGCCAGAGCTCGACACCGTCCCACCAACTCAGAAAGCCACCCACGCGGCCAGCCTAGGCGATGCGAAGATGGGGGCGTGGCCGCCGACTCCGACCCCGCTCTGCGTGCCGGTAACACCACCTGCATCGTGGCCGGCGGCGGTCCAGCGGGCATGATGCTCGCGTTGGTGCTGGCCCGCGCCGGGGTCGACGTCACGGTGATGGAGAAGCACGCCGACTTCCTCCGCGATTTCCGCGGTGACACCGTGCATGCCAGCACGCTGCGGCTGCTCGACGAGTTGGGGCTGTCCGACGAGTTCGCGGCGATTCCGCACCGAGAGATCGACACGCTGTCGATGACGGTGCAGGACACGCCGGTCACCATGGATCTGCAGCGAATTCCCGGTCCGCACAAACACATTGCGCTGGTTCCGCAGTGGGATTTCCTGGAGCTGCTGGCCACTGCCGCTCAACGAGAGCCGTCGTTCACCTTGCTGCGCAGCACCGAGGTGCTCGGCCCGATCCGTCACGGTGACAGGGTGGTCGGTGTCCGCTACCGCAGCGCCGACGGTGAGGAGCGCGAGATGCGCGCGACGTTGACCGTCGCCTGCGATGGGCGGTCATCGACGCTGCGCACCGAGATGGGGCTCAAGCCGAAGGACTTCGGTGTGCCGATGGACGTCTGGTGGTTCCGGCTGCCCCGCGATCCCGACGACCCGCACGGGCTCGCCGGTGTCCTCGGGGCCGGGCACGCGCAGATCGTCATCGACCGCGGCGACTACTATCAGTGCGCCTACGTCATCCCCAAGGGCCGCGACCAGGAGTTGCGGGCGCAGGGAATCGGGTCGCTGCATCGCGGTGTGGTGGCGCTGGTGCCGTGGCTGGCCGACCGCATCGGGGCGGTGACGTCGTTCGACGACGTGAAGCTGCTCGACGTGCAGTTGAACCGGCTCAGGCGCTGGTACGGCGACGGCCTGCTGCTTATCGGCGACGCCGCCCACGCGATGTCGCCGGTCGGCGGGGTGGGGATCAACCTCGCGGTGGCCGACGCCGTCGCCGCAGGCCGGATCCTGGCGGGTCCGTTGCGCTCGGGCAGCCTGTCGGCCAGGCATCTGGCCCGCGTGCAGGCGCGGCGCTGGCTGCCCGCCGCGCTGATCCAGTCGGTGCAAAGGCTGATCCACCGCCGTGTCATCGCGGTCGCCGTCGCTTCGACCGGCCAGGCCGAAGCGCCCCGGTTCGTGCGGGTGGCCGCCGGGCTTCCGTTGTTGCGCCGTTTGGCGGCCTACGGTGTGGCGATCGGTCCCCTACCGGAACGCATTCCGGCCTTCGCCCGCCGCTGACGCGCCGTTACGGCCAACAAGTAGACGGCGAGCGCGTCGGCAGTCGATGATGGCGGCATGGTTCTGCAACAAACCGGGCCGTCGGACGGGTCAACGGAGACCGAGAACGGGGCGAAGCCGGCTCAGGCCGTCACGGACAACACCCCGCTGACCGTGACCGCACCGACGCCGTACGCGCCCACCGGAGCGTTGCGAAACCCGTTTCCGCCCATCGCCGACTACGGCTTCCTGTCCGACTGCGAGAACACGTGTCTGATCTCATCGGCCGGGTCGGTCGAGTGGATGTGCGTGCCGCGGCCCGACTCGCCGAGTGTGTTCGGCGCCATCCTCGATCGCGGCGCCGGCCATTTCCGGTTGGGGCCCTACGGGGTGACGGTGCCCTCGGCCCGGCGCTACCTGCCCGGCAGCCTGATCCTGGAGACGACGTGGCAGACCCACACCGGGTGGCTGATCGTGCGCGAGGCATTGGTGATGGGTCCCTGGCATGACCTCGAGACCCGTTCGCGCACCCATCGGCGCACACCGATGGACTGGGATGCCGAGCACATCCTGCTGCGCACCGTGCGATGCGTGAGCGGCACCGTCGAACTGGTGATGAACTGCGAGCCGGCGTTCGACTACCACCGGATCCCCGCGACGTGGGAGTACTCCGCGCAGGCGTACGGCGAGGCGATCGCGCGCGCCAGCCGCGACGCCGATGCGCACCCCACGCTTCGGCTCACCACGAACCTGCGGCTCGGCCTGGAGGGCCACGAGGCTCGGGCCCGGACCCGGATGAAGGAAGGCGACCAGGCGTTCGTCGCGCTGTCGTGGTCCAAGCATCCGGCGCCACAGACCTATGAAGAGGCGGCCGACAAGATGTGGCAGACCAGCGAGGCCTGGCGCCAGTGGATCAACATCGGCGACTTCCCCGACCACCCGTGGCGGGCCTACCTCCAGCGCAGCGCGCTGACGCTCAAGGGGCTGACCTACTCCCCGACCGGTGCGCTGTTGGCCGCGCCCACCACGTCGCTGCCGGAAACGCCTCAGGGCGAACGAAACTGGGACTACCGCTATGCGTGGGTGCGCGATTCGACTTTCGCGCTGTGGGGTCTCTACACACTGGGCCTGGACCGCGAGGCCGACGACTTCTTCGCGTTCATCGCCGATGTGTCCGGCGCCAACAACGGTGAGCGACACCCACTTCAGGTGATGTACGCCGTCGGCGGCGAGCGCACGCTGGTCGAGGAGGAACTGCGCCACCTGTCCGGATACGACGGGGCGCGGCCGGTGCGCATCGGCAACGGCGCGTACAACCAGATGCAGCACGACATCTGGGGCACCATGCTCGATTCGGTGTATCTGCACGCCAAGTCGCGCGAGCAGATCTCCGACACGCTGTGGCCGGTGCTCAAGCAGCAGGTCGAAGAGGCGATCAAGCACTGGAAGGAGCCCGACCGCGGGATATGGGAGGTACGCGGCGACCCGCAACACTTCACCAGCAGCAAGATCATGTGCTGGGTCGCGCTGGACCGCGGCTCGAAACTCGCCGAGTTCCAGGGCGAGAAGTCCTACGCGCAGCAGTGGCGCGCGACCGCCGAGGAGATCAAGGCCGACGTGCTCAAACACGGCGTCGACTCCCGCGGTGTGCTGACGCAGCGGTACGGCGACGACGCGCTCGACGCCTCGCTGCTGCTGGCCGTGCTGACGCGGTTCCTGCCGCCCGACGATCCGCGGGTGCGCGCGACCGTGCTGGCGATCGCCGACGAGCTCACCGAGGAAGGCCTGGTGCTGCGCTACCGGGTCGACGAGACCGACGACGGGCTGTCCGGCGAGGAGGGCACCTTCACGATCTGCTCGTTCTGGCTGGTGTCGGCCCTGGTCGAGATCGGCGAGATCAGCCGCGCCAAACACCTGTGTGAACGGCTGCTGTCGTTCGCCAGCCCGCTGCACCTGTATGCCGAGGAGATCGAGCCGCGCACCGGCCGCCATCTCGGCAACTTCCCGCAGGCGTTCACCCACCTGGCGTTGATCAACGCGGTCGTGCACGTGATCCGGGCCGAGGAGGAAGCCGACAGCTCCGGAGTCTTCGTCCCGGCCAACGCCCCGATGTAGATCGCCTTTTCGGCGAGACTGCTGTTTTTGATGGATCTCCGCCGCCGGTCGTCAGAAAGCCCAGTCTCGGCGCGGTGTTATCTGGCCGCGTGGCGAGCATGTCCTGCGCGATGGTGGCCGCCTCGTCGCCGATCGAGTAACTGCACGGCCACGCCTCGACGGTCAGGTTCGATGCAGTCGACAGCACATGCTGGCAAGCACAAGCCGTCGGCATCCTGTTGCGTCGTAACCTGGGCGACCATCTTGCCGTCGGTACGAACCTGACCGAGTTCCACAAGTATACGTCGCATGAATTTCTCACGCCCACAGTGGAATTGGTGTAACCCCCCACGTCTCTCGAGACGAGTTGAAGAAATGCTGCGCCTCCTCGGCCGACGTGTAGAGCACCGCGGTCTGTTCGACCCAGTGATTTTGTCGTCGTCGTGTTCGCGCGGTCAGCTCCAACAGATTCGCGACGTAACCGACAATCTCGACCGAATGCTCAGGACTGGCCGATCTTGTCCATCATCAGGTCGGCGACCGCGGTCGCGTGCCGGGCGCCGGTCGGGCTGGGGCCGGCGACGTCGGTGATCTCCACCTCCACGATGCAATCGCCTGCCACACCGAGGGCCCGCTGAACCGTCGATCCGGCGTCCTGCATCACCACCGCCGAGACGATCTCGTCGTCGACGCCGACCTCGGTGATCCGGCTGGATCCCTGTGCGCCGCGGTCGGGTTGGCTCAACACCAGCGTCTGGCCGTTGCATCGGTGCCACTTGTCGGCCGATGAGGCGAAGAACTCCTGCGCGGCATCGGCGTCGATGAACTCGACCACCCCGAAGAACCCGGTGACGGTGGGGCCGTTGGCGTCACCTCCGGCCCACGACTGGCTGACCACCGACCGCACCGGGCTGGCTTGATACACCACCTTCTCCAACCGGTAACCGGTGCTCACACAGTCGGGCGGGCTCGCCTCGGCCTCCCGGACGCCCTGCAGCAGCATGTCGGCGCCACCTTCGACGACCTGACCCATGAAGCCGCTGGCCCCGAACATCGTGGTCAGCTCCTCAGCCGTGGGCAAAGCCTGGTCCAGCATCCGGTTCGGCGACGGTTTGGCCACCTCGGCGATCTGCGGGGCCGGGGCATCACCGGCGGGCGCCGAACAGCCGGCGAGGATCGCGCATGCGCCCACGGCCGCCGCCGTCATCGCCGCCGAGCGCACGCCGTCCTACTTCTTGGCCTTGTCGGCGGCCGACGAGTCGGTGGACAGGGCGGCCACGAACGCCTCCTGGGGCACCTCGACCCGGCCGATGGTCTTCATCCGCTTCTTGCCTTCCTTCTGCTTCTCGAGCAGCTTGCGCTTGCGGGTGATGTCCCCGCCATAGCACTTCGATAGCACGTCTTTGCGGATCGCGCGGATGTTTTCGCGAGCTATGATCTTCGAACCGATCGCTGCCTGCACCGGAACCTCGAACTGCTGGCGCGGAATCAGCTCCTTGAGCTTGGTGGTCATCTTGTTGCCGTAGGCGTACGCCGACTCCTTGTGCACGATCGCGCTGAACGCGTCGACCGGCTCACCTTGCAGCAGGATGTCGACCTTGACCAGGTCGGCTTCCTGCTCACCGGCCTCCTCGTAGTCCAGGCTGGCGTATCCGCGGGTGCGCGACTTCAGCGCGTCGAAGAAGTCGAAGATTATCTCGCCCAGCGGCATCGTGTAGCGCAGCTCCACCCGTTCCGGGGACAGGTAGTCCATGCCGCCGAGTTCGCCGCGCCGCGACTGGCACAGCTCCATGATGGTTCCGATGAACTCGCTGGGCGCGATGATCGTGGTCTTGACGATCGGCTCGTAAACCGTGCGGATCTTGCCGTCCGGCCAGTCCGACGGATTGGTCACCGTGATTTCTGAACCATCCTCCTGCACAACGCGATACACGACGTTCGGCGACGTCGAGATCAGGTCGAGGTTGAACTCGCGCTCAAGACGCTCGCGGGTGATCTCCATGTGCAGCAGGCCCAGAAAGCCGCTGCGGAAACCGAATCCGAGCGCCACCGAGGTCTCCGGTTCATACGTCAGCGCCGCATCGTTGAGTTGCAGCTTGTCCAGCGCGTCGCGCAGGACCGGATAGTCCGACCCGTCAACGGGATACAGCCCCGAGTACACCATCGGTCGCGGCTCCCGGTATCCGGTGAGCGGCTCGGCCGCGCCGTGGCGGGCGGTCGTCACGGTGTCGCCGACCTTGGACTGGCGCACGTCTTTCACGCCGGTGATCAGATATCCGACCTCGCCGACGCCGAGACCCGCGGAGGCCTTGGGCTCGGGCGAGACGATGCCCACTTCCAGCAGTTCGTGATGCGCGCCGGTGGACATCATCTTGATGCGTTCGCGCGGAACGATCTTGCCGTCGACGACGCGGACGTAGGTCACCACGCCGCGGTAGGTGTCATAGACCGAGTCGAAGATCATCGCCCGCGCGGGTGCGTCGGCGTCGCCGACGGGCGGCGGCACCTCGCGCACGACGTGGTCGAGGAGGTCGGCCACGCCCGCGCCGGTCTTCCCGGAGACCCGCAGCACGTCCTCGGGTTCGCAGCCGATGATGTGGGCAAGTTCGGCGGCGTACCGGTCGGGGTCGGCCGCAGGCAGGTCGATCTTGTTGAGCACCGGGATGATGTGCAGGTCGCGATCCAGGGCCAGGTAGAGATTCGCCAGCGTCTGGGCCTCGATGCCCTGGGCGGCGTCGACGAGCAGCACCGCACCTTCGCACGCCTCCAGCGCGCGCGACACCTCGTAGGTGAAGTCGACGTGCCCGGGGGTGTCGATGAGATGCAGGACGTATTCCTGGTCCCCCAATTTCCATGGCAGCCGGACGTTCTGCGCCTTGATCGTGATGCCGCGCTCGCGCTCGATGTCCATCCGGTCGAGGTACTGCGCGCGCATATCGCGATCGGCGACCACACCGGTGAGTTGCAGCATCCGGTCGGCCAGCGTCGACTTGCCGTGATCGATATGGGCGATGATGCAGAAGTTCCGGATCTGCGCCGGCGCCGTGAAGGTCTGATCGGCGAAAGTGCTGATGGGAATCTCCTGGTGAACGCGGACTTCGGGTGCCACCAGCGTATCCAGGCAGCGCCGGAAGCACACAATCGCGCTGGGCGGCGCTCGCTTATGCTCGGAAATATGCCTGCGCCCTGGAAACCACTGCAGACATTCCAAAGGTATGCCGAGAATCTGGTGTTCAACGAGGCGCCGAAGATCATCCGTCAGATCGGTCAGTCCGAGACCGTGCAGCGCGGCATCCAGCAGGGCATCCGGATCGGTCTGGACGCGATCGCCGGCGCATCCAGAGACGAGGCGCCCGCGATCACCGCCGGGCGACCGGTCAGCCGGCACTTCGTGCCCACCGCCCACCGCGCCCGCAAGGTGGTGTACGCCCCCGACCTCGACGGGCGCGCCGATCCGGGCGAGATCGTGTGGACGTGGGTGGTCTACGAGGACGACCCGACGCAGGGCAAGGACCGGCCGGTGCTGGTGGTGGGCCGCGACCGGTCCACGCTGCTCGGCCTGATGCTGTCCAGCCAGGATCACCATCGAGACGACCCGGACTGGGTGGCCATCGGCTCGGGCACCTGGGATTACGAGGGGCGGGCGAGTTGGGTGCGCCTGGACCGGGTGCTCGATGTGCCCGAAGACGGCATCCGTCGCGAAGGCGCGATCCTGGCCCGCGAGAAGTTCGAGGTCGTGGCCGCGCGGCTACGTGCCGAATACTCCTGGAGTTGAACGCTCGTCACCGCGAGCGACCGTGTTCGTCCGCGACACGCCGTAGATTTCTGGCACTTCGCGGTCACTCGTCAGCTTCGCTTGGTCCACGCACACCGGATCAACGCGGTTGGCGCCACATCGGCCACATCGGCGGGCCGCCGTCGGGCAACGCGATCTCGCCGGTGACGTCGAACCCGAAGCGCCGGTAGTAGGCGATGTTGTCGGGGTTGCTGGACTCGAGGTACGCGGGCGCGTGCTCGGCGTCGCAGCGGTCCAGGCGCGAGCGCATCAGCGCCTGCCCGTATCCGGTGCCGCGCACCGTCGGATCGCTGCCGATCACCCCCAGATACCAGTGGGGCTCCTCGGGGTGGTGCTGCTTCATCAGCTCGGCCATCGCCTGGCCGCGCCGCACATTGGCTCCCATCGCCCGGATGAATGCCGGCATCATCCGCAGCTCTTGGAGCCCGGTCTGCCGCCACTCGCCGGGCGGGTCCCACAGCGCGGCGGCCCCGATGCGCCGGCCGCCCGCCACCTCGACTCCTTCGGTGCGCAGGAAGTGGTGGCGAATCATCGTGGCGAACACCCGTGACAGGGCTCGCTCCCGCGCGGCATCGTTCGGCAGCATCCACTTCATCACCGGGTCGTCGTAGAACGCGCGCGCCAGCACCCCCGACATCTGGCGCACGTGCTGCCGCGCCGCCGGAGCGACCTCGACGTCAGCCACGGGTGATGTAGGCCTGCAGCTGCTCCTGCTGCGTTTCGAGCTCTTCCATCCGGGTCTTGACGACGTCGCCGATGCTGACGATGCCGACCAGCCTGCCGTTCTCCATCACCGGTACGTGCCGGACCCGGTTCGTCGTCATCAGGGCGCTCAGGCTGTCGACCGAATCGTCGGGAGCGCAGGTCGCCACCAGCGTGGTCATGATCTCCGACACCGGCTTGGTGAGCAGTTCGCCGCCCCGTCGGTGCAGCGCGCGCACGACGTCGCGCTCGGAGACGATCCCCATCAGACCGTCGGGCGACACCACGATCATGGCGCCGATGTTGTGCACCGCCAGTTCGGTGAGCAATCCCGAGACCGACGTCTCCGGAGTTATCGTGGCCACCGCGGCGCCCTTGCTCCGCAACACGTCCGCGATCCGCATCCTTGCCTCCGCTCGTGATCTTCCTCACAGGCTAGGTTGGACTGAGTCGGCGCGGAAGGCTTTGCGAGGTTGCAACCCGGTCACACTCGGGTGCGCAAGTCGCGAAACGGCATTCCAACAGCGCAAAGTCGAGTACATGGCTGCCGGAATACCGTTTCGGCGCCTATTGGCGCCAATTCGACGAGGCCCTCCGGTATATGTGGGGCCATGATCGAGGTCACACTGCTTGGCACTGGAAGTCCCATCCCCGACGCCCGCCGGGCGGGCCCGTCGACGCTCGTGCGCGCTGGCGGGCAGACGTTTCTGATCGACTGCGGTCGAGGTGTACAGCAACGTCTGACGGCCGCGGGAGCGCCGGCGAACGGATTGTCCGCGCTGCTGTTGACGCATCTGCACAGCGACCACATCGCGGATCTGGGCGACGTGATCATCAGCCGTTGGGTGTCGACGTTCACGCCCGAGCAGACGCCGCTGCAGATCATCGGACCGCCGGGCACCGCCGAGGTGGTCGAGCACACCCTCAAGGCGTTCGGCTTCGACATCGGATACCGCATCGCCCACCACGCCGACCTGACGGCCCCGCCCCCGGTGGAGGTGCACGAGTACACCGAAGGTGAGGTGTGGAACCGCGACGGCGTGACGATCCGGGTCGCGCCCACCGACCACCGCCCGGTCGCCCCGACGATCGGCTTCCGCGTCGAGCACGCCGACGCCTCGGTGGTGCTGGCCGGCGACACCGTCCCGTGCGAGAGCCTCGACGAACTGGCGGCAGGCGCAGGGGCGTTGGTGCACACCGTGATCCGCAAGGATCTGGTCGACCGGATGCCCATGCAGCGCATCCGCGACATCTGCGACTACCACTCCTCGGTCGAGGAAGCGGCGGAGACCGCGGCGCGCGCGGGCGTGGGAATCTTGATCCTCACCCATTACGTGCCCGCAATCGAACCCGGACAGGAAGAGGACTGGCGCGCACTCGCCGCGTCGGTCTTCGACCGGCAGATCGAACTCGGTGACGATCTGCTGCGCGTCGAGGTGCATCCCGGAATCTCGGCGAAGCCGGCCGTCTGACCGGTCAGGCCAACCGGGTGATCTCGACGACGACGTCGAGGTCGGTCGAGCCCTCTCCGGAGTAGATCCCCTTCAGCGGGGTGACATCGGAGTAGTCCCGGCCCACACCCACGCTGATGTACTGCTCGTTGATCGGGGCGTCGTTGGTGGGGTCGTAATTCCACCAGCCACCGGTCCAGGCCTGCACCCAGGCGTGGCTCTGCCCGTCGATGGTGTCGCCGATCACCGCTTTGTGGTTGGGATGCAGATACCCCGACACGTAACGGGCGGGAATGCCCATGGAGCGCAACAGGATCAGCGTCAGGTGGGCGAAGTCTTGACAGACGCCCTTGCCCTCGCGCAACGCGTCCAGCCCTGAGGAGTGCACTCCGGTGGTGCCCGCGACGTACGCCAACTCGCTGCTCACCCACGACGCGGCGGCGGTGACGGCCTCGTGCGGCGCGTGTTCCTTGATGATGCGCTGACCGACCCGGCGGATGCGCTTGCTCGCGGGCGTGTAGTGGGTGGGCGCAAGGACCTCGTCGAACCTGTCGACGACGGCCTCGGATTGCAAGTCCTCCCATGTCACTTCGCGTCCGGACATTTGGTCGACGTCGGTCTCCACGACCGACGACGACGTCACCTCCAACTCGGTGTGCGGTGCGTGCAGGTCGAACGCCGTCACCGCCGTTCCCCAGTAGTCGACGTAGCGGTAGTTGCGGGTGGCCGGGACGGTCTCCACGCGGTTGAGGATCACGTTCTGCCGCGAGTCCGATCGCGGCGTCAGCCGCGCCTCGTTGAACGACGCCGTCACCGGCGACTTGTATGCGTATCCGGTCGAATGGACGACCCGCATCCGCCACATCAGAGCTCTCCCTCTTCGATGACGAGCGTGCCGTTGTGACCCGCGTCGTGCCACGCCACCCACGGAGCGGAGTGAAAGTACTGCAGCGCCAACGCTTCACCGACATCGAAGCAGGTCTTCTGCAGGCCGGCCAGCCGCTGTTCCAGCGACTCGAGCAGCACACCGGGGCGCAGGAACTCCAGCTCGCTGCGGGCCCTGCCGAGTAGCCGCTGCGCCTCGGCCGTGGCGCCGAGGCGGCTGTGGGGTCGGTTCATCAACTCGTCGAGGCTGTGTTCGGCAAGCCGCAGAGAATAGAAGATCGACCGTGGGAAAAGCCGGTCCAGCAGCATGAATTCGACCACGCGACCGGCGTCGAGCACGCCGCGGTAGGTGCGCAAATAGGTGTCGTGTGCGCCTGCCGACCGCAGCAACGTGACCCACGCGGGTGACGACGCGCTGTCCCCGACCCGCGAAAGCAGCAGTCGCACAGTCATGTCCACCCGTTCGATGGCCCGGCCGAGCACCATGAAGCGGTAGCCGTCATCGCGCGACAGCGTCGAGTCGGCCAGCCCGGCGAACATCGCGGCGCGGCCCTCGACGAACGAGAGAAACTCGTGCGGTCCGAGACGCTTGGCGGCTCGTTCCCGCTCGGCCAGCGCGTTGTAAGTGGTGTTGAGGCACTCCCAGATCTCGGTGGACGTGACTTCGCGTGCGCCGCGGGCATTTTCGCGAGCCGCCGAGATGGCGTCGACGATCGACCCCTGGGTGCCTCTGCTGAAGGCGACGATGTCGGTCAGCGACCACACATCCAGCGGCGCGTCGGGAGCCTCCATCCCCAGCACTCGCAGCAGTGTCCGGGAGGCCTGGTCGGGGTCGACGCTGGAGTCCTCGAGCAGTTGATGCACGGTCACATCGAGGATGCGGGCGGTGTCGTCGGCGCGTTCGACGTACCGTCCGATCCAGTACAAGGATTCGGCGTTGCGGGCCAACATCAGCGCACCACCCCTCTACTGCTGCTGTTGTTGTTGTTGGTCTTGGGTCTGCCCGTCGCTGCTTTCGGCCTTGGGCCCACGCGCGGACTTGGGCAGCTTGCGCACCACTTCGGCGGCGCCGAGCTCGCGGTCGGCGACCGAGGTGCGCGACGCCAGCACCCAGGTGTCCTTCGACCCGCCGCCCTGGCTCGAGTTGACCACCAGCGAGCCCTCGGGCAGCGCGACGCGGGTGAGCCCGCCGGGCAGCACCCACACGTCGTCGCCGTCGTTGACCGCGAACGGGCGCAGGTCGACGTGCCGCGGCACCAGCTGGTCGCCGATCTGGGTGGGCACGGTCGACAGCTGCATGACGGGCTGGGCGATCCAGCCGCGCGGGTCGTTGCGGATCTTCTTGGCGACGGCGGCGAGCTCCTTTTCCGAGGCGTCCGGACCGAACACGATGCCGTAGCCGCCGGAGCCCTCGACCGGTTTGATGACGAGTTCGTCGATGCGGTCGAGCACTTCCTCGCGCTCGTCGTCGAGCCAGCACCGAAACGTGTCGACGTTTCCCAGCAGCGGTTTCTCGCCGAGGTAGTACTCGATGATCGTCGGCACGTAGGTGTAGACGAGTTTGTCGTCGCCGATGCCGTTGCCGACGGCACTGGAGATCACGACGTTGCCGGCCCTGGCCGCATTGAGCAGACCGGCGACGCCGAGCACCGAGTCCGGCCGGAACTGCATCGGGTCGAGGAACGCGTCGTCGATGCGGCGGTAGATGACGTCGACCTGCCGCTCCCCCTCGGTGGTGCGCATGTAGACGGCGTTGTCGCGACAGAACAGGTCGCGGCCCTCCACCAGCTCGACGCCCATCTGCCGGGCCAGCAGCGAATGCTCGAAGTACGCCGAGTTGTAGACGCCGGGCGTGAGCACGACGACGGTCGGGTCGGCGACGTTGTTGGCCGCCGCGTTGCGCAGCGACCGCAGCAGATGCGACGAGTAGTCGCCGACGGCGCGCACCCGATGGGTGGCGAACAGGTTCGGAAACACCCGCGCCATGGTGCGGCGGTTCTCCATCACGTACGACACCCCGGACGGTGAGCGCAGGTTGTCCTCAAGCACCCGGAAGTCGCCCTTGGCGTCGCGGATGAGGTCGATGCCCGCGACGTGGATGCGCACGCCGTTGGGCGGAACGATGCCCGCGGCCTCGCGGTGGAAGTGCTCGCAGGAGGTGATCAGCCGGCGCGGGATGACGCCGTCGCGCAGGATCTCCTGCTCGCCGTAGATGTCGTCGAGGTAGAGCTCGAGCGCCTTGACCCGCTGGATGATGCCGCGTTCCAGGCGCGTCCACTCCGCCGCGGAGATGACTCGCGGAACCAGGTCGAGCGGAAAGGGACGTTCCTGGCCGGACAGCGAGAACGTGATGCCCTGGTCGATGAACGCGCGGCCGAGCGCCTCGGCGCGGGCTTCGAGCTCGGAGGCATCAGAAGGGGCGAGCTCGGTGTAGATGCCCTTGTAGGGGCCCCGCACGTTGCCCTGGGCGTCGAACATCTCGTCGAAGGCCTCGGCGTAGCTACCGAGATCGCTGTATCCGGCGAAGACGCCCTGATATCGCTTGTCCTGCCTACGTGGGCTCCGCGATTGTCGCGTGGACTCGGTCGGTAGGGTACGCAGGCTCATCCCTGCCATGCTGCAACACTTCGGACGTTTCGGCAGGCCAGAGGACTCACTTTGGGCATTTACCCACTCCGCTGGTAACCTGAACCCTCGCTGCCCGCGTGCCGGGCGTCTATCAGACTTTGGGAAACCCCTACAGGATTTACGAAGGACTACACGCGTGGCCAACATCAAGTCGCAGGAGAAGCGCAACCGGACCAACGAGCGCCGCAGGTTGCGCAACAAGTCGGTCAAGTCGTCGCTTCACACGGCGGTGCGCGGCTTCCGGGCGGCCGTCGAGGCCGGTGACAAGGACAAGGCCCAGGAGCTGCTGGCGTCGACCAGCCGTCAGCTGGACAAGGCCGCCAGCAAGGGCGTCATCCACAAGAACCAGGCCGCCAACCGCAAGTCGGGGCTGGCTTCCGCGTTCAACAAGCTCTGAGTTCGTTCGAGTTCGCTCAGTCTTCTATGAGCTCGGCGACGCGCCGCACCGTCGCCTCCAACGCGTAGTCCGCGTCCGCTGCGGCCCCTTTGACATCCGCATTGAGGGCGGCCACCAACCGCATCGCCTCGGCGACGGTGGTGTGCGACCATCGTCGCGCCTGCTTCTGCGCCTTCTGCACCCGCCACGGCGGCATGCCCAGCTCTGACGCCAGCCGGTAGGGGTCGCCCGACAGCGGCCGCACCCGCGCGATGGTGTGCACCGCTTCGGCGAGGGCGTCGGCCAGCACGACGTGTGGTTCGCCGCGCATCATCGCCCACCGCAGCGCCTCGGCCGCCCCGGCCACATCGCCGACGACCGCCTTGTCGGCGACGTCGAACCCCTTCACCTCGGCCTTGCCCGAGTGGTAGCGGCGCACCGCCTCCGCGTCGACCGCCCCGCCGGTGTCGGTGACCAACTGTGAACAGGCAGCCGCCAGCTCGCGGATGTCGGAGCCGATCGCGTCCAGCACCGCGGTGACGGTGTCCTCGCCGACCTTCACCTTCAACGCGCGGAACTCGCGGCGGACGAAGTCGGCACGGTCGGCGGCCTTGGTGATACGCGCGCACGGATGCACCCGCGCGCCGAGCTTCTTGAGCTGATCGGCCAGTGCCTTGGCGCGCCCGCCACCCGAATGCACGACGACGAGCATGGTGCCTGGCGGCAGGTCCGCCGCAGACTCGGCGATGAGCGCGGCCGCATCCTTGCCCGCCTCGGCCGCCGACTCCAACACCACCACCCGCTCCTCGGCGAACAGCGACGGGCTCAACAATTCGGCCAGTTCGCTGGTGCTGACCTCACCGGCGCGCAGGCGATCGACCGGAATGTCATGGACGCCCGCCTGTTTGCGCACATCCCGAAGAACCGCCGCCACCGCGCGTTCGACCAGCAACTCCTCGTCCCCGAGCACCAGATGCAACTGCGACGCTTCGCTCACCCCACGATCGTGTCACGGCCAGCCGACAGCCCCGACACCGTCCACGCCAGCAGGCACACCGCGGCTGCGCCCGCCGCGATCCGCACGAAGCGGTAGCGCCACGCGAGGACGACCGCGACTCCAAGGCCCGCGGTCAACATCACGCCCGGCAGTCCGGACGGCACCGAAACCGTCGACCCCGGCACACCCGCCGCCCAGCGAGCCACGTGCAGCAGCCACCAGACCTCCGGGCCGGTGAACCGGATCAGCAGGTCCGTGCCTGCGGGCCAGATTTCACCCAACGCGGCCGCGGCGGTGCCGAGCACGGTGATCGGCGGAATCACCGGGGCCACCGCGACATTAGCGGCCACCGATACGACGCTGAACGTCCCGGCCATCCCGGCCACGAGCGGTGCGGTGACCAGTTGCGCGGCGGCGGCCACGCTGAGCGCGTCGGCGGCGGGCTTGGGCCAGCCGCGGTCGACGAGGCGCCGCGACCACACCGGCGCGAGTACGACCAGGGCCGCCGTCGCCGACACCGACAGCGCAAACCCGACATCGACGGCCAACTCCGGCGATCCGATCATCAACGCCAGCACGCTGGCCGACAACGCGGGAA
The DNA here is from genome assembly GCF_002245615.1 of Mycobacterium neumannii. NCBI lineage: Bacteria > Bacillati > Actinomycetota > Actinomycetes > Mycobacteriales > Mycobacteriaceae > Mycobacterium > Mycobacterium neumannii. Next base: position 353,293 of record NZ_NKCO01000002.1, on the reverse strand, counting down.
TGGCCTGGCGGCGCCGGTGCGACAACACCGCCAACAACGTGATCGCCCCCATCACCGCGGCGCGCAGCACACTCGCCGTCGGCTGCACCACCACCACGAACGCCAGCAGTGCGACCGCCGCCAGGCCGACGGCCGCCCGTGGCCCGACGAAACCCGCGGTCAACAGCACTGCGCCGCACACGATCGTCACGTTCGCCCCGGACACCGCGGTGAGATGGGTCAAACCCGCCGCACGGAAGTCGGCCGTCGTCTGACGCGGCACACTCGACGTGTCGCCGAGCACGAGCGCGGGCAGCATCGCCGCCTGATCGGCGGGCAGCGACCGCCGCGCGGCCTCGGCGAATCCGGCGCGGACCTCAGCGGCCGCACGTTGGACGGCGGACGCCTCGCCGTAGGTGGGATCGCCGATCGCCGACAGCACCGCCACGCTGAGTTCGCGTCGCGTGGGCGGCCCGATGCGAGCCCGAAACGCCACCGGTGTGCCTGCGGTCAGCTCGGCGATGCGACTGGTCGACGCGAAAACCACGACGTGGCCCGACATCTCGTGTCCGTCCAGCACCACGAGGGCGCCACGGAACATCGTCCGGTTGCCGCCGAGCGCACGGGGGCTTTCCGTCGGGGTGACCACGACGGCGGCGGCCGTGCCGTAGCGCTGGGTGACCGGATGCTCGCGCACCTCGTCGACCCGCAAACCGATCGCGATCGCGAAGCCCGCCGCTACCAGCCCGACCGCCAGCACGCTCGCGCCGACACCCTTGCCGTCGGTCGCCGCTCGCCGTCCACTACCCCACCACCCCAGCGCCGCGGTGGCCGCCACCGCGCCGACGGCGGCGACCGCTGATCCCCCGACGGGCCACAGGATTCCGGCGCCGGTCACCGCCCAACCGGTCAGCGCCGCCGGGACCAGGCGCAGATCCAGTGGGGCAGCGTCGGCGTCCGCCACCGGAGTCACACATGCACGAGGTCGCGCAGCTTCTCCAGCCGCGCCGGTCCGATGCCGTCGACGTCGCCGAGCTGCTCGACGCTGGTGAACCGGCCGTTGGCGTCGCGCCAGGCCACGATCGCCGCGGCCGTCACCGGCCCGATGCCGGGCAGCGTGTCGAGCTGCTCGACCGTCGCGGTGTTCAGGTCAACCGTGCCGCCCGCCGGTGCGCCGCTGTCCCCCGTCGACGGCGTGTTCGTCGACGCCGGCGCCGCGACGCCCGTGCTGACCGAGCTCCCCATGGCGGCCGGTTCACCCGCCGCAGGCGCGATGCCCACGACGATCTGCTCACCGTCGGCGATCCGTCTGGCCATGTTGAGCCCCACCAGGTCGGCGCCGTCCAGCGGCCCACCCGCCGCGGTGAGCGCGTCGGCGATCCGAGCGCCTTGAGCCAGCGTGACCAGTCCCGGCTTGTGGACCAGGCCCACGACGCTGACGACGACGGGGGCTCCTGGTTCGGGCGGCGTGCCACCGGGTGTCGGGCTGGCCGACGAAACCATCTGCACCGGCGGCAGTTTGGCCGCCGCTACCGCTGGGGTGTCGTCGCGCAGCAGCACGAACACCGTCACCAGCACGGCAATGAGACCGACGCCACCGAGCGCCACGACCCCGGCGCGACCGGGATCTGCGCGGACCGCCGCGAGCCAACCGGCCGCGCCGCTGCCTGCGGATTCCGGCAACCAGCGCGTCAACGACGTGTCCGGTGGCCGACCCTCATCGTCCGGTTCGGGCTCCACTTCCCCACCCAGCCTGCGCTGCACGCGCTCGGCAGGCAATTCAGTCCGCATGCCTGTGAAGTTAGGCGCGGGAACCGACCGCGGGGCTCGCCGGCGGCGGCCGGCGACTCGCCCTGTGGATGAAATGAGCGTTGGGGATAGGGCCGATGTTTACAGTGTTGCTGTGGATCGTCGAGTGCCGATGGTCGCGGCCGTCGCGTTCGCGGTGCTGTACGCCGTTGCGCTGCTGATGGTTCCGGCGTTGCCCGGCATCGACCACCCGGGCCTCGACATCGTCACCCATCTCAACGAACACTCCGGCGCGATGCGGACCCAGGCACTGTTGCTGGCGTTCGGTGCGCTGGCTCTGGTGGTGGTGCTCGGCCATGCCCGCGACCGACTCGCGGGACCGTACGCGTTCGTGTTCACCATCGGGTCGGCCGTCGTCCTCGTCCAGATCAGCATCGCGACTTGGTTCACCGCAGGGTTATCGCTGCACCCCGGCGATCTCGGCTCCGGAACCGCGCGGGCGCTCGCCGACGTGGTCACGATGTTCGGACCCCTGCTGACCGTGGCGAACATCATGGTCGCCGCACCGATCCTGTTGGCGGCCAACGAGGGACGCTTCCCCCGCTGGCTCGGCATCGTCGCCGCGGTCTTCGCCGTCGAGCAGCTGATCGAGACCATCACGATCATCGGGCCGCCGGGAAGCTTCATCTCCCCGGGTGGGCCGATGAACACGTACCTCGGCGGGCCGTTGTTCATCCTGTTCTTCCTCGCGCTAGGGGTGGCGCTGTCGTTGCCCGACGGATCCGAAACGCCGGCGTTGCCTGCCGGCCCCGGTACCGCCGGCGGCGAGCCTGCCGACGACTCCCGCCCGGCGGACGCATCCGCCTCCGAAGCGTCCGCCTCCGAAGACCCCGCCGAGCGAGACCCGGAATAGCCCAGCCGCGCCGCGCGAACGCACTAGCATTCCCCCGATGGCGACGTTGCAGCGGTTCACCGACCGTCGGGTGCTGATCACCGGAGGCGGATCCGGTATCGGTCAGGCGACGGTCCTGCGGATCCTCGACGAGGGTGGCACCGTGGTCGCCGCCGACGTCAGCGAGGCCGGGCTGGCCGACACCGAGGCCAAGGCCGGTGAGACGACCGCAGGACTGACCACCGTGGTGATGGACGTCGGCAGCGAGGATTCGGTGCAAGCCGGGGTCGCACGCGCCGTCGCCACAATGGGCGGTCTCGATGCGCTCGTCAACGCCGCGGGCATCCTCCGGTCGTCGCACTTTGCCGACACCACGCTTGCCGACTTCGAACAGGTTTTACGCATCAACCTCATCGGGACGTTTCTGGTCACCCGCGAAGCCCTGCCCGCGCTGCGCATCGGCACTGCCCCGGCGGTGGTCAACTTCAGCTCGACGTCGGCGAGCTTCGCGCATCCCTACATGTCGGCCTACGCGGCGTCCAAGGGCGGCATCCAGGCGATGACGCACACGTTGGCACTGGAGTTCAGCAAGCAGGGCATCAGGTTCAACTGCGTCCAACCCGGGTCGATCTCATCGGGAATGACCGACGGCACAGGGCAATCCTGCCAAAGCGTCGGACCCGGCCTGCCGGAGGACGCCGACTACACACTGTTCGGCAAGATCATGCCGACACTGCCCGTCGACGGTGACGGGATGTTCGCCAAACCCGACGCCGTCGCGGCCGTCGTCGCCATGCTCGCTGCGCCGGAGGCCTACTTCGTCACCGGTACCGAGGTCCGCGTCGACGGCGGCACCCATATGTGAATCGCCGACACCAAGGAGTTTTCGTGACGACACCCGACCGGCCGCTGCGGGTCATTCAGTGGACGACCGGCAACATCGGCCGCCGGTCGCTGCACGCGATCATCGGGCGCGACGATATGGAGCTCGTCGGTGTCTACGCCCACGGCGCCGACAAGGTCGGCGTCGACGCGGCGGAACTGGCCGGCTGGCCCGAACCCACCGGAGTGACGGCCACAAACGACATCGATGCGCTTCTGGCCCAACGACCCGACGCCTGCTGCTACAACCCGTTGTGGCCCGACATCGACGAGTTGGCTCGGCTTCTCGAGGCAGGTGTCAACGTCTGCTCGAGCGCGGCGTGGATCACCGGCGGCAAGCAGTCCCCCGAGGACCTCGATAGGATCCGAAAGGCCTGCGAGAAGGGCAATTCGACGATCTTCGGCAGCGGTGCGCATCCCGGTATGAGCAACATGGTGGGGATGGTGCTCTCGGGCGCCTGCGAACGCGTCGACGAGATCCGTATCACCGAGTCGGTGGATTGTTCGACCTATGAGTCGGCGGGAACGCAGACCGCGATGGGCTTTTCGCAGGATCCGGACACCCCCGGCCTGGCCGAACGTGTGCGGCGCGAAAGCGAGGTGTTCGCCGAGTCGGCGGCGATGATGGCCGACGCGATCGGCGCCACGCTCGACCGGATGACCTTCGACGTCACGTTCACCGCGGCCACCGGCGATTCCGATCTCGGGTTCATGCGGATTCCCGAGGGCACGGTCGCCGGGGTCCACGGTTACCACCGCGGTTGGGTGGGTGAAAAGAACGTCGTCAGCGTCGGGTTCAACTGGATCATGGGCGAACACGTCACCCCGCCGAAGCCGCTCGAACACGGCCATGTGATCCAGGTGTTCGGGCTGCCCAACATGCGCACGGTGCTACATTGCCTGCCGCCGAGGGACTGGACGGAACCCGGCTTCATGGGCCTGGGCATGATCTACACCGCGCTGCCGGTGACCAACGCCGTACCCGCAGTGGTGGCGGCGCCTGCGGGCATCGTGACGCTCAAAGACCTTCCGCCGATCACCGGGCGCGCGGCGGTGTGAACCCAACGGCGCCACATCCTCAGAGCCGCTGCGCCAGTCTCGCTTTCCCGGGCCCGTCGAGATCGCTGAGCGCAGCGCCTCGCCCAGCCATCGCCATCAGCAGCGCCTCGCCGCTACCCCGCACCTCCGGGCCGCTGCCATGAGTCCAGTCGAGATCCGTCGCGACGAGTCGTAGCCCGCGCGCCCGCCACGCTCCCCTCAAGAAGGGCGCGTACTTGGCGAATTCCAATGCAACGACCAGTCTTTCGGGTTTGAGCAAGCGCGGCATGTCGAGCGGTCGGCGGATGTCTTGTTGATGGACCATCCCGTCGGTGAGCGCGATCCGTCCGTCGAATCCGGCCGTGCTGCCGCGCGGCCGGGCGTACTTGCGCATGAGCGCGGTGAGTTCCGACGGTGACTTGTCCGCGTTCAACGCGACCCCGATCGCGTTCGGATTCCTGTGGCGCAGCATGCCCAATGCCATGCGGGCCACTGCGCGGGGCCGGCTCAGTTCCTCGTAACTGATGACGTGGGCGACCACATCGCGAACCCGCCAGTCCGTGCACAAACTCGGCTGATCCCATTGCTCTGGGGTCAACTGGTCGAGCAGCGCGGCGAAATCCTCGCGCTCCTCGCGTGCCATCTGCATCGGCGCTGTCACTGCGCCTCCAACTCCAGCAGCTCACCGAACCGGCGCAGGTACAACGGCCAACCCGCATCTCCGCCGACACCGGAAGCCACGGAATCCCAACCGTCGCCGTGTCGTTCGATGTGGCGATGCTCGAGGGTGACGCGCGTGCGGCCGTCCGCCTCGGCGGTGAACAGCACCTCCACCTCGCTGCACCGCGCCGGATCCGATTCGACCTGCCACGTCGTGCCGATGTCCCACGAGAAGACGAGGCGGCGCGGAGGGTCGAAGACGAGAACCCGCGCCCACACGCACACGCTGTCGTCGACACCGCGGTCGTAGATGCGACCGCCGGCGCGGGGTTCCAGCACCGTCTCCGCGATCGGCACGCCGAGCAGGTTGTGCTCGCGGGGCTTGAAGTCGCCGAATCTCTCGGTGAACACCTGAAACGCCCGCTCGAGAGGAGCTTTGACCGTGATGTCGTGGCGGATGACCGCGGACTGGGCTGAGGTCATGGTGGATCTCCTTCGCTCTCGACTATCTCTTTGAAACCGGCCAGCGCCTGCATCCAGAACCGATCGAGTTCGGCCCGCATCGCGGCCAAGCCTCCCGGGTCCAGTTGATAGACGCGGCGGGTGCCGTCGGCGCGGTCGCACACCAAGCCCGCGAGCTTGAGCACCTTGAGGTGCTGAGACACCGCCGGCCTGCTGACCGGAAGTTCGCGCGCCAGCTCACCCACCGCCATCGGCCGGTGTGCGAGGCGTTCGACGATCGACCGCCGGGTGCGGTCGGCCATCGCCACCCAGGCGTCGCCCTCTTGGTAAGTCAGCACGAACCGTAAGTTATCACTTACCAATCTCTGCCACAAGGCCCCATTGAGCGCACTGTTGTGTACGCGAACCGCGGGTGAGAGCCGGAAAAGTGTTTCGGCGGACGTTATACGGCCAGTTGGACGACGACGCCGATCGCACCGGCGCCGAGATGAATCGCCAGCACCGGCCCCATATCGGTGACGGTGAGCGATTCGAGTTGAGGAAGCCGATCGGTCAGTGCGGCGCCGACCTGGTCGGCGCCGTCGTGGTTGTCGACATGGTGCACGGCGATCGACGCCTGACGCTCACCGACGAGGTCGGCGATGCGGTCCACCATCGCGGCGTGCGCCTTGGTGCTCGTCCGGATCCGCTGATCGAGTACGAGCCGGCCGTCGACATCGAGGCGCAGCAGCGGTTTGAGCGACAGCGCGGTCCCCAACCACGACGCCGCGGTCCCGATCCGTCCGCTTCGCCGCAGGTTGTCCAGCCGATGCACCACGATGAAGGCATGGGTGCGCTGAGCCGCCGAACGCGCAACGGCCTCAACCGAATCCAAGTCCGAGCCGGACGCGGCGGCCTTGGCCGCCGCCACGGCCGTGAAGCCCACCCCCATCGCCGCCGACCGCGAGTTCACCACCCGCACCGACGATCCGAACTCGCGGGCCGCCTGAACCGCCGAACTGTAACTGCTCGACAGCGCCGACGACAGGTGCACCGCAACCACACCGTCGCCGCCACTGTCCCGCAGCGCTTGCCGGTAGGTGTCCGCGAGGTCGGCGGGCGCCGCTCCGGCGGTGCTGGCGCGCGGTACGTCGTGAATGTCGTAGGGCACCTCGTCGATCCCGTCCCGCAGATCGATCACATCGACCAGCACATGCAACGGCACCTGCCGGATGTCCCACTGTTTCAACTCGTCGGGCGCCAACCGCGACGACGAGTCGGTCACCACGATCACCGACATGGCACGCCGGCTTCGGCGAGCGCCTTGAGCATCGAGTCCGCGACGGCCCGATGGGCTTCGAAGTTCCAGTGGATCCCGTCGGGGTTGCCCTGTCCGCTCATGACGTACTCACCGACCGCCGCCTTGAGGTCGACGAGCGGAACGTCGTGCTGCCCAGCCCATTCGGTGAGCGCCTTGACCGTGCCCGCGCGGCCGTGGTGCGCCCTGCCGTACGTATCGGCGATGTGCACCGAGGGCAGGCACGCGACGACGGGAATCCCGGGGCGGTTGAAGTCGATCGCACCACGCGTCATCTCGAGGTACTCGGCGGACAGGTGCGGGGGCAGCGCCGCTCGCGCCACCGGCGACAGGCGCGGCTGCACCCAGCAGTACCCGTCACGCACCCAGCGCCGCAGCAACGGCGGGCGCACGAAGCGGATGAGTTCGCGCAGCGCGGTCGGCAGCGGCGACGGCAGCGAATCCATCCCGCCCGTGGCGAACACGACCGCACCGGCCCGCGGCAACGCCGCCCAGGCCCGCGGATCCTGTGTGGCCGCCCACCACACGTCGCGACACGTCCAACCGATCCGCCCGATCAGCTCGACGTCCCAACCCAGTTGTGCGGCAACAATGTTGGGCCAGATACGCGGATCGTCGGAAGGCAGCCCGCCGGTCGGCCCGTAGTAGGACAACGAATCGCAGAAGACCAGCAGGGTCTGACGCTCAGAGGACATCGCCGGCAACCTGCGCTGAGGCGTTCCACACGTCGAGCCGCCAGCGGACATCGGCGGCTGCCACGTCGACGGCGCTGTGGCCGGACAGCTGCACCCAGCTGGCGTTGCCCATCCCGCCCAGGATCGGCCAGTTGTCCACCGGCAGGTCGAGCAGCGAGGCGGTCAGCGCGGCGATCAATCCGCCGTGGGCGACCAGCACCACCGGCCGGTCCGGTCCGTCGCCGGACTGGTCCAGCCCCCACTCGGCGTGTTCGTCGACGAGCTCGTCGACCAGCGGCCTGCTGCGCGCGGCGACGTCGACGCGGCTCTCACCGCCCGGCGGCGCCCACCGCGAGTCGTCGCGCCATGCCAGCCTGGCTCCCGGCGCGACGGCGTCGACCTCCAGGTGCGTCATCCCCTGCCACTGGCCGAGGTGGGTCTCCCGCAGGCGGGTGTCGACGCTCACCGGCATTCCGGCGTGTTCGCCCAGCGCGACTGCGGTGTCGAGGGCGCGGCGCAGATCCGACGACACGATCACCAGCGGTCGGCGTTTGGCCAACACCTCGGCGGCGGCGACGGCTTGATGACGTCCCAGATCGCTCAGGTCGGTGTCCAGCTGGCCTTGCATTCGGCTGCCCGCGTTGTACTCGGTCTGCCCGTGCCGGAGCATGACCAGGCGCCGGATCCTCCTCACGGCCCGCCGTCCTCGTCCGCGGCTGCCTGCGCCGACGGCTCACCGATATCGACGGGGATGGTCGGGCAGTCTTTCCACAAGCGGTCCAGCGCGTAGAAGTTGCGCTCGTCCTGATGCTGGATGTGCACCACGATGTCGACGTAGTCCAACAGCGTCCAGCGGCCTTCGCGGGCGCCTTCGCGGCGGGCCGGTTTGTAGCCGGCCAGGCGCATCTTCTCCTCGACCTCGTCGACGATCGCATTGACCTGACGCTCGTTGGAGGCCGAGGCGATCACGAAGCAGTCGGTGATGACGAGCTGACCGGACACGTCGATCACGACCACGTCGTCGGCCACTTTGGAAGCGGCCGCCTTCGCGGCCACCGTCGCCATGCGAACGGCTTCGTCGGAGGCGCTCATTGATGCTTCCCTTGGGTTGTCAGCGGTTGCGCATAGAGTTTGCGCTTCGCCACGTACTGCACGACGCCGTCCGGCACCAGGTACCAGATCGGCCGGTTCTCCTGGGCGCGATTCCGGCAGTCGGTCGAGGAGATGGCCAGCGCGGGCACCTCGACCAGCCGCAGCGCATCGTCGGGCAACTCCTTGACCGCCGCGGCGACGTGCTTGCCGTCCAGCTCGTATCCGGGCCTGCTGACGCCTACGAAGTTCGCGATCGCGAACATGTCCTCCCAGTTCTGCCACGTCAGGATTGACGCGAGCGCGTCGGCCCCGGTGATGAAGTACAGATCGGCGTCGGGGTTGAGCGCATGCAGATCGCGCAGCGTGTCCTTGGTGTAGGTGGGCCCGCCCCGGTCGATGTCGACGCGGCTCACGCTGAACCGCGGGTTGGAGGCCGTAGCGATCACCGTCATCAGGTAGCGGTCCTCGGCGGCGGTGACGTCGCGGTCCTTCTGCCAGGGCTGTCCGGTCGGGACGAACACGACCTCGTCGAGCCCGAACCGGTCGGCCACCTCGGAAGCGGCCACCAGGTGGCCGTTGTGGATGGGATCGAACGTCCCACCCATCACGCCGAGCCTGCGTCGCGGAGCCACGAATAGCCAGCTTACGGGGCTGCCGCGAAATGGCATTCCAGCAGGGCTCTACTCGCACTTTCTCTGCTGGAACGCAATTTCGCGGAGTAAGTCAGACCGGTAGCAGCTGGTCGATCACCGTGGCGAGCTGCTTGGCCGAGCGGCATTCGTGCATGGTGATGACGTCTTGGTAGCGCGGCACCGCCGAGTCGCCGCTGCCCCACAGGTGTCGTGGCTCGGGGTTCAGCCAGTGGGCGTGCCTGCTCGAGTTGACCATGTGGGCGAGCAGCTCGATCTCGGGGTTGCGGTAGTTGTTGCGGCCGTCGCCCAGGATCAGCAGCGCGCTGCGGGGCGACAGCGCGTTGGGCCAGCGGTCCATGAACGACACGAACGCATGCCCGTAGTCAGAGTGCCCGTCGCGGGTGTACACCCCGGCCTCGCGGGTGATGCGCTGCACCGCGACCGCCAGGTCCGCGTCGGGCCCGAACAGTTCGGTGACCTCGTCGGTGGTGTCGATAAAGGCAAAGACGCGAACCCGACTGAACTGCTGGCGCAGCGCGTGCACCAGCAGCAGCGTGAAGTGGCTGAAGCCGGCGACCGAACCCGACACGTCGCACAGCACAACCAGCTCTGGCCGCGCCGGATGGGGTTTCTTGAGCACGACGTCGATCGGCACCCCGCCCGTGGACATCGATTTGCGCAGCGTCTTGCGCAGGTCGATCTCACCGGCGCGCGACCGTCGTCGCCGCGCGGCCAGGCGGGTCGCCAGCGTGCGGGCCAGCGGTTGGACCACCCGGCGCATCTGGCGCAGCTGATCCCCGGAGGCGCGCAGGAACTCGACGTTCTCGGCGAGCTGCGGCACCCCGTACATCTGCACGTGGTCGCGGCCGAGCTGCTCGGCGGTGCGCCGTTTGGTCTCGCCCTCCACCATCTTGCGCAACTGGTTGATGCGTTGTGCGGCAAGCGCTTTGGCGATCTGCTCCTGCGTCGGTGTCGGCTCGTCGCCGTAGGGCGCCAGCAGGCCGGCCAGCAGCCGGCCCTCGAGGTCGTCCAGATTCATGGCCTTGAGCGCCTGATACGACGAGTACGACGGGCCCCGACTGGAGTTGTACCGGCCGTAGGCCTCGACGATCTGGGCGATCATCGCGGCCATCCGCTCGTCGAGGTTGGCCAGGTCCTGGTTTTCGGCCAGCATGTCCAGCAGCGCCGCACGCATCGCCTCGACGTCTTCGGGCGGCAGACCCGGTTCGTCGGCGTCGGTGTCGTCGTCGTCCTCGACCAGGATCGTCCTGGCGCCCAGCGCGGCGGGGAACCACAGGTCGAACATCGCGTCGTAGGTGTCGCGGTGGTCGGGGCGGCGCAGCACCGCGCACGCGATGCCTTCGCGCAACGCGTCGCGATCGCCCAGTCCCAGCACCGAGACCACCCGTCCGGCGTCTACGGTCTCCGACGGTCCAACCGAGATACCTTGTGCTCGTAGCGCTTCGACGAACCCGACGAGATGACCGGGCAGGCCGTGCGGTGCCAGCGGCTGCGGCGGTCGGGTCCGGCGGACGGCCATGTCAGTTGAGCCTCAGCTCGCCGGACGCCTTGATCTGGTCCGACTGATGTTTGAGCACCACCCCGAGGGTGGCCGCGATCGTCGCATCGTCGATGGTGTCCAGGCCCAGGGCCAAGATCGTGCGGCCCCAGTCGATCGTCTCGGCCACCGACGGAAGCTTCTTGAGCTGCATCCCCCGCAGCACACCGATGACCTTGACCAGTTCGTCGGCGAGGCGCTCGGGCAACTCGGGCACCCGCGACAGCAGGATCCGCCGTTCCAGGTCGGGATCGGGGAAGTCGATGTGCAGGAACAGGCAGCGACGTTTGAGCGCCTCGGACAGCTCCCGCGTGGCGTTGGAGGTGAGCACGACGAACGGCGGCCGCTCGGCGGTGATGGTGCCCAACTCCGGCACGGTCACCGCGAAGTCCGAGAGCACCTCCAGCAGCAGGCCTTCGATCTCGATGTCGGCCTTGTCGGTCTCGTCGATCAGCAGCACCGTCGGCTCGGTGCGCCGGATCGCGGTGAGCAGCGGGCGCGAGAGCAGGAACTCCTCGGAGAACACGTCGTCGCGCGTGGCGTCCCAGTCGCCGGACCCCGCCTGGATCCGCAGGATCTGCTTGGCGTGGTTCCACTCGTAGAGGGCGCGGGCCTCGTCGACGCCCTCATAGCACTGCAGCCGCACCAGACCCGAACCCGTCGACTGCGCGACGGCGCGGGCCAGCTCGGTCTTGCCGACCCCGGCGGGCCCTTCCACCAACAACGGCTTGCCCAACCGATCGGCCAGGAAAACCGCTGTGGCGGTTGCGGTGTCGGGAAGATAGCCGGTTTCGGCGAGTCGCCTGCCGACATCTTCGATGTCAGCGAAGAGCGGCGCTGGGCGCGCGGGGACGCTCACGGATAAGTCTCCTGTTCAGGCGGGGCGAGTGTGACCGTCGCCCCACACAATCCATTTGGTCGAGGTCAGTTCGGGCAGACCCATGGGTCCGCGGGCGTGCAGCTTCTGGGTGGAGATGCCGATCTCGGCGCCGAACCCGAACTGCTCGCCATCGGTGAACGCCGTCGACGCGTTCACCATCACCGCGGCGGCATCGACGCGTTCGGTGAAGCGTTGCGCGGCAGCCAGATCGGTGGCGACGATGGCTTCGGTGTGTCCGGTGCCGTATTCGTTGATGTGGGCGATCGCGGCATCGACACCGTCGACCACCGCCACCGCGATGTCCATCGACAAGAACTCGGCGCGCAACTCGTCGTCCGACGGATCGTCGTGCACCGTCACACCGGCGTGTCGCAGCGCCTCGGTCAGCCGCGGCAACGCACGGTCGACGATGGCGGTGTCAATCAGAACCGACTCGGCGGCGTTGCAGACGCTGGGTCGACGGGTCTTGGCGTTGAGCAGGATTCGTTCGGCGACGTCGAGGTCGGCCGATTCATGCACGTACACATGGCAATTGCCGACACCGGTTTCGATCGTCGGCACGGTCGCGTCACGGACGACGGCGTCGATGAGACCCGCGCCGCCGCGGGGGATGACGACGTCGACGAGCCCGCGGGCCTGGATCAGATGCGTCACGCTCGCGCGGTCGGCGCTGGGCAGCAACTGCACGGCGTCTACCTCGAGCAGTTCGGTGGCCAGTGCGGCCCGCAGCGCGTTGACCAGTGCGGCGTTGGAGTTGGCCGCCGAAGAGCTACCGCGCAGCAGCACCGCGTTGCTGGATTTGAGTGTCAACCCGAACGCGTCGACCGTCACGTTGGGCCGGCCTTCGTAGACGATTCCGACGACGCCGAGCGGCACGCGCACCTGGCGCAGCCGCAGGCCGTTGGGCAGCGTGCGGCCCTGCAACACCTCACCGAGCGGATCGGGCAACCGAGACACCTGACGCAACCCGTCGGCGATGCCGTCGACCCGTTTCGGGTTCAGCGCGAGCCGATCGAGCATTGCCTCGGGGGTGCCTGCGGCACGGGCGACGTCGAGGTCGCGCTCGTTGGCCTCGAGGATCTGACCCGCCGACATCAGCAGGTGGTCGGCGGCGGTGTTCAGCGCACGGTTCTTGGTTTCCGAACTCAGGGTGGCCAGCGCGCGCGCCGCCAGGCGAGCCCGGCGGGCGCCGTCGTGCACCTGCTGGCGCAGATCGGCGCCGACAGCGCCGACGGGTGCCTCCACACTCATTTATCCAGGGTATCGAACGAGGTTCGGACGTTCGACACGTGTCAGGCGGGGGCCCTGCATTAGCGTTGGGAGCCATGGCGCCGCGGGACTGCAGCCGGGTATGCGTGGTCGGCAGTGTCAACGCTGATCTGACTTTCACCGTGCGCACCCTGCCCCGCCCGGGCCAGACCGTGCTGGCGTCGGGTCTGTCGATGGCTTCGGGCGGCAAGGGCGGCAACCAAGCGGTCGCCGCGGCCAGGGCAGGCGCGACGGTGCGACTGGTCGCCGCGCTCGGAGACGACGGGTCGGCGGAGATGTTGCGCCACCACCTGGCCGCCAACGGCGTCGCACTCGACGGCGTCGTCACGGTGCCGGGACAGAGCGGGTCGGCCGTGATCACCGTGGACTCGTCGGCGGAGAACACGATCGTGGTCGCCCAGGGTGCCAACGGGGCGCTGAGCGTGGACTCCGCCGAGGTCCGCGCCGCCATCTCCGACAGCGACGTCGTGTTGCTGCAGCTGGAGATCCCGATCGCGACCGCGCTCGCCGCCGCGCAGGTGGCGTCCTCCGCAGGCGCGGCCGTCATCGTCAACGCCTCGCCGGCCGGGGCCCCGCCGCACGAGCTGCTCGCCTTGTCCGAGCTGGCCGATGTGGTCGTGGTCAACGAAACCGAAGCGGGCGCGTGGCACTGGCCGGTCCCCCACCTCGTGATCACCCGCGGGGCGCGCGGCGCGAGCTACCTCGGCGACGGCGAACGCTTCAGCGTTCCTTCTCCCGCGCTGCGCGCGGTCGACACCACCGGTGCGGGTGACGTGTTCGCCGGTGTGCTCGCCACGCACTGGCTCGACGGCCACGAAGTCGCGCTGCGCCGAGCCTGCGCCGCGGCGGCCCTGTCGACACTCGTACCGGGGGCGGGTGACTGCGCGCCCTATGCCGAAGCCATCGACGACGCTGTGTCCAACAGAGCAACAGAAAGGCAGTTATGACGACCACCCAGCCGAGCACCACCGACGCCCCCCGGCCTCCCGACGGCGACTGGCTCGGCACCCCGTTCCTGAAGTTCACCCGCGAGGGTGCGTTCGGGGTGTGCCGGCTCGACCGGCCGGAGGCGCGCAACGCGATGACCCCCGCGATGTACTTCGGCATCAAGTACGCCGTCAAGCATGTCGAGAGCGACCCTGATCTCGCCGGATTGCTGATCACGGGCACCGGCGACGTCTTCGCACCCGGCGGGGACATGGGTGGGGGCGGTGCCGACAACTGGATGACGTTCGGGCCTGCGCTGGGGATGGACGCGTTGCCGTTCGACACGCTGCGCCAGTCCGCCAAACCCGTCGTCGCCGCGGTGAACGGGTTGTGCCAGGGCGGTGGGCTGCAGATCGCGCTGTGCGCCGACATCGCCGTGGTCAGCGAGCGGGCCACATTCCGGGTGCCCGAGTTGTACCGCGGGATCGCCGACACGTACTACAGCCACATGTTGGCCCGACTGATCGGGCCCGTGCGCACCCGCGACCTGATGTTCACCGGGCGCACGTTGACCGCCGCCGAGGCACACGACTGGGGCATGGTGGCGCGCGTGGTGCCCCACGATGAGCTGGCCGAGGCGGCTCGCGAGGTCCTCGCCCAGTGCTGTCGCACCGCGCCCGCGGCTCGAACCGTCGTCAAGTCCAGCCTGGACAACTACATCGGCCTCTACGACCGCATCGGTATGCAGGCCAGCCTGGGCGCGCCCGAGTCCATCGAGGGCTTCATGGCCTTCAAGGAGCGTCGGTCGCCCAACTGGGTGCACCCGAACCTGCGCATCGACGGCCGCCTCTAGGGCCCGCGATTTGGGTGTAGTTGGTGTCGCTGACCGCAACCAACTACACCGAAATCGCAAGGAGATAGTTCAGCCCGTGATGTACTGTTTGCGGCATGCAGACGGTCACTCGCAGCGATGCGCTGTCGCGGTTCGGTTGCGCCCTGTCGGATCCGACCCGCGCCGAGATTCTGCTGATCCTGCGCGACGGGCCCGGATATCCGTCGGAGCTGGCCAACAGGATCGGCGTCTCCCGCCAGATCCTGTCCAACCACCTGGCGTGCCTGCGGGGCTGCGGTCTGGTGACCGCGCAGCCCGAGGGCCGGCGCAACCGCTACGAACTCGCCGATGAGCGCATCGCACACGCGCTCGACGACCTGGTCGGTCTGGTGCTCGAGGTCGATCCGGCCTGCTGCCCCGCCGCCGCCGACGACGCCTGCTGCTGATGGCCACACCGAGCGAAACCCGGCGTACGGTCCTGGCGCGCCGGATCCGCTGGTTGGTGGCGGCCACGATCACCTACAACGTCATCGAGGCGATCATCGCGCTGGCCGAGGGCGCACGGGTGTCGTCGTCGGCCCTGGTCGGGTTCGGCCTGGATTCGGTCGTCGAGGTCTCCTCCGCAGCGGCCGTCGCATGGCAGTTCTCTGCACCCGATCCCGAAACGCGGGAGAAGACTGCGCTGCGATTCATCGCGTTCTCGTTCTTCGCACTCGCCGCGTACGTCGCCGCCGACGCGGTGCTGACGCTGACCGGCCGAGGTGAGGCCGCACCCTCCGTAATCGGCATCGTGCTGGCCGCACTGAGCCTGGTGATCATGCCGGTGCTGTCGTTGGCGCAGCGACGGGCCGGTCGCGAATTCGGGTCGACGTCGGCGGTCGCCGATTCCAAACAGACCCTGCTGTGCGCCTACCTGTCGGCGATCGTGTTGGCGGGCCTGGTTCTCAACGGCTTGTTCGGCTGGTCGTGGGCCGACCCCGTCGCCGCGCTCGGGGTCGCGGTGATCGCGGTCCGCGAAGGGGTCGAGGCGTGGCGCGGGGACCCGTGCTGCGGGTGAGCGTCGAGAAAGGGGTGAGCATGCCGATCGTCGCCATCGCGCTGTTCGTGGTGTTCGCCTTGCTCGGGTTCGGTTGGCGCAGTTGGCAACAGAAACGCCGCACCGGGTCGACCGGTTTTCGTGGTATCAGCGGCCGGCCGTTGTCGCTCGAATGGTTCGCCGGCGTGGGGTTCGTCGTTTCGATGGGTGCCGCGGTGTTCGCGCCGATCCTGCAACTGGCCGACGTCGTCGCTCCGCTGGCGCCGCTGGATCGGACGTGGGTGAACATCGCCGGCATCGCGATCGCGGTGGCGGGCATCGCCGCAACGCTCTACGCGCAGGTCGACATGGGCGACTCGTGGCGCATCGGGGTCGACGCCAGTGAGAAGACGACGTTGGTGCGTCGCGGCGTGTTCGGATGGGTGCGCAATCCGATCTTCACCGCGATGATGGTCTTCGGCTTCGGAATCGCCCTGATCACACCGAATCCCGTCGCGGTGATCGGGTTCGTACTGCTGATCGCGACGATCCAGACACAGGTCCGTGTCGTCGAAGAACCGTACCTGCTCACCGTGCACGGCGACGACTACCGCGACTACCTCGCAACCGTCGGTCGATTCCTTCCCGGCGTGGGACACCGGTAGCGGGGGTGGCCGACCGGGCGGGTCTTCGGCCGTTAGCGTGGGGCCATGGCACGCAATCAGACGAACAGCAAGCAGGAAGCGGGCAGGCGCTGGATGCCGCTGAGCAGCTGAGGCGCCAACCGAAGTCACTCCTCAGGGATTTCGCGCTCGATCTCGTCGAGCCAGGTGCGTGCGGACATGTCCGAAGGTGCCCGCCAGTCGCCCCGCGGCGAGAGCGATCCGCCGTGCGACACCTTGGGTCCATTCGGCACGGCCGACCGCTTGAACTGGGCGAACGAGTAGTAGCGCTGGGCGAACACCTGCAGCCAGTGCCGGATCTCCTTGAGCGAGTACGACGGCCGCTTCGACTCGGGGTATCCGGTCGGCCACTCGCCGCGCTGCGGATCGCTCCATGCGTGCCAGGCCAGAAACGCGACCTTTGAGGGCCGGAACCCGAAACGCAGCACCTGGAACAGCGAAAAGTCCTGCAGCACATATGGTCCGACCTTGGACTCGCTGCTCTGGATCTCCTCGTCCTCCCCCGCGGGCACCAGCTCGGGCGAGATCTCGGTGTCGAGAACCGACTGCAACACCTCGTTGACCTTGTCGTCGAACTCCTTGGACGAAATCACCCAGCGAATCAGGTGCTGGATCAACGTCTTCGGAACACCGCCGTTGACGTTGTAGTGCGACATCTGGTCGCCCACGCCGTACGTCGACCACCCCAGCGCGAGCTCCGACAGGTCGCCGGTGCCCAACACGATGCCTCCGCGCTGGTTGGCCAGGCGGAACAGGTAATCGGTGCGCAGTCCGGCCTGCACGTTCTCGAACGTGACGTCGTAGACCTTCTCCCCCCGGCCGAACGGGTGGTCGATGTTGGTGAGCATCAACTCCGCTGTGGAGCTGATGTCGATTTCGGTGAACGTCACCCCCAGCGCCTCGGCCAACCGCTCGGCGTTGCCCTTGGTCCGCTCACCGGTCGCGAACCCGGGCATGGTGAACGCCAAAATGTCGCTGCGCGGGCGCTGTTCGCGATCCATCGCCCGGGCGGCGACGATCAAAGCATGCGTCGAGTCCAGACCTCCGGACACACCGAGCACGATCTTGGGGAAATCCAGCGCGCGTAGGCGCTGTTCGAGCCCGGCCACCTGGATGCTGTAGGCCTCATAGCAATCCTGTTCCAGCCGTTCGGGATCCGACGGCACGAACGGGAAACGCTCGATGTGGCGGAGCAACCCGACGTCGCCGGTCGGCGGATCGAGCTGGAACTCCACCCGCCGGTAGGTGTCCGTCGATGCCGCGTGGTGCCTGCGGTTGTCGTCGAAGGTGCCCATCCGGATGCGTTCGGATCGCAGCAACTCCAGATCGACGTCGGCGACGGATCGGCGTTCACCCTTCGGGAAGCGCTCGGACTGCGCGAGGCATTCGCCGTTCTCCCAAATCATCGTTTGCCCGTCCCAGGCCAGGTCGGTCGTCGACTCGCCCTCTCCCGCCGCGGCGTACACATAGGCGGCCAGGCAGCGCGCCGACGCCGAGCGGGCCAGCAGGCAGCGGTCTTCGGAGCGTCCGATCGTTATCGGGCTTCCGGACAGGTTCGCCAGCACCGTCGCGCCGGCCAGCGCCGCCGACGCGCTCGGCGGGATCGGCACGAACATGTCCTCGCAGATCTCGACGTGCAACACGAAACCGGGGACGTCGGTCGCGGTGAACAACAAGTCGGGCCCGAACGGCACGTCGGCCCACTCGCCTCCGCGGCCCATTCGGATTGCGCCGCGCACGTCGTCGCCGGGGGCCATCTGCCTGCGCTCGTAGAACTCGCGATACGTCGGCAGGTAGGACTTGGGCGCCACGCCGAGCACGCGGCCGCGGTGGATCACGATGGCCGTGTTGTAGATCCTGTGCCGATAGCGCAGCGGAGCGCCGATCACCAGGACCGGCATCAGGTCGGCGGAGGCGACGACGATGTCGAGCACCGCGTCCTCGACCGCATCCAGCAGGGCGTCCTGCATCACGATGTCCTCGATGGAATATCCCGACAGCGTCAGCTCCGGGAAGACCGCGAGCGCGACGTTGTCGTCGTGGCAGGCACGCGCCATCCGCAGCACCGACTCGGCATTGGCCCGCGGATCGGCGAGCGTCGTGTGGTGCGTGCATGCTGCGACGCGGACGAAGCCGTGCCGGTACGCCGAGTAGAAATCCATGCCTCATTGTTGCCCGAAAACGGAACGGGGTATGCAAGTCCCCATGAGTGACACCGCAGTGCTGGTCATCGACATGATGAACACCTACCGCCATCCCGACGCCGAGAAGCTGATCCCACACGTCGCCGAGATCATCGATCCCCTTGCGGCGCTCGTGGCCGAGGCCCGTGACCGCGACGATGTCGACCTCATCTACGTCAACGACAACTACGGCGATTTCACCGCGGAGTTCAGCGACATCGTGCAGTCGGCGCTGCAGGGTGAGCGCCCGGACCTGGTCGAGCCGATCGTCCCGCAGAAGGGCTGCCGCCTGATGACGAAGGTGCGTCACAGCGCCTTCTACGCCACGGCGCTGGCATACCTGCTGGGGCAGTTGAAACCTGAGCGGGTCATCCTCACCGGCCAGGTCACCGAGCAATGCATCCTCTACACCGCGCTGGACGCCTATGTCCGGCACTTCCCCGTCGTCGTGCCACCGGACGCCGTAGCCCACATCGACCCCGAGCTCAGCGACGCGGCACTGACCATGATGAAAAGCAATATGAGCGCCGAAATCACGCCAGCGGCAAAGTGTTTGCAGTGATCAGTCGGACGCGAGGTCATGCTCGAAGCCGCGCGCCGATGTGTCGGTCCTGACGCCGGTCGGCTCGCGGGCGGTGTTGACCCAGCCCGACCACGCCGCACGCCCGCGGCACCGACGCAAACCGGGTATCGGTCGACGTTTGGCGCCGCGGGCAGCGGGTAGGCCCCGCTTCGGTGATGAAAGTCAAACGGTCCAAGCCCGCTCCCCTTACGACGGCCATGCTCGTGACGTTCCTGCTGGCCGGCTGCGGCAGCTTCACCACTGGCGAATCCAGCAATCGTGGGTCCGGTTCGCAGACGCCGGAGACCACCGTCGAGAACGCTTTCGTCGTACCGCGCTACTTACCCGGATCGTGCGAGATCCAGGTCGGCGACACCGCACAGTTGCGGTTCACCATCACCAACAATCGACCGGCGGACACCGAACGGCTGGAGGCGATCACGACGACGGCCGCCGAGACCACCCGCATCGACCCGAGCCCTCCGATCGAGATCCACGCGGGCACCGCGCTTGCCACCGGTCAACCAGTCGAACCGCGCCGGCCGCTCACCGTCACCCTTGACGGCATCACCCAAACCGTTCGGCCCGCCTCCAACGTCGACGTGACCTTCCGTTTTCAGAAGTTCGGCGAGCTGACCATGCCCGTCCCCGTCGAAGCCTGCCCGACCCAGCGATGAGCAACGGCAGGCACGATCGCACTGCACTAAGGGGTTGATCGCACGCACCCGCTGCGTGCAATCAACCCGTTAGCACGCGGTGAGGCCGAAGCGCTGCCGAACTGACTACCCTCGACCAGGTGGACGCACCCGAACTCGTCGCCCTGCTGCGCGACCGGCGGATCGCGGTGCTCACCGGCGCGGGGATGTCCACCGACTCGGGAATCCCCGACTACCGTGGCCCGGACTCGCCGCCGAGCAACCCCATGACGATCCGCAAGTTCACCTCCGACCCCGTGTTCCGGCAGCGGTACTGGGCGCGCAACCACCTCGGGTGGCGTCACATGGATGCCACGCTGCCCAACGCCGGCCATCGGGCCCTCGCCGCGCTCGAGGCCGCGGGTGCGGTGTCGGCGCTGATCACCCAGAACGTCGACCTGCTGCACAGCAAGGCGGGCAGCCACAACGTCGTCAACCTCCACGGCACCTACGCGCAGGTGATCTGCCTCGACTGTGCGCACACGATGAGCCGCGCCGCCCTGGCCGATCTGCTGGAGGCGGCCAATCCGGGCTTCGCCCAGCGGGTCGCCGAGTCGGTGGGCGGCATCGCGGTCGCCCCGGACGCCGATGCCGTCGTCGGCGACACCACGTCGTTCTGCGTCGTCGACTGCCCGCATTGCGGCGGGATGCTCAAACCCGACATCGTCTACTTCGGCGAGAGCGTCCCGAAAGAGCGGGTGGCTCAAGCCTATTCGATGGTCGATGCGTCCGATGTCCTACTGGTCGCGGGGTCGTCGCTGACGGTGTACTCGGGTTACCGGTTCGTGCGCCACGCCGCGGCGGCGGGTATGCCGATCGCGATCATCAACCGCGGACCCACCCGCGGCGATGCGCTGGCGACGGTCAAGATCGACAACGGGTGCTCGCCCATGCTGGCGTTGTTGGCCGACGAGCTGCCCGCCTTCGCGACGTCGACGGGAATGACGGCGTGACCCAGACCTCCGAGGACGCCTCGTGGCTCCGTGAGCTGATCGACCGGCATCGCCCTGATCCCGGGCCGGTCACCGGCCGATGGGCACTGGGCATCGGCGACGTGATCGCCGAGCACTCGCTCACACCCGACAAACTCCGGCGGCTGGTGCGCAAGCTCAACCACTTCGGCGGCGTGGCCATCAGCGAGGACGCGGTCGAATTCGACGGGGACACCGTGGAATGGGCGGAGGTCGAAGAGGTCCGCACCCGCAGCCTGATCGAGTACCTGTTCACCGGCGGAGTGGACAAGCAGATCGATAAGCTGCCGCTGCCGTGGTTTCCGTTCCGGCACAAGGTGCTCGGAGTGGTCTCGCGCGCTGCGCTGACGCTTCTGCTGGCCGCGGCCAAGCAGCAACTCGAAGGCGGAGCGCTGGAGATCCGGATCCCGGCGGAGGTGCGCTACGACGGCCTGTTGCGCACCCGCGAGCTCACACCGGGAATGCTGGCGGCGGTGATCCTCGCAGATCCGGTGGTCCGCGAATGCTTCGAGGCGACCGCGAAGGCCAACGGCGTGACGGTGCAACCGGCCGACGACGACGTGATGGAAAGCGCCGACGAGCGCGCCGACCAGATCAAGGCGATGCTCGAGGGAATCTCGGCGCGCATCCGATCGCTGGGCGATCACTAGCGCACCGGCTTAGACGGCCACCAGGTCGTCGGCGTGTACGGCGGGCCGGCGCAGCTCCGGAGACAGATCCGACGTCGACCGGCCCAGCATCGTGGCCAACTCACCGCGGTCGTAGGCGACGACGCCGCGCGCGACCATCGTCCCGTCCTGCGCCCGCAACTCGACGACGTCGCCGCCGTAGAAGCGCCCCGACACCGCGGTGATACCGGCGGGCAGCAGCGAGCGCCGCTGTGTGACCACCGCGCGCACCGCACCGTCGTCGAGCGTCAGCGCGCCCGCGGCCTCGGCGGCGTAGCGCACCCAGAACCGGCGCGCCGACATCCGTTCGGGCCGCGGCGCGAACACCGTTCCGACGGACGCGTCGGACAACGCGGTCGCCGCATCCGAGGCCGCGGCCAACAACACCGGCACCCCGGCGTCGGCGGCCAGTAACGCCGACGACAGCTTCGACGCCATCCCTCCGGTGCCCAGTTGGCTGCCTCTGCCGGCCACCACGCCGTCGAGGTCCTCCGGCTGCGCCACTTCGGCGATGAAGCGCGCGTTACCCCTTCGCGGATCCGAATCGTAGAGCCCGTCGATGTCGGACAGCAGAATCAGCGCGTCGGCGCCGACCAGATGCGCGACCAGCGCCGAGAGTCGGTCGTTGTCGCCGAACCGGATCTCGTTGGTGGCCACGGTGTCGTTCTCGTTGACGATCGCCACCGCGTGCAGCGCTCGCAAACGGTCGAGCGTGCGCTGGGCGTTGGTGTGCTGGACTCGCATCGAGATGTCGTGCGCGGTCAGCAGGACCTGTCCGACGGTGCGCTCATAACGCGCGAAGGCCGCGCTCCACGCGTTGACCAGAGCCACCTGGCCGACGCTGGCGGCGGCCTGTTTGGTGGCCAGGTCGGCGGGCCGTCTCGACAGCCGCAGCGGTTCGATGCCCGCCGCGATGGCCCCCGACGACACGATCACCACATCCGAGCCTGCCCGCATCCGGTTCTCGATGGCCTCGACCAGCACCGCGAGCCTACTGGCGTCAAACACTCCGGTCGGCGTGGTCAGCGCGGTGGTGCCGATCTTGACGACGACGCTGCGCGCGGTGCGCACCGCCGCCCGGTGCGCCGACTCGTCGGGGCGCGCGGAGGCGGTCATGACTCGCCGCCGGGGCGCCGCCGTTCCCGCCGCGCGGCCTTACGCTCGGCGGCCCCGACGCGATCGGTCTGCTCGAGCCGCTGATCCGTGCCGCGGCCCGACATCGGCACGTCGACGCCGGCGGGTGTCTGCGGCTCCCAATCGAAGGTGACCTCACCGATGGTCACCGCGCATCCGGGTCGCGCGCCCAGCTTCAACAGCTCATCCTCGACACCCAGGCGGGCCAGCCGGTCACCGAGGTAGCCGACGGCCTCGTCGTTGTCGAAATCGGTTTGGGCGACCCACCGTTCGGGCCGGACACCATGCACGACGAAGCCGCCGTGCCCATCCGGCTCGACGGTGAAACCGCTCTCGTCCACGGGGACGGGACGGATGACGGGTCGGCGCGGCACGACCGGCGGTTGCGCTTCGCGGTACGCCGACACCATCTCCCACAACGCGAAGGTCAGCTGCCGCAACCCTTCCCGGGTCACGGTGGACACCTCGAACACCGGCCAGCCGTAGCGGCGCACGATCTCCTCGCGCACGAATTCGGCCAGCTCGCGGGCATCGGGCACGTCAATCTTGTTCAGCACCACCGCACGCGGACGCTCGGCGAGGTCGCCCAGCGTCGAATCGCCTTGCAGTGTCGGCGTGTACGCGGCGAGCTCGGCCTCCAGCGCGTCGATATCGGAGACCGGGTCGCGGCCAGGCTCCATCGTCGCGCAGTCGACCACATGCACCAGCACCGCGCAACGTTCGATGTGCCGCAGGAAGTCCAGTCCCAGCCCGCGCCCCTGCGAGGCGCCGGGGATGAGACCGGGCACGTCGGCGACGGTGAAGGTGTTGCCGCCTGCGGACACCACGCCGAGGTTGGGCGCCAGCGTCGTGAACGGATAGTCGGCGATCTTCGGTTTGGCCGCCGAGATCACCGACACCAGGGAGGACTTGCCTGCGGAGGGGAAGCCGACGAGCCCGACGTCGGCGACGGTCTTGAGCTCCAGCGTCAGGTCGCGGACCTGACCCTTCTCCCCCAGCAGCGCGAAGCCGGGAGCCTTACGTGCGCGCGATGCCAGCGCGGCATTGCCCAGGCCGCCGCGGCCACCGGCGGCCGCTTCGAAGCGGGTGCCGGCGCCCACGAGGTCGGCGAGCAGCCGGCCGTCCTCGTCGAGCACCACCGTGCCGTCAGGAACCTTCACCTCGAGGTCGGCGCCCGCGGCCCCGTCCCGGTTGCCGCCTGCGCCCTGCTTGCCGGACGGTGCGACGACGTGCGGATGGAAGTGGAAGTCGAGCAGCGTGCGCACTTGGGGGTCGACGACCAGGATCACGCTGCCCCCGCGACCGCCGTTGCCGCCGTCGGGACCGCCGAGCGGTTTGAACTTCTCGCGGTGGACCGAGGCGCAGCCGTTGCCGCCGTTGCCGGCTCGCGCGTGGATCACGACGCGGTCGACGAAGCGAGGCATCGGTCTTCCTTTCCGTGACGAGTGTGAGCTACTGCCAGCTTCAGCCGGGAAGTCGCAGCAGCATCACATTCGCGGCAGGAAGTCAGGCCTCCTGCGGTGCCGGTCGAACGACGCTGACGATCTTGCGGCCGCGCTTTGAACCGAATTCGACGGCGCCGGGAGCGGTGGCGAACAGGGTGTCGTCACCTCCGCGGCCGACGTTGGTGCCGGGATGGAAATGTGTACCCCGCTGCCGCACCAGGATTTCGCCGGCCTTGACGATCTGGCCGCCGAACCGCTTGACGCCGAGCCGCTGTGCGGCGGAGTCGCGACCGTTCCGCGAGCTGGAAGCGCCCTTTTTGTGTGCCATGTCTGTGGTTCCCCTCAGTGCTTTCTGTCCGTCGCCTGACGGCTCATCACTTGATGCCGGTGACCTTGAGGACGGTCAGCTGCTGGCGGTGTCCCTGCCGCTTGTGGTAGCCGGTCTTGTTCTTGAACTTGTGGATGCGGATCTTCGGGCCCTTGGTGTGCTCGAGGATCTCACCCGTGACCGCGACCTTCTCCAGCGACTTCGCGTCGGAGGTCACCTTCGACCCGTCGACGACGAGGGCCACGGGCAAGGAGACGCTGGCGCCGGGCTCGGAGTCGAGCTTCTCGACCTTCACCACATCGCCGACGGCAACCTTGTACTGCTTACCGCCGGTCTTGACTATTGCGTACGTGACCTTCTCGGCTGCCATCGTCTTACTACTCCTACGTCGTTCACTGGGCGCGCGCGACTTGCCGCTGCGCTGGTCTGGGTTTGCGACTGCCGCCGACTCGCATGGTCCAGCCTGGCGACAACTGCTCAAGGCTACTTGAGCCGCCGCATGAGGGTCAAATCACCGCAGGTCACGGCTCGTCGGCCCCGGGCCACCAGATCAGCGCTCGTTGGTTGGCGGGCCCGCAGGCCGGGCGGCCGCGCGACGCCGGTGCCGCCCTCGCGAGACAGCCGCAGATGCGGCCCCCCTGGTGTCGTAGTCGCCGGAGTCCTCGTCCTCGTCCGAATCCTCGTCGTCGGTGTCCTCGTCGTCGTCCTCATCAGAGTCGTCGTCGGAGTCGTCGGCGCCGATGACCTCGATGTCGTCGTCGATATCGTCTTCGTCGTCATCGGAGTCCAGGTCGATCTCGTCCTCGTCCTCGTCGGAATCGTCGTCGGACTCGTCGTCCTCGTCGTCCTCATCGGAGTCGGTCTCGTCGAAGTCCTCATCCTCAAGGTCCTCGATATCGTCCTCGCCCGACTCGATCACCGCGGTGCGGATGGCTTCGGAATCGGTCTCGGCGACCTCCTCGGGCTTCTGATCGCGGCGCTCATCGTCGGTGGTGTCTTCGTCAGCGGCATCGTCGTCTGCGTCATGGCGACCGTTGGCCGCCGCCATCGCCTTGAACATCGGGTGCTCGCCCGCGGGATGCGGCGGGACCTTGGCCACGGCGACGTCGTCGGACTTGGCGCCGCGTTTTCCGCGCTTGCCGCGCCGACCGCCGGCGTCGGACTTGCGTCCGCTGCTCGACGTCGAGTCGACCGGGTCGCCGTGCAGCACGATTCCGCGCCCGCTGCAGTGTGTGCACGGGGTCGAGAACGCCTCCACCAGACCGGTGCCGAGCCGCTTGCGCGTCAACTGGACTAGACCCAGCGACGTCACCTCGGAGACCTGATGGCGGGTCCGGTCCCGGGCCAGCGCCTCGGTCAGCCGCCGCAGCACCAGGTCGCGGTTGTTCTCGAGCACCATGTCGATGAAGTCGATCACCACGATGCCGCCGATGTCGCGCAGCCTCAGCTGGCGCACGATCTCCTCGGCCGCTTCGAGGTTGTTGCGGGTGACGGTCTGCTCGAGGTTGCCGCCCGACCCGGTGAACTTGCCGGTGTTGACGTCGATGACGGTCATGGCCTCGGTGCGGTCGATGACGAGCGTGCCGCCCGAGGGCAGCCACACCTTGCGGTCCATCGCCTTGGTCAACTGCTCGTCGATGCGGTGCACCGCGAACACGTCGGGGCCGTCGGCGGAAGCGGGCTCGTATTTCGTCAGTCGCGGAAGAAGTTCGGGCGCAACCGAATTCACATAGTCGTTGATGGTCTTCCACGCATCGTCGCCGGAGACCGTCAGGCCCGTGAAGTCTTCGTTGAACAGGTCGCGGATCACCTTGACCAGCACATCGGGCTCTTCGTAGAGCGCGACGGCCGCACCGGCCTTCTTGGCGGTGATGTCGGCGGCCTTGGCCTCGATCTCGGACCAGCGCTTGGCGAGGCGTTCGACGTCGTTGCGGATGTCCTCTTCTTTGACGCCCTCGGACGCGGTGCGGATGATCACCCCGGCGTCTGGCGGCACCACCTCACGCAGGATCTCCTTGAGACGCTGGCGTTCCGTGTCGGGCAGTTTGCGGCTGATGCCGGTCGACGAGGCGCCGGGCACGTAGACCAGGTACCGACCCGCCAACGACACCTGCGTCGTCAACCGGGCGCCCTTGTGGCCGACGGGGTCCTTGCTGACCTGGACGACGACGTAGTCGCCCGGCTTGAGCGCCTGTTCGATCTTGCGGGCGGCGCCGCCGAGTCCGGCGGCTTCCCAGTTGACCTCGCCGGCGTAGAGGACACCGTTGCGCCCGCGGCCGATGTCGACGAACGCCGCCTCCATCGAGGGCAGCACGTTCTGCACGATGCCGAGGTAGATGTTGCCGACCAGGGAGGCCGACGCCGCCGAGGTCACGAAGTGCTCGACGACGACGCCGTCCTCGAGCACGGCGATCTGCGTGTAGCGGGCGCCCTCGTGCGGAGGTTCGGTGCGGACCTTGTCGCGCACGACCATCATCCGTTCGACGGCCTCGCGCCTGGCCAGGAATTCGGCCTCGCTCAGGATGGGCGGGCGGCGCCTGCCTGCGTCTCGGCCGTCGCGCCTGCGTTGCCGTTTGGCCTCCAGCCGGGTCGATCCGCTGATGCCCTGGATCTCGCCGTCGCCGCTGCCGGACTTGTCGTTTCTGGTCGACTTCCGCGGCTCGCGCTCGTGCACGACCGTGTTGGGTGGATCGTCGGGCGAGGTCGCGTCGCTGTCGTCCGCCGACCCCGATTTGCGACGACGGCGGCGACGGCGACGGCGGGTGGCGCCATCGGTGCCGGTGTTCTCGTCGTCGCCGTTGTCCTCGTCGGAGTCGTCCGAGTCGTCGCTGTCGGAGTCCGAACCCTGAGAACCGCCCTGATCGGCGTCCCCGTCGCCGTCGGCGTCGTCGCCGTTCTGCTCACCGCGACCGCGGCCCCGTCCGCGCCGACCGCGGCGGCGACGGCGACCGGAGGGCCGCTCGGACTGGTCGTCCTCGCTGTCCTGGCCGTCGTCATCGTCGTCGGTGTCGTCGTCATCGTCGTCGGCGTCGGCGTCGTATTCGAAGCGGACGGGCTGCGGCGCGACGAACAGCGGCATGTATTCAGCGCGCTGCGGCGCCTCTTCGGCGGGGGTCTCCAGAATCGTCCGGGACTCCGGCTCGTCTCCGTTGCTCGGTTCGGCGGCAGCCGCCGGTTCGGGCGTCTGCGGCGCGTCGGCAGCGTCAGCGAGCGCTTCGCGCACGCGTTGAGCCTCGTCCTCCCCGAGGGCGGATTCGGCGGTGCGAGGGCGGCCGTCCAGCGCGGTCAGCGCCTCGAGAACCCGCTCGCTGGTGGTGCCCAGCACCTGGGCCAGCGAATCGACTCTCAACGACTCCGGCTGAGAGTCCTGTGCTTCTCGCGTGTCTTCAGATAGGTCTTCGGTGGGGGCATCTTCGGCCACGTAGTCTCCTTAAGCCCCCGGGCGCGTCGTGTTTGACGCGGCCACGCGAGGGCTTCCGCTATGGACCCGGGTGACTTCGCCCGAGCTTGTTGTGGTCTCGCTCCGAGCGGCCCACTGGGGGACCATCCCGGTGCCGGTCTGAATGATGGCTGGACGGTCGGCGCCGCATCACGCGTGGCGATGGTCGCGCACGTCTAAGTCTTCATTCGGGTGTCCGGTCCCCGTTGGCGGCCGGTCACCCGAGTCGAGTATCCCACATCACGACGCCCCGCCCGACCAGGCTGGGCGAGACAGGTCGCGAAACCCCTACTTGCCGGTGAACCAGAGATCGATCTCGCGCGCGGCGGACTCCGGGGAATCCGAGCCGTGAACGAGGTTGTCCTGGGTGATCAGGGCCAGGTCACCGCGGATGGTGCCCGGTGCCGCCTTCTCCACGGGGTCGGTTCCGCCTGCGATCTGGCGGAACGCCGCGATGGCGCGTGGACCCTCGACGACCGCCGCCACGACCGGGCCCGATGTGATGAACGCGAGCAGCGAATCAAAGAACGGCTTGCCCTCGTGCTCGGCGTAATGCCTGCGGGCCAGCTCGTCGCTGACGGTCACCAGCTTCAGCTCGGCGATCGCCAGCCCTTTGCGTTCGATCCGGGAAAGAATGTCACCGACAAGACGCCGCTTGACGCCGTCGGGCTTGACCAACACGAGGGTCCGTTCAATCGGCTCAGTCACGGCCGACAGAATAGCCGCCGAAATCGACTACTCCGGCGGACGCTGCTGACCAGGCAGAAGTCCCCTCTTCTGTCGGCGAAGGACCTCGGCGCGCAGATAGGCGATCATCAGCCACACCACCAGGAAGATCACCCCGACGAAGGCGATCGCCCCGTCGAGGACCACACCCGCGATCAGCACGACCTGAAGGCCCACATTCACCCAGATCGCCCAGGGCTTGCCCTGCACACCGGCCAGCAGTACCAGGATCACCGCCATCCCGATGAGGAAGCCGCCGGTGGCCGCGGTGAGCCCGCCGCCGATGTTGGCCACCACCGGCAGCGCCAGCAGCACGACGATGGCTTCCAGGATCAGCGTGCCCGCCATCACCCCGCGGAAGCTCTTCCAGGGATCCGGCTGCTGCGGCGCCGGTTCGGTCATTGCGGATCCTTTCCGAACAGCGTGCGTGCCGCTCCCGCGGTGACGACCGACCCGGTGATCACGATCCCCGCGCCACCCAGCAGTTCACCCTCGATCGCCGACTCCTCGACGATCGCGGTGGCGATCTCGATCGCGTCGGGCAGCGTCGCCGCGGTGACCACCCGCTCGGGACCGAACCTCTGCTCGGCCACCAGCGCCAATGCCTCCACGTCGAGCGCGCGCGGTGATCCGTTGTGCGTGACGACCACCTGGTCGAACACCGGTTCCAGGGCGGTCAGGATGCCGTCGACGTCCTTGTCGCCCATCACCGACACGACGCCGACCAGAATGCGGAAGTCGAACTCCTCCTGCAGTGCCTGCGCCAACGCCGCGGCTCCGGCCGGATTGTGCGCGGCATCGATGAAAACCGTTGGCGCGCTGCGCATCCTCTCCAGGCGGCCGGGGCTTGTCACCGCGGCGAAACCCGCCCGCACCGCGTCGATGTCCAGCTGGCGCTGTGCCCCGGCGCCGAAGAACGCCTCGACGGCCGCAAGCGCGAGCGCGGCGTTGTGCGCCTGGTGTTCTCCGTGCAGCGGCAGGAAGATGTCGGAGTACAGGCCGCCGAGGCCCTGCAGTTCGAGCAGCTGCCCGCCGACGGCGACCTGCCTGCCGAGCACCGCGAACTCCGAGTCCTCGCGCGCGACCGCCGCGTCGGCGCGCACCGTCTGGGCCAGCAGCGCTTCCATCGCCTCGGGGGCCTGCCTGCCGATGATCGCGACCGTATCGGTGGGCACCAGGTCGTCTTCCTGTTTGCCGATGATCCCGGCCTTTTCGGCGGCGATCTCGGCGAGGGTGTCGCCCAGGTACTCGGCGTGGTCGACACCGATCGGAGTGATCACCGTGACGGGGGCGTTGACGACGTTGGTGGCGTCCCAGCGACCGCCGAGGCCGACCTCGACGACGGCGACGTCGATCGGCGCATCGGCGAAGGCGGCGAACGCCATCGCGGTCACCACCTCGAACTTGCTCATGGCGGGTCCAGCCTTCCCCAGGACGCCGGCCTCGGACTGCTGATCAACCAGGTGCACGAAGGGCTCGATCTCGCGGTAAGTGTCGACGTAGGCCGCGGGGCTGATCGGCTTGCCGTCGATCGAGATGCGCTCGACCGCCGATTGCAGGTGCGGGCTAGTGGTGCGTCCGGTGCGACGATGCAGTGCCGTCAGCAGCGCATCGACCATCCGCGCGACCGATGTCTTGCCGTTGGTGCCCGCGATGTGGATCGACGGGTAACCGCGCTGCGGTGAGCCGAGCAGTTCGAGCAACGCCGAGATGCGCGTCGTGCTGGGTTCGAGTTTCGTTTCGGGCCAACGCTGGTCGAGCAGGTGCTCGACTTGCAGGAGCGCCGCGATCTCGTCCGGTGAAGGCTCGGGATCCGGCGGCCCCAGCGGCTCCACGTCCGGCTCTGGCCGGTCGTCCGGCTCCGGGTCGGTCATCGCAGCGCGGCCAACCTCGCGGCGATGCGGTCGACTTCCTCCTGGGCGATCTGTTGGCGTCCGCGGATCTTGTCGACGACTTCTGCGGGAGCCTTCGCCAGGAACGCCTCGTTTCCGAGTTTGCCTGTGGTACTGGCCAGTTCCTTCTGCGCCGCGGCGAGATCCTTTTCCAGCCGGCGCCGCTCGGCGGCCACGTCCACGGTGCCCGAGGTGTCGACCTCGACGGTCACGGTGCCGCGCGACAGCCGCACCTCGATGGCCGCGGTCGGGGCGAAGCCATCAGAGTCGGTGGTCAGCCAGGCCAGCGAGCGCACGGCGGGCACCTGCGCCTGCAGGTCCGCGCCGACGATGTCCGACAACCGCGCAGGAACCTTCTGCCGGTCGTTGAGTCCCTGATCGCTGCGGAAGCGACGCACCTCGGTGATCAGCTTCTGCATGTCCGCGACCCGTTGCGCGGCAACCGGATCGGGTTCGAAACCCGATGGCGTCGGCCAGTCGGCGATCACCAGCGACTCGCCACCGGTCAGTGTCTTCCACAACACCTCGGTGACGAACGGCATCACCGGATGCAGCAGCTTCAGCAGTGTGTCCAGTACCGCGGCGAGCACGGCCGTGGTGTGCGTGATGTCCTCGGCGAGCTGAACCTTGGCCAGTTCGACGTACCAGTCGCAGAACTCGTCCCAGGCGAAGTGGTAGAGCGATTCGCACGCGCGGCTGAACTCGTAGGCGTCGAAGGCCGAATCCACCTCCGCGCGAACCTGTTCCATCCGGCCCAGGATCCACCGGTCGGCGTCGGTCAGCTCGGCGGCGTCCGGCAGTGCATCCGGCGCCGCGCCGTTCATCAACGCGAACCGGGTGGCGTTGAACAGCTTGGTGGCGAAGTTGCGTGAGGCTCGGGCGTGATCCTCGCCGATGGACAGGTCACCGCCCGGGCTCGCCCCGCGGGCCAGCGTGAATCGCAGCGCATCGGCGCCGAAGAGCTCCACCCAGTCCAGCGGGTCGATCCCGTTACCGCGCGACTTGCTCATCTTGCGGCCGTGCTCGTCGCGAATCAGTCCGTGCAGGAAGACGTTCTGGAACGGCACCTGGGGTCCGCGCTGACCGTCGAGGGTGATCGCCGGGTCGTCGGCGACGAAGGTGCCGAACATCATCATCCGCGCCACCCAGAAGAACAGGATGTCGTAGCCGGTGACCAGCACGGTCGTTGGATAGAACTTGGCGAGGTCGGGGGTTTGGTCCGGCCAGCCCATGGTGGAGAACGGCCACAGCGCCGAACTGAACCAGGTGTCGAGCACGTCGGGGTCCTGCTCCCACCCCTCGGGCGGCGTCTCATCGGGCCCGACGCAGACGGTCTGGCCGTCGGGGCCGTGCCAGATCGGGATGCGATGGCCCCACCACAGCTGGCGCGAGATGCACCAGTCGTGCATGTTGTCCACCCACGCGAACCACCTGGGCTCGAGGCTGGGAGGGTGAATCACGGCGTCGCCGTTGCGAACTGCGTCACCGGCGGCCTTGGCCAGCGCCTCGACCTTGACCCACCATTGCAGCGACAGCCGCGGCTCGATCGGCTCGCCGCTGCGTTCGGAGTGGCCGACGCTGTGCACGTACGGCCGCTTCTCCGCGACGATGCGGCCTTGCGAGGCCAGCGCCTCGCGCACCTTGACCCGCGCCTCGAAGCGGTCCTGGCCGTCGAATTCCGTTCCGGTGCCGACGATTCGGCCCTTGGTGTCCATGATGGACGGCATCGGGAGCTGGTGGCGCAGACCGATCTCGAAGTCATTTGGGTCGTGGGCGGGAGTCACCTTGACGGCGCCCGTGCCGAATTCGGGGTCGACGTGCTCGTCGGCGACGATCACGATGTCGCGGTCGATGAACGGGTGCGGCAGCGACGTTCCGACCAGGTCGCGGTATCGCTCGTCGTCGGGGTGCACCGCGATCGCCGTGTCGCCCAGCATCGTCTCGACGCGGGTGGTGGCGACGACGATGTGCGGTTCGTCGTCGTTGAGCGAGCCGTACCGGAACGACACCAGCTCACCCTCGATGTCTTCGTATTTGACCTCGAGGTCGGAGATGGCCGTCTCGAGCACCGGCGACCAGTTGACCAGTCGCTCGGCCTGGTAGATCAGGCCCGCGTCGAAGAGTCGCTTGAAGATCGTGCGCACCGCGCGCGACAGGCCCTCGTCCATGGTGAACCGGTCGCGACTCCAGTCGACGCCGTCGCCGAGGCGGCGCATCTGCGCGCCGATCGTGCCGCCGGATTCCCGCTTCCAGTCCCAGACCTTGTCGACGAACAGGTCGCGGCCGAAATCCTCTTTGGTCTTGCCGTCGACCGCGAGTTGCTTCTCGACGACCGACTGGGTGGCGATGCCGGCGTGATCCATGCCCGGTAACCACAGCACCTCGTAGCCCTGCATCCGCTTGCGGCGCGTCAGCGCATCCATCAGCGTGTGGTCCAGCGCGTGGCCCATGTGCAGGTTGCCGGTGACATTCGGCGGGGGCAGCACGATCGAATAAGCGGGCTTGCTGCTGGTCGCGTCGGCGGTGAAGTAGCCGGCCTTGACCCAGCCCTCGTAGAGGTCGCTCTCCACTGCGGCCGGGTCCCAGGACTTGGGCAGGGCTTCGGCAGAGGATCGGGGGCTGGCGGTCACCCCGCAATTCTAGGAATGCAGTGCGCGGTGTCGCTAAGTGCCCCGAACGGAGCGGCTTTTCGCTCCTGATGCGATGTGACGTGCGCTACCTGTGCAGGCGCGTCGTCTCCAGCGTCACCCCGGCGGCGGGTAGGCGGGTGAGCAATGCGTCGCCCATCGCCGCGGCGGGGGTGAGCACGCCGCGAAGGTCGGAGAGCTTGTCCCGGTCCAGCGCCAGCGCGAGCCCGCACTCCCCCAACAGCACCGCCGTCGCCTTGTAGCCCGGATCGCCCTTCTGCGACATGACGGCCCGATACCGGGTGCCCGTGGTGGTCGTCGCGTACGTTTCGACGGTGTAGTGGCCGCTCTCGCGGACCTTCTCGCTGGGACCGGTGCCGGGTTTGGGCAGCACTCGGTCGACCAGCTTGCTGGGCACGCGGTCGAAGTAGCGGCTGCCCAGCGCCATCGTCGCGACGTTGCCGGCCGCGGCCAGCGCCGATGCCACCGGCGCGAGCACCGACTTGCCCATGCTCATCTGTTCGCCGTACTCCAGGCGCCGACCATAGGCGTAGTCGAGTAATGCGTTGCTGCGCCGCACGATACGGGTGTTCACCGCGGCCATCACGAAAGGCGCAACCCAGTACCCGTCGAGTTCCGGTGCGATCTCCGCGCCCCGCCGCCACCGCAGATCGGGTTGGCCGCCCAGTTCGGGTTCGGCGGCGCGGTCGGGGGTGAGCGTGTACGGGTCGTTCATCACCCGTCGCGCCTCTTCGTCCGACGACGCCGCCCGCATGACCTCGATCATCGACGCGGCCGTACCGCCGGAGACCCCTCCCTTGAAGGACCGCACCACCAGGTTGGTGTCGGTGAGTTCGCCCGCACCGTCCTGCTGCGCGCGCCGATACAACGCGAACACCGTGAGATCCGATGGGACGGAATCGAATCCGCACGAGTGCACGATGCGCGCACCGGTGTCGGCAGCCTGCTTGTGGTACTGGTCGATGCTCTCGCGGATGAACAACGACTCACCGGTCAGGTCCGCATAGTCGGTGCCGGCGGCCGCGCACGCCGCGACCAACGGCAGACCGTACTTCGCGTAGGGACCCACCGTGGTCACCACCACGCGCGTTTGTGTGGCCATCGCGTTCAGGGTCGACGGCTGCGACGCGTCCGCGGTGATCAGCGCCCAGGAGGCGGCCTTGTCACCCAGGGAGTCTCGGACCGCGATCAGCTTGTCGTGCGATCGACCTGCGAGCGCGATCCGGGCGTCCGGCGCCGTCCTGGCCAGGTATTCGGCGGTGAGTTTCCCGACGAACCCGGTTGCTCCGTACAAGACGATGTCGAATTCCCGCTCCGGTGCGCTCATGGTCGCGACGCTACCCGAGCGTCTCGGGCACCTCGATGTCCTCACCGAGCACGTGCCGGGCCAAGAACCCGATGACGACCTGGTACCAAATCTTGGCGTGTTGCGGTGTGAGCACCCAGTGGTTCTCCGACGGGAAGTACAGGAACCGGTGCGGGCTGTCGCCGTCGGCGTCGGCGGGCAGCGCGGAGTGGGTCAGCAACTCGTACCAGAACCGCAGTGCCTGGCCGATCGGCACCCGGTAGTCCTTGTGGCGTGGATGACCAGCATGGGCGTGCGAATGTCGCCCACGTGGTGGTGCGGCGAGTTGGCCTGCGCCATGTCGCGCGTCATCTCGCGTAGCCAGTAGTACGAGGAGTCGGTGGTGGCGCCGAACTGGTCGAGCGCCCAGAGGCTGGCGTGGGTGACGATCGCGTCGAACCTGTCGGTGTGGCCGGCGACCCAGTTGGCCATGTAACCGCCGAACGATCCACCCATCGCCGCGGTGCGGGACGCGTCGATGCGCGGATGCGCGCACGCGGCGTCGGTGATGGCCATCAGATCCTCGAACGGGGCACCGCCCCATGCGCCCCAGCCACGTGCGATGAAGTCCTGCCCGTAACCGGTGGACATCCCCGGATCGGGCAGCAGCACCGCATACCCGCGAGCCGCCAGTAGCCACGGATTCCACCGCCACGACCACACGTTCCAGCTGGCCAGCGGGCCGCCGTGGATCCACAACAGCAGCGGCGCCTCGCCGTCTCCCGCCGGGAGCGCCAGCCACGAACGCACCCGCCTGCCGTCGGCGGAGGTCGTCTCGAGTTCGGTCAGCGTTCCCGGCAGCGGCGGCAACCCCGCACACGGGAGTTCGGTGATCGCGCCGTCGGGGTCGATGCGCACGGGGTGGGGTGGCGCGGCGTAGGAGCTGCGCAACGCGAACAGCACACCGCCCGCAGCGGCCACCACGTCGGAGTAGCAGTAATCGTCGAAGGTCAGCTGAGTCACCGCGCCGTCGGCGAGGTCGACACGGAAAACCGGGGCCCTGCCGTCCTGATCGGCCGTGACGATCACCGCCGAGCCGTCCCGCAGCCATGTCACCGATGCCGGCCACCGGTCCCAATCGTCGGTGAGCACGCGTGGGCTGTCACCGAATCGGATGCAGCCCAGCGTTATTCGCGGTGGGGTGTCGGGGTTCGAGAACGTCTCGCGCAGGTAGACGACAGTGGCACCGTCGGGGGAGATGGCCGGACTCCACACGTCGGCGGCGGGCTCCTCCACCACCACCGTGCGTTCGCCGCTGTCGAGATCGATGCGCATCAACACCGAATGCCGAGATGCGCCGGGGGCGGGCCGCTGCCACGTGGTGACCAGGAAGCGCCCGTCGGAACTGACGTCGAAGTCGGAGTCGCGCAATGCAGCGCCCGGCGCGGCGGTCAGGTCGCGGACGTCCTCACCGCGGGCGGAATCGTCGGTCAACGCGACGCCGAGCAGGTGCGGCTCGCCCGGCCCGAGATCGGAGTCCCAGTGGCGGATCGGATAACCGGTGTGCAGGATCGCGGTGATCTTGTTGTCCTTGCGCAGGGACCGGAGCCGACGGTCGTCGTCGATGGTCCGAGCCGACGGCATCAGCGGTGAGCGCACCACAACGACGTCCTCCTCGCGGGCGGGGCGCACCGCCTCGACGCCGCCGGGAAGCGCCAACACCTGCGCCGCTTCACCGCCGGTCGACGGGAGCCGCCACAGCGCGGCGGGCGGCTCGTCGTCATCGGGGGTCGGGCGGACGGCGATGAACAGCAGATCGCCGTTGGCCGCGAACGCAGGCGCCGACTCCCCCTTCGTCCCTCGCGTCAGTCGGCGTGCCGGTTGGGCACCGGCGGGATCGAGCTCCCAGACCGCGCTGACGTATTCAGTTCTCTTGTCGTTGAGTTGGGCGACGGTGGTCACCAACCGTGTTCCGTCCGGCGACAGCGCCAGCCCCGAGAGGCGGGGCAACGCGACGTACTCGTCGAGGTCGTGGAAAGGGGCGCGAGACGAGGTGGACAGGGCGTCGGGGGCCGTCGCGATCATGCCCCGTTCGTAGCACACCGATCGGACGCCTTCTCTGCACGAAACTGCGCGCTCGGCGCGCTAGGTTCGACAGATGCCGAAGCGGATCGTAGTTGTCGGGGCAGGCATCGCCGGGCTGGCGAGCGCCGTCGCGCTGCAACAGCGCGGACACGACGTCACGCTCGTCGAGGAGCGCGCCGACACGTCGTCCGGCGCCGGAATCAGCATCTGGCCCAACGCATTGGCCGCACTCGACGACATCGGCCTCGGCGATCCGGTGCGTCAGGCGGGCGGCCGGGTCACCGCGGGCGCGGCCCGTTGGCGTGACGGCAGCTGGCTGCGGCGACCCGAACGGCAACGCCTCATCAAGGCCCTCGGCGAACCTCTCGTGGTCATCCGCCGCTCGGCGTTGACATCGATCCTGGCCGGTGCGCTCGCCGACGGCACCCTGAAAGCCGGAGTGGCGGCCGAGGCGCTGGCGACGACCGCCGACGGCGTGAGAATCAGGCTGGCCGACTCCGCGGTGCTGGAGGCCGAGGCCGTCGTGGGCGCCGACGGCACCCATTCGATGGTCGCCCGTCATCTCAACGGACCGCTGCACAACCAATACGTCGGCTACACCGCGTGGCGCGGAGTGGCTGAGTGCACGATCGATCCTGAGCTCGCGGGCGAGACGCTCGGACCCGCGGTCGAGTTCGGCCACGTGCCGCTCGGAGAGGACCACACCTACTGGTTCGCCACCGAACGCGTACCCGAGGGGACGACGGCGCCGCAGGGTGAACTGCCCTACCTCCAGGAACGGTTCGCGTCGTGGGCCGCGCCCATCCCCGAGATCCTGGCCGCCACCGACCCTGAGGCCGTCCTGCGCAACGACCTCTATGACCGCGACGAGGCCCGCAGGTGGTCGCGGGGTTCGGTTGTGACGGTCGGTGACGCCGCGCATCCGATGCGCCCGCACCTTGGACAGGGCGGTTGTCAGGGACTGGAGGACGCCGCGATCCTCGCGAGGTTCCTCGATGGCGACGACGATGTCACCACGGCCTTCGCGCGGTTCGTGAAGTTCCGCCGCCCGCGGGTCCGCTCGCTGGTCCGCGAATCGCGGTTCATCGGGCGCGTCATGAATCTGCCGCCGGCGATCAGTGCGCTCGTGAGCCGTGCGACGGTGCTGGGACCCGAAGCCCTGGTGGCCCGCCACCTGGCCGATGTGGCGTCGCGGTCGGCGTTCAAGCTGCCGACCGACCGCGACCTGTTCGCGGTGTGACCGTGCGGTTGGGCCCGCTGGTCGTCGACGCGGCCGACCCGCCGGCGATGACCGTCTTCTGGGCCGCGGTCCTCGGCGCCGAGGCCCAGCGCAGGCTGTTGGTCTTCCGACCGCAGAACTGCCCGACGACGGTGAAGAACCGCGTCCACGTGGACCTCTACGTGCGCGATGTCGCGTCGCTCCTCGACCTCGGCGCCCGCGTCCTCGCCGAGCACACCGGGTGGACGATGCTGGCGGACATCGAGGGCAACGAATTCTGCGCGTTCCCGCAGGACCCGGGAGGAGGCCCGCCCGCCCGCGTCTTCGCCGTCTGCACGGACAGCGACCGGCCCGAAGAGCTCGCCGCCTGGTGGGCGCCCCGGGTGGGAGCCGAACTGCGGGACGGCCCCGACGGGGCGCCGCGGTGGCTCTACGGGTCGGCCGGTTGGGAGGACCTCATCTGGAAGTTCGTCCGCGTCGACGACGACCGTGTCGTTCCCAACCGCTGGCAGTGGAGCGTCGACTCGGCTCCCGGGGCACTGAGCGACCCGCAGGGCAACGAGTTCAGCGTGCTCGGGCGATCGTCCCGATCGGGTTGAACAGCGCGGTGCACATCTGACGCGGGTTGACGAAGCCGAACAGGCCGCTGGACGGCATCGAAGCGCAACCGGTCGCCGAGGCAGGCATCGTCCGCGCGGTCGGAGCGGACGGACCCGACGGCGTGGTCCATACGGCGGGCGTCGCGCCGCGGGGTCCGCACTTCGGCCACGCCTTCAGGCCCTGGGTGCGCAGGACATTCTCGGCAACGCGGATCTGCTCGGCGCGCGACGCGGTCGCCGGGTTGCCGACACCGCCGTTGGCGGCCCAGGTGGCCTGCTTGAACTGCAGACCCCCATAGTGGCCGTTACCCGTGTTGATCGCCCAGTTGCCACCGGACTCGCATTCGGCGATGGCGTCCCAGTTCACCGAATCGGCGTTGGCTGTGGCCAACGACGACTCGGACAGTGCCATCGGCACCATCGCAAGCGCTCCGGAGATCGCCGCGGCCAAGAAGCCCTTGCTCACTGCAGTACGAACGTTCATCTCTGCGGTCCTTCCCCGACCGTTTTCACAAGGCCCGCATCCGAGAACCCCTCGATCTCCGCTGCGGTTATCCGGTGTGTCGGGTGATGAACGTCACGTGTTACGCGAGGGTCAAAAGTTTTATTCGTTACTTAATTGGCGTAAGAGCCTTCTGAGAAAGAAGAGGCGGTGCCGGATACCCGGCACCGCCTCTTCGTTAAGACGAAACGCGTGCTTAGCCGCGACCGCCGCAGGTCGGCCATGCGCCGATGCCCTGCGACTGCAGCACGTTCTCGGCGACGCGGATCTGCTCCTCGCGGCTGGCGTTGTGCGGGGAGCCGCTGCCACCGTTCGATTGCCACGTGCCCATGGTGAACTGCAGGCCGCCGTAGTAGCCGTTACCGGTGTTGATGGACCAGTTACCGCCCGACTCGCACGCCGCGACGGCATCCCAGTTCACACCGCTGTCCGCATTGGCAGTGCCGGTGGCCAGAGCCATGGGCGCCAACGCGAGCGCTCCGGCAAAGGTCGCCAGGCCAAGTGTCTTGCGGATGTTCTTCAACTTCTATCCTTTCGCCACGCGCGCGCCAACACACACCCGCGCCAAAGCGCGCGGGGTGGGCATGCCTGTCAGCCAGGCCAGGGAGTTGGGCCGCACCGTCTCGGTCGGGTGCGACAGCGGGAGGCCGGAATGCCTCGCCGGGCCTCAGCGCCGGCGGCCGCCGGAGACCGTTCGCCTCCTACAGCCCCACTCACACACAGGTTCGTGGTTTCAAATTGTTTGCTCCGGGTAGAGCCATTGGGGACCGTACAAAAAGAGTTCGGCCGCCGTCATATCGAGCGAAGGTGTGTCGCGGCATGATCACGAAACGATTACGGCGCAGATTTCTCAGCATATTCCCAGGTTGCAGCGTGCTTTGACGAACACGGCAAAACTGGTGTCAGGACAAGTTCTCGTGAGCCATCTCACGGCTATTTTGTGAGCTGAACCACGCGTCTGTGGGGTCGCGTCCTGGTTGGTGCGGCGAAAACCGCAGTGTCGTCGACAAAATGACCGCAACGGGCATGATCGTCGCCCCATGACTGCGGCAACTTCGCTGGCCCTGCGACCCGGTTTAAGAGTTGGAACACGTTGCGCGTCAGCAACTCACGAGGTCGTTCGCTCACCGCCCCATTTCTCGCCCCTGCGAAGGCTTCACCGGGCTCGTTACGGCATCCGTTATCCCAGCGCGTCTTTCGTCGTCAATGCGACACCCGTTCGACACACTTTCGGGCCCGTGGACCCGCCGTATGCGACGGCCATGCTATGCGTCGCGCGTTTCGCCGCGACCGGCCCATCCGCAGCGGCATACCTTTGGGCGGGCTCGGGCACCGAATCAGTCCCCAGGGAGCTCGAATTCGCCCACCGCTGCAGGTGATGCCGCCGAAAGGCGCTGAGAGCCAGCCGTATTCGTGTATCTGTTATGCCGATAGTGCACTTTCACGCGCCGACCGATATCAGCACGTTGATGTGCTTATCACGGTAAAACGCGTACTAATTCACTGGCGGGAATTCAATTCACTCAATCGCGAATAGCGGGTATTTCAACCAGTTAATTTGCTAGGCAATTTGCACGTTGCGGATCGCCTTGAGATCGGCGGCGGTGTTGAGGTTGGTCAGCGCACGCTGTTCAGGCATCACGATCCGCTGCGTGTCGACCCGGTCGACCAGCGCGCGCATGCTGCGCTCCCCCGCGTCGATCAGTTCGTCGACGCGCCCAGCCAGCGCGGTGCGGTAGACGCCCGCCAGGTAGTGGTCACGCCCGTCCCAGGGCAGCACCACGTCCGCCCCGACGCGCACCGCCGGAGCGACCAATGCGTCGATCAACTCGACGGTCAACAGCGGCATGTCCACCGCGGAGACGAAAGCGAGTTCCGATCCGGCGTCGGCGGCCGCTCGCAGCCCCCGGCCGGTCGCCAGCAGTGGGCCGACGCCAAGCACCTCGTCGCGCAGAACCTCGGCGTCGAGCGCGGGCATCGCCTGCCCCGGGGCAGCGATGACGAAGATCGGCGCGCAACGCGGTTTGAGGATGTCCACCATCCGCTCGACAAGCGTGGCGCCTTCGTACGGCAACGTGGCCTTGTCGCGGCCCATGCGGCGGGAAGCCCCGCCCGCCAGGATGATTCCGGCCAGCGGAACGGTGGTCGTCATGACCGTGACGTTAGTCGACAGTCCAGGTGTCTTTGCCCCGAAGCAGTGACTGAAGCGCCGCCGTGTCGTGTGCCCTCTCGGTGCGGGCCGCGGCGATCTGCTGACGGGCCGCATCGTCGTAGGTCGGCTTGCTCACCTGGCGGAAGATGCCCATCACCATGTGCTCGAGGCTCTGATCCGACAGCCGCGACAACGCGAACGCGTACGCGGGGTCCTCGAGGTTGGCGTCGTGCACGACGATCTCGCCGGCCGACACGTCGGCGGTCTTGGCGATCTCGAGCCCGTAGCCGGACTTGACCACGCAATACTCGCCGTCGGCCCCGAACGTGACCGGCTCACCGTGGGTGAGGTTGATCAGCCGCTCCTCGGCGCCTTCCTTGCGCAGGGCGTCGAACGAGCCGTCGTTGAAGATCGGGCAGTCCTGCAGGATCTCGACCAGGGCCGCACCGCGGTGAGCGGCGGCGGCCCGCAGCACCTCGGACAACCCCTTGCGGTCGGAGTCCAGTGCACGCCCGACGAACGTCGCGTCAGCACCGAGCGCCAACGACACCGGGTTGAACGGGTAGTCCAGCGACCCCATCGGCGTCGACTTGGTGACCTTGCCGACCTCCGACGTCGGGGAGTATTGCCCCTTGGTCAACCCGTAGATCCGGTTGTTGAACAACAGGATCGTGATGTTGATGTTGCGGCGCAGCGCGTGAATAAGGTGGTTGCCGCCGATCGACAGCGCGTCACCGTCACCGGTGACAACCCACACCGACAGATCCTCGCGGGCCAGGGCCAGGCCGGTCGCGATCGTCGGGGCGCGGCCGTGGATCGAGTGGAACCCGTAGGTCTCCAGGTAATACGGGAAGCGACTCGAGCAGCCGATACCGCTGACGAACGCGATGTTCTCGCGGCGCAACCCCAACTCGGGCAGGAAGTTGCGGATGGTGTTGAGGATGACGTAGTCACCGCAACCGGGGCACCAGCGGACCTCCTGGTCGCTGGTGAAGTCCTTGGACTTCTGCGGCTGATCGGTCGTCGGCACCCGACTGGTGCCTGCGGTCAACCCGAGATCTGCTCCGATCAAGTCGGTCATACGTTCGCTCCCACACCGCTCACGCCGACTTCGACGGTGGCCGCCGCCAGTCGTGCGAACTTCACTTTGTCACTTTCCTTCTCGCCCAACGTTCCGTCCAGCGCCGCATCAATGATGCCCTCGACCTCGTCGGCCAGGAAGGCCATGCCTTCCACCTTGGTGACCGACTGGACGTCGACCAGGTACTTGCCCCGCAGCAGCAGAGCAAGTTGGCCGAGGTTCATCTCCGGGCACACGACCGTCGGATACCGCCGCAGCACCTCTCCGAGGTTGGCCGGGAACGGGTTGAGGTTGCGCAGGTGCGCCTGGGCGACGTTGATGCCCTTGCGGCGCGCCCGCCGGCACGCCTCACCGATCGGTCCGAAGCTGGAACCCCAACCGAGCATCAGCAGTTCGGCGTCACCTGTCGGGTCGTCGACCTCGAGATCGGACACGGCGATGCCGTCGACCTTGGCCTGCCGCAGCCGGACCATCAGGTCGTGGTTCTTGGGCTCATAAGAGATGTTGCCGGAGCCGTTGGCCGCTTCGAGGCCACCGATCCGGTGCTCGAGACCGGGCGTACCGGGGATCGCGAACTGGCGCGCCAGGGTCTCCGGATCGCGGGCGTACGGCTGGAACGGTTCTCCGGACTTGGCGAACGTGTGCTCGATGGCCGGGTAGCTGCTGACGTCCGGAATCCGCCACGGCTCAGAGCCGTTGGCGATCGCACCGTCGGAGAGGATGACCACAGGCGTGTGGTAGTTGACCGCGATGCGGG
The DNA here is from genome assembly GCF_002245615.1 of Mycobacterium neumannii. Classification (NCBI taxonomy): domain Bacteria; kingdom Bacillati; phylum Actinomycetota; class Actinomycetes; order Mycobacteriales; family Mycobacteriaceae; genus Mycobacterium; species Mycobacterium neumannii. The sequence goes on along the minus strand of NZ_NKCO01000002.1, from coordinate 310,401 downwards.
CGGCCTCCACGGCCACGTCGAAGCAGTCCGACGGTGAGCGGGGAGCCACCACCGCGACCGGTGACTCGCCGTTGCGGCCGTACATCACCTGCAGGAGGTCGGCCTGCTCGGTCTTGGTCGGAAGACCGGTGGACGGCCCACCGCGCTGCACGTCGATGACGATCAGCGGCAGTTCTGTCATCACCGCCAGACCGATCGCCTCGGACTTCAGCGAGATGCCCGGGCCCGAGGTGCTGGTGACACCCAGGGCGCCGCCGTAGGACGCGCCGATGGCCGCGCCGATGCCGGCGATCTCGTCCTCGGCCTGGAAGGTCATCACGTTGAAGTTCTTGTGCTTGGACAGCTCGTGCAGGATGTCCGACGCCGGGGTGATCGGGTAGGTGCCGAGCACGACCTGCAGATCGGCGAGTTGACCGGCGGTGACGATTCCGTAAGCCAGCGCGGTGTTACCGGAAATCTGGCGGTACTCACCGGTTTTGAGCTTGGCGGGTGCGACCTCGTAGGTGCTGGCGAAGGCCTCGGTGGTCTCGCCGTAATTCCAGCCGGCCTTGAGCGCGAGCACGTTGGCCTCGGCGACGTCGGGCTTGCGGGCGAACTTCTCGCGGATGAACGCCTCGCTGTGCTTGAGTTCGCGGCCGTACATCCACGACAGCAGACCGAGCGCGAACATGTTCTTCGCCCGCTGGCCGTCCTTCTTGGAGGCGCCGATCGGCTCGACCGCACCCAGCGTCAGGGTCGTCATCGGCACGGCCTGCACGACGTAGTCGGACAGTTCCTCGGTCTCCAACGGGTTGGCTTCATAGCCGACCTTGGCGAGGTTGCGCTTGGTGAACTCGTCGGAGTTGGCGATGATCAGACCGCCGCGGGGCAGGTCGGAGACGTTGGCCTTCAGCGCCGCCGGGTTCATCGCGACGAGCACATCGGGGCGGTCGCCCGCGGTCAGGATGTCGTAGTCGGCGATCTGGATCTGGAACGACGACACACCGGGCAGCGTGCCCTGCGGCGCGCGGATCTCGGCGGGGTAATTCGGTTGGGTGGCAAGGTCGTTGCCGAACAGGGCGGCTTCGGAGGTGAACCGGTCACCGGTGAGCTGCATACCGTCGCCGGAGTCGCCGGCGAATCGAATGACGACCTTCTCGAGCTTCTGTCGAGGACCCGCACTCCCCGGACTGACCGCGTTGTCCTTCGCTGCCACGAGGCCTGCCTTCCACACTGCGTGGGGACGTCCTCCGAGTCACAGTCGAGTCGACGCGCCGTCGGTGGACGTCCACCAAAATTTTTGATGTCACTGCCAGTACCGATTATTGCACTTTTCTTAGGCGGCCCTTCACCGGACTCGCCCGCGGCGTGCCGCACACGGAGGGTCGAACACACAGCTCAGTCGATGTGTGGATGCCTGCCGTGAGACATAACTGTGTTGTTCGTCACGTCTACGAGACAAAAATTCTAAGGAAATGGTTACCGTCCAGTAGCCGGTAGCTAGCACCCCATCGTCGGTGCTGGTCGTCCTGTTGTCAGTGCCGGGTGGACGCCGACTCCCCGCGCCGTTCGTGCCAACGCAGGCGCAGTAACAGCAGGTGGCGGTGCGCGCGGAAGCCAGCCGACAGCGGATCACGCCAGACCGGCATGCGGCGGTTCGGTTCGAGTTCGTTGTGCACGAATCCATTGTGCCGTCCGAATGGCGAGGACGCCGCCTCGCGCGCTGGCCCCGGCATGAACAGCACGGAAACGTTATCGACGTCGAATCGCCCTAGTGTGGAGTCATGGGTCGGGTCACAGCCAGGCGGCGGGTAAAGCATGTGACCATGGACTCCGCGGTGGCGCGGCCGGAGACCCTCGTCGTCGAGGAGCCGATGGAGATCCGCGTCAACGGCGCATCCATCACGGTGACGATGCGCACTCCGGGCTCCGATGTCGAACTCGCGCAGGGTTTTCTGCTCACCGAGGGGGTCATCGCCGGACGTGACGACGTGCTCACGGCGCGCTACTGCAGAGGCACGGGCGTCGACGACGCGGGCTTTTCGCAGAACACCTACAACGTCCTCGATGTGACGCTGGCCCCGCATGTCGCGCCGCCCGATGTCGACGTCACGCGCAACTTCTACACCACATCGTCGTGCGGGGTCTGCGGTAAGGCCTCACTGGAGGCGGTACAGCTGAGCAGCCGCCACGGCCCGGGGGACGATCCGACGACCATCACCGTGCAGACGCTCTCGCAGCTGCCTGCGCGGCTGCGCAAAGCCCAAAAGGTGTTCGCCAGCACGGGCGGCCTGCACGGCGCCGCGCTTTTCGACTCCGGGGGCACGACGCTCGCCGTGCGCGAAGATGTCGGCCGGCACAATGCGGTCGACAAGGTCATCGGGTGGGCGGTCGAGCAGGACCGCATTCCGCTGACGGGGACCGTGTTGCTGGTCAGCGGACGCGCCTCGTTCGAGCTGACGCAGAAGGCCGTGATGGCGGGCATTCCGGTGCTTGCGGCGGTGTCGGCGCCGTCGTCGCTGGCGGTCGATTTGGCCAGCCAGTCGGGGCTGACCCTGGTCGCCTTCCTGCGGGGCCGGTCGATGAACGTCTACACCCGCCCCGACCGCGTTGTGCACTGATGCGGCTCGTTCCTCGCCGCTTGATCGTCGTCAGGCGGACTTGTCGCGACGCTCCGGACGCGACGGCTTGCGCGGCACGATCGTCGGCAGCACGTTGTCCTGCACAGTCTCCTTGGTGACGACCACCTTGGCGACGTCGTCGCGGCTGGGGATGTCGTACATCACCGGCAGCAGGACCTCTTCCATAATGGCGCGCAGTCCACGAGCACCGGTGCCGCGGTGGATGGCCTGATCGGCGATCGCCTCGAGCGCCTCGTCGGTGAACTCGAGTTCGACGCCGTCCATCTCGAACAGGCGCGTGTACTGCTTCACCAATGCGTTCTTGGGCTTGGACAGGATCTGCACAAGGGAGTCCTTGTCCAGATTCGTCACCGACGCCACCACCGGCAAGCGGCCGATGAACTCCGGGATCAACCCGAACTTGATCAGATCCTCGGGCATGACCTCGGCGAAGTGGTCGGCGGTGTCGACGTCGGCCTTCGAATGCACCTCGGCGCCGAAGCCCAGGCCGCGCTTGCCGACGCGGTCGGACACGATCTTCTCCAGACCCGCGAACGCTCCCGCCACGATGAACAACACGTTGGTGGTGTCGATCTGGATGAACTCCTGGTGCGGATGCTTGCGGCCGCCCTGTGGAGGCACCGACGCCTGCGTTCCCTCCAGGATCTTCAGCAGAGCCTGCTGGACACCCTCACCGGAGACGTCACGGGTGATCGACGGGTTCTCGCTCTTACGGGCGATCTTGTCGACCTCGTCGATGTAGATGATGCCGGTCTCGGCGCGCTTGACGTCGTAGTCGGCGGCCTGGATCAGCTTGAGCAGAATGTTCTCGACGTCCTCGCCCACGTATCCGGCTTCGGTCAGCGCGGTGGCGTCGGCGATCGCGAACGGCACGTTGAGCATCTTGGCCAACGTCTGCGCCAGGTAGGTCTTACCGCAGCCGGTCGGACCGAGCATCAAGATGTTGGACTTGGCCAGTTCGACGGGTTCGGAGCGCGAATCGCGACTCTTCTCCCCCGCTTGGATGCGCTTGTAGTGGTTGTAGACGGCGACCGCGAGCGTGCGCTTGGCGGTGTCTTGTCCGATGACGTAACCCTCGAGGAACTCGCGGATCTCCGCGGGTTTGGGCAACTCGTCCAGCTTTACGTCGTCCGCATCGGCGAGTTCTTCTTCGATGATCTCGTTGCACAGATCGATGCACTCGTCGCAGATATAGACGCCCGGACCCGCAATGAGCTTCTTAACCTGCTTTTGACTCTTGCCGCAGAACGAGCACTTCAGCAGGTCACCGCCGTCTCCAATGCGCGCCATGGTGGTGGGGTCCTACTTTCCTCGCAGCCGATGAAGCTTCTTTTCTGTGGTTGCCTCGGGTGGTGAACCCGACGCTACCCGTTTGTTCCCGCGCGAGGCGACCGATAAAGCCGAATCGCGCCAGTGGTATTCATCTGTGTTCGCGCCAACATATCGTCTGATTACCCTCGGACCCCAGCGAACGCGCCGCCGTGTCGTTGGCGTGTCGTGGCCGTGACCGGACCGAGAGGGCGTCGGCACCCAACGTACCCGTTATCGGCGCGGTGCACGCCGGCGCCGATTCGGTGTGACGCTATCGGCGCCCGGGGCCTGCGGGACCCGGCCCAGCCGGCCCTGGCCCGACCGGACCCGGACCAGCGGGGCCCACCACTCCTCCGACACCGACGGGACCTGCGGGCCCCACGACGGGGTTCGGGGGGTTGACATAAACGGTCGCGTCGACGGGCACGCATTGGAGCGAGTAGACGTCCCAATACGTCCCTGCGGGACAGGCCGGTTCCTGAGCCTGGCTCACCGCCGGTGAGGCGATCTGAGCCAGGCCGCAAACCGCGGCCGTCACCGCCAACGCGGTCATCGCGAAACCCGCTCGCATCCCAAGTGTCATCGCCGTCCTCCCCTGGCCGTCCGCCCGTGCAGACGCACAGCGTGCCACGCCAAAGGCAGACGCGAACTGCATTTCGCGCGGTTGCGGGACAGATCAGGCGGTCTGGGCCGACAGCTTGCGGTACTCCAGGACGGTGTCGATGACGCCGTAATCCTTAGCCTCTTCGGCGGTCAGGATCTTGTCGCGGTCGGTGTCCTTGCGGATCTGCTCGGGGGTCTTGCCCGTGTGGTTGGCCAGCGTGACTTCCATCAGCGTGCGCATCCGCTCGATCTCCTTGGCCTGGATCTCGAGATCGGAGAACTGGCCCTGAATGACGCCGGCCAGCGCGGGCTGGTGAATCAGCACGCGAGCGTTGGGCAGCGCCATGCGCTTGCCGGGGGTGCCCGCGGCCAGCAACACCGCGGCGGCCGAAGCGGCCTGGCCCAGGCACACCGTCTGGATGTCGGCCCGCACGTACTGCATGGTGTCGTAGATCGCCATCAGCGAGGTGAACGAGCCGCCCGGGGAATTGATGTACATGGTGATGTCGCGGTCGGGGTCGAGCGACTCCAGCACCAGCAACTGGGCCATGATGTCGTTCGCCGACGCGTCGTCGACCTGCACACCGAGGAAGATGATGCGTTCCTCGAACAGCTTGTTGTACGGGTTGGACTCCTTGACGCCGAAGCTCGAGTGCTCGATGAACGACGGCAGGATGTAACGGGCCTGGGGTTGCAGGCGGGCGTCGGCCTGAGGATGCAAGTGATCGGTCATTTGTCTAGTCCTGCTCCTGGTCCTGAGCCGTTGACGCTCGCGCTGGTGATGATGTGGTCGACGAAGCCGTACTCGAGGGCCTCCTGCGCGGTGAACCAGCGGTCGCGGTCGGAGTCCGCTTCGATCCGCTCGATGGGCTGCCCGGTGAACTCGGCGTTCAACCGGAACATCTCCTTCTTGATCACCGCGAACTGCTCGGCCTGGATCGCGATGTCGGCCGCACCGCCGGTGATCCCGCCGAGCGGCTGGTGCATCAGAATCCGGGCGTGCGGCAGGGCGTAACGCTTACCCTTCGTGCCCGCCGCGAGCAGGAACTCGCCCATCGAGGCCGCCATACCCATGGCGTAGGTGGCGACGTCGCACGGCGCCAGCACCATGGTGTCGTAGACCGCCATCCCGGCGCTGATGGAGCCGCCGGGCGAGTTGATGTAGAGGTGGATGTCCTTGGTGGGATCCTCGGCCGACAGCAGCAGAATCTGCGCGCAGAGCTTGTTGGCGATGTCGTCATCGACCTGCGAGCCCAGGAAGATGATCCGCTCCGCCAGCAAGCGCTCATAGACCGAGTCGACAAGGTTGAGGCCTTGCGAGGCGCCACGCATGTGGGTCACGTCTGGATACCTGCTTTCTTCAAGAGCTTGATACTCACCGACACTAACCAACCCGCGCGGGCGTGCAGTCCCTAGACGGGCCGCGTTCGCTCTCAGCGTCACTTCGCGTCGGCCGACTCCTCGTCCGCTTGTGACTCGGCGGCGTCGGAGGCCTCCTCGGCAGCTTCCTCGGTCTGCTCTTCGGACCGGCCGAAGAACTCGGTGGTGTCGATCACGTTGCCGTCGGAGTCTTTGACGGTGGCGGCCTCGACGACAGCGGCCAGCGCCAGCCCACGACGCACGTCGGCGAACAGCGCGGGCAGCTGGTTGTTCTGCTGCAGCGACTGGATCAGCTGCTGCGGCTGCAGGCCGTACTGCTGAGACATCAGCATCAGGCGCTCGCTGATGTCGTTCTGGCCGACCTGGACGTCGAGGTTGTCGGCGATCGCATCGACCAGCAGCTGCGTCTTGACCGCCTTCTCCGCGTTGGTGCGGTTGTCGGTGTCGAACTGGTCGCGGCTGCTGCCCTGGGCTTCGAGAGCCTCGGCCAGACGCGCCTCGTCGTGGTCGAGCCCGTGGATGGCGTTGTGCAGCGCGTCGTCGACCTGGGCCTGCACCACGTTCTCCGGCAGCGGCACCTCGACCTGCTCGAGCAGCGTCTCGAGCACCTTGTCGCGGATCTTCTCGGCCTGCTGCACCCGCTTGACCCGGCGCACCTGCTCGACGAGCGACTCCTTGAGCTCATCCATGGTGTCGAATTCGCTTGCCAGCTGGGCGAATTCGTCGTCAGGCTCGGGCAGCTCGCGCTCCTTGACCGACTTGACGGTGACGGTCACCTGCGCGTCCTTGCCGGCGTGCTCACCGGCGGCCAGCTTGGTGGTGAAGACGCGGGTCTCCCCCTCCTCGAGGCCGACGATCGCCTCGTCGAGACCGTCGATCAGCTGGCCCGAGCCGACCTCGTGCGACAGCCCCTCGGTGGCGGCCTCGGCCAGCTCCTGGCCGTCCACGGTGGCCGACAGGTCGATGGAGACGAAGTCGCCGTTCTGGGCGGCGCGCTCCACGCCCGTGAGGGTTCCGAAGCGCGCGCGCAGCGTCTGCAGTTCGGCGTCGACCTCTTCGTCGGTCACCTCGATGGCGTCGACGGTCAGCGTCAATTCCGACAGGTCGGGAAGCTCGATCTCGGGGCGGACGTCGACCTCGGCCGTGAACGTGAGGTCCTGGCCGTACTCCTTATTGGTGATCTCGATCTCGGGCTGGCCCAGCGGCTGCACCTCCGAGCTGGTCACCGCTTCGCTGTAGCGGCCGGGAAGGGCCTCGCTGACGACCTGGTCGAGCATTGCTTCGCGGCCGACGCGCGCCTCGAGCAGCTTGCGCGGCGCCTTGCCGGGACGGAAGCCGGGGAGCCGGACCTGCTTGGCCAACTGCGCGAACGCGCGGTCGAAGTCAGGTTCGAGCTCAGTGAAGGGCACCTCCACGTTGATGCGCACCCGGGTGGGGCTCAACTTTTCGACGGTGCTCTTCACGATCTTGCTCCTCATATTCTGGTTCGGTCGGTGTCGCAGTCGGGGTGACAGGATTTGAACCTGCGGCCTTCCGCTCCCAAAGCGGATGCGCTACCAAGCTGCGCTACACCCCGTGCTCTGCACGTCGCGCCGGCGCTTGAGCGCTGCGCCTGCGCAGGCCGTCCGCAAAACACGGAACGACCACGCGAGATACTACGGGCTGCACACGCGAAGCCCTCAATTGGATTTGATTTGGCTGCCGCCGGTACGATCTGGTCTTGCTGTACATGCGGGCGTAGCTCAATGGTAGAGCCCTAGTCTTCCAAACTAGCTACGCGGGTTCGATTCCCGTCGCCCGCTCCACTCGCTACCAGCGGTAGCGCGGTAGCACGCAGAACACCCGCGCAACCGACCGCGGTCCGGACAAGATCATCGCTATGCTCTCGGCGATGCTCACCGCCGTCGAATCGCAGGTCAGCGGAAGTAGGCCATGATGCGCATTCTGGCGATGTTCCGCGTGCACAACGGCGAGGACGTGCTGCCGCGCGTGCTCGATTCCCTGGCCGGCTGGTGCGACGACGTCTACGCGGTCGACGACCGCAGCACCGACGGGACCGCGCAGATCCTGCACGACCATCCCGCGGTCACCAACGTCGTACACGCCCGCTCAGATCTTCCGCAGACCCCGTGGCTGATCCCCGAACCACCCGGGCTCGAATTGCTGTACCGCATGGCCGATTTCTGCCGCCCCGACTGGATCTTCGTGATCGACTCCGACCAGGTGGTCGAAACCGACATCGACATCCCGGCGATGCTCGCACGCGTTCCCAACGATGTCGCGGCGCTGATGTGTCCGATGATTCCCAGCTGGGACGATCCGGACTACCCGGACATGATCCCGCTGATGGGCACCGCCGAATCGATGCGCGGACCGTTCTGGCGCTGGCGTCCCGGTTTGCGCGCCGGGACGCGCGCAATTCACAACCCGCACTGGCCGGCCAACATCACCGAACACGGTGGCATCGGCGTCGCCAACGATGTCCGCCTGTTGCACACCGGGTGGTCGACGCTGGCCGAGCGGATCGCCAAGGTCGAGCACTACCGCAAGCTCGATCCCCACTCCGAGTTGAACTACGGCGTGCCCTACGACCGCGCCCTGCTGTTCGGGTACGCCTACGACGAGATCGACCTGCTGCGCTCCGATTACCGGCGGCGGGCATCAGGTGACTTCGACCCCGCCGAACCCGGCGCCCGGGTGCCCATCGACCGCGACCGGCTGGCGATCGCGTCGGGTTATGGACGCCGCGCCACCGGTTTCCACCCCGGCGTCGACTTCGCGGCGGCGCCGGGAACACCGGTCCACGCGGCGATGTCGGGCGCCGTCAGCCGCGTCGTGAACCTTGACGACGGGCTGCAATCGATGACCATCGCGGGAGCCGACCGTGAGACCGTGTACGTCTTTCGGCCGGGCGATGACCGCCGCATCGACGTCGAAGCCCAAATCGACGCGGGCACGGAAATCGGCGTCCTGCAGGCACATGACGAATCTGCCGACGGCTTCCTGCATTTCGAGGTCCACGTCGACGGCGAGCACGTCAACCCCGTGCGCCACCTGGCGAACATGGGACTGAAGCCGTGGACACCGTCGGGGCGTCCGCGCCCGGTGTCGGGCACGTTCCCCCCGTCGTCGCCCTGCGCGATCATCGTCTGAGCTGATCCTCCAGAGCCCGCGCGGACCGGATGGTCGAACGCACCTCCTGGAGCAGCTTGGCCGGATGCTGCTGGTCCATCGCGCTGAGCCGGTTGTACTCCTGCACCCCGAAACCCGCTGACTCCAAACGGATGTCATATCGCAATGCCAACGTCCGCAGGGCTTCGAAGTGGAGGTAGGGCACCAACGGCTGACCCGTCACCATCAGACACGACGAGCCGCGCATGCCGGCCGTCTGCGCCGCGAACGTATACGTGTCGGCGGAATTCGCCCGGCGACGTTCGGGATCCGGTGACGGCGTCTCGAGCAGCATGACGGGCACGCCGAATTCATTGCTGTCAGGCGGAAAGTGCCAGACCGTCTCGTTGCACTGCACTCGATCGACGCGACGCCTCACATGCGCGCACACCTCGTCGACGTCGAGGCCGAACACGTCGCGGGCGGCGGCGACCATCAACTCGAACTCGGTACGCGCGCCAGGCGCGCACGCGGCGACGGCATCGGCTTCGGAATCCAGCAGGCGTCGGGACGCCGCGGCGAGTACGACATTGCCGACTCGGCGGCTCGCGACCATCTCCCCCGCGTAGCGCGTTCGCAGCAGGTTCGTGTACCGCCCGCCGCCGATGACGATGAGGTGATCGAACTCGGTTCCGGCGGGCTGTAACTCGGCGATGAGCCCCAGCTGCTCCGCCAATTTCTCGATCCGCTCGAGGTGATCATCAGGCAGCTCGAGACGAGGGATCAGCCACCGGACCGCCCCGCCGGCGTCCTGATTGTGGAACCGGACCGCACTCTGGCGCCGCGCTTTACCCCGGTAGTCCCATACCTCGCTGAACTCGTCCAGGAATGCGAGCCGTTCGCTCAATGCCAGGCCTCGCGGAACGCTTCCGCCGAACATGTCGACCAATTCGGTCAGGGCGGGGTGAGTGCACCACGCCTCGATCTGTCCCCGATATTCCGCGGCGACGTCGCACATTTGATGCATCCTTTTCGCATACCGCCAGCGGCGCCGGGTGGTAATCATAATGCGGCATATGTCTTGAGACGGGAGCACTTTAGGTGAGGATCCTCGTTACCGGCGGCGCCGGCTTCCAAGGGAGCCACCTCTGCGAAGCCCTCCTCGCCGCCGGACACCGCGTGACCGTCCTGAACACCTTCTCGGTGACCGGCAAGCAGAACCTGGCCGACATCGCGAACGATGACCGGGCCGACGTGGTGTTCGGTTCGGTCACCGACTGGGAGTTGATCAGCAAGACGGCGCGCGATCACGAGGTGGTCTTTCACCTGGCGGCAAATGTCAACGTCGACAAGTCGCTCAGCGACCCGAAGAGCTTCATCGAGACCAATGTGGTGGGGACCCAGAACGTTCTGGAGGCTGCCCGCGAATACGGCGCGCGGGTGATCCTCGCGTCGACCTGCGAGGTGTACGGCGACGGACATCGCTTGGGCCCGGGCTCGCTGCTGGACGAAACCGCTGAACTGAAGCCGAACAGTCCGTATGCGGCGTCGAAGGCCGCCGCCGATCGTCTCGCGTACTCCTACTACCGCTCCTACGGCATGGACGTCACGATCGTCCGACCGTTCAACATCTTCGGTGAACGCCAGAAGAGCGGCGCGTACGGGGCACTCATTCCGATCCTCGTCCGCAAGGCGTTGACGGGCGAGGACCTCGTGATCTTCGGGGACGGAAGTGCCACCAGGGATTATCTCCACGTCAGCGACGTGGTGAACGCATACCGCCTCGTGTTGGACACGCCGGAGTTGGCGGGCCGCGCCATCAATATCGCCAGCGGTGTGAACACGCGCGTACGCGACATCGCCGACTACATCGCGGAAAGATTCGGCACGAGGGTGGTGAACGGGCCCGCGCGGCCCGGGGAGGTGACCCGCTTTCCGGCCTCCATCGAATTCGCGCAGCAGATCGGCTTCGCTCCCGAGGTGAAGATCTGGGAGGGCATCGATCGCTACATCGAGTGGGCGAAACAACAGCCGCATCCGGCCCGCTGAATCCCAAGACACTACAGCTGCTTTCGGGCCTCCACGAGAACCCGAGTGGGATGGGTGACGAATCGGCCGTGCGCTTCGATGTGTTCGTGCACCGCGCGCAGGCGCGTCAGGTACGGCTCCGCGGTGAAGTCCGGCACCGTCCAAATCAGCTTGCGCAGGAAGTAGACGACCGCGCCGATGTCGTAATACTCCGAGGTGAGCGTCTCAAAGCGCAGGTCGACGACCTTCAAACCGGCCGCCTCCGCCTGCGCGGCCTGGACGGAGGGCTCCATGTGCGCGCCGAGTTCCGGCATCGGGCCCATAACGGCTTCGATGAGCTCGAGCGCGGTCGCCGGCCCCGGATGCTGGGCCAGATAGGTTCCGCCGGGCCGCAGGACCCGGGCGATCTCGGTCCACCAGACGGCGATGGGGTGGCGACTGCTCACCAGGTCGAAAGCGTTGTCGGCGAACGGCAACGGCGGTTCGCCGCGGGTCTGCAGAACCACGACCCCGCGAGGATGGAGCAGACGGGTGGCTTTGGCCGCGTTGGGTGGCCACGATTCGGTGGCCGCCATCGTCGGCGGGAACTTCTCCACACCGGCGAGCACCTCTCCCCCGCCCGTGTAGAGGTCCACCGCTGCTGACACCTCGCCCAGCCGTCGGCTGAGCAGGCGCTGGAAACCCCACGACGGCCGTTCCTCGGTAGCGCGGCCGTCGAGCCAGGAGAAGTCCCACCCGTCGATCGGCTCGGCAACGGCCTCGGCGACGAGTTCCTCGAAGGACCGGCTCATCGACCTCACGCGGCCACCTCTGCGCGGTCGGGTGCGCGGGTCGCCACCGCCACGGCCAGTACACACAGCATCAAGACGACGAAGACCGGCCAGATTGCGACGACCTGAGCCAGCAGGCCGAAGCCCGCGCCGAGGATCCCGGTGACCACAGCGGTGAGCGTAGCGGCGAAGCTGATCAGAACTGCGCGTTGTTCTTCGGCGGCGAACGCACTGATCCACGACACCATCGCGGCCGCGATCGCGGCGTTCGACAAGACGACCAGAAAAAAGACGACGCCGTACGCCCACAAGCGTGGCTCGTCGAAGATCAGTTCGTTGGCAAGGCAGATCGCCGTCGCGACGCAGCTCACGAACGCGCTCGACACGAGCATTCCGCGTACCCCGGCGCGGCCGAACACGTTGCGCCACAGGAACGAACCGGCGACGAGCCCCGCCGCCGAACCAATCACGATCATGTGCAGGCTGCCGGCGGTGTCGACATGGGCCAGCGATGTGCGCAGCGCGAAGAACGTCTCGTTCACCAGGATCGGAACGAAGACGATCTGCGTGGTCAGGAACACCCGGTACCAGCGGGTGGTACGGAGTACGGCGAGCCCTTCGCGGAAATCGTCGACGATACGGCGTGGTGGAGCCACCGGGCCCGGCCTCGCCGGCCCGACGATGAGCGCGGCCACGAAGGCGATGCCCATCGCGGCGGCGCCCAACCAGAGCACATCGAGATGTCCGTCTGCGGTGTCGCGGTTGGGCAGCAGCGGGATGAGCAGCAACGTGGCCGCGACGGTCAGGATGGCTCCGAGCGCCTGCTGGTTGAGCACCAGCTCGTTGCGCCGGGCCGCGGTGACCATGCGCGAGATGATCTCGGCGAAGGCGTTGTTCGCCACTCCCATCGCGCCGCCGATGAGCACCGACGACGACAGGAACGTGAACACCACCAGCGTGTTGTGCAGCGCGGCCGTGGCCACAATTGCGGTCAGGACGGCGATGCTGCCCGCGGCGGCGGCGATGACGACGTTCGGGCGGTGCCGTGACCGTTTGAGCACCAGCGATGACATCGCATTCCCGAGCACGAAACCGATACTGAAGCTCGGGACGACGAACCCGGCGGCCACGTCCATGTCCTCGGCCACCAGAAGGAACGGCAGGACCGCCAGAACGCTGCCCAACTGCGCGCCCATGAAATAGAAGGCGCCGAACCCCAGCAGTACCCGATAACGGCTCTGCGCCACGGCCACCGCCGACCCACCTTTCCTGCCGGTGTCGACCGGCCTGTCGATGGTGTCAGTCCGACCAGGATTGCGCTGACGAAAGGCGGTGGATCGGTTCCGATCTCGCGACTCCTCGGGGAGTCACCCTGCTCACCGGAACACCCCCGACGAACTTCACTTCTTCGCTGAAATTGACGCTTCCGGAACAAAAACGGCGCCGCCTCCGGTCGCGCACCACCCTCTTGCACTCGTTTCATCGGCAAGCAAGCTACCGAGGCATGCTCGGCTGATACGTCTTGACAATTTGCTGCCTTTGCAGGTTGGTGACACGGTTTCTGACTTTAAAGTCGGCCTATTGACACCGAATGCCATATTTCGGCCATATCTCGTTCAATGGAATGTCATCCTTTTTTTGTCAATAACTTGACTCATGACCGTCGGTGGCATACCTATCTAAGAAGGAACAATTAAAAGGGGTTTCAATGGGCCCGATCGACTTCTCGGGCGAGACAGCCGTCGCTCGCCGGCGGTGGCCAGAGCCGGGTGGAAGTACGCCCAGTACGGATCCCCCTTTACCGTCCAAGATCAGGACGGACGATTCCTCCCGCTTGACCCCGCGTGCGGGCCCGCCCCAGGGCCGTCGCGATGAGGCGCGACCTGGAATGTATGGATAAATGGACTTATGGGAATGCAATAAGTACCCTTACTCAGGGCTATAAGTATGCTTACGGGGGATAGATTGCGCGTATTGACGGGCTTCGAGCCTGCCCATGTCGGTTTGATACCAGACGGTATGCGTCGATGGGCGAAAAGTCGCGGCATCTCCTTGGCTGAGGCGTATCTACAGGGCGCGGAAAAAGTAGCCGACATCCTTCAGGTGCTGCGCCGACACAACGTGCGAACCGTCTCGGTGTACAACCTCAGCCGGGCCAATCTCGCCCGCAGTCAGGCCGAACTCGAGCCGGTGTTCAACGCCTCGATCCACTTCCTCACCCACTTGATTCCCGCCCGCTTCGAGCCCGACGACTGCAGCGTGCGGTTGCACGGTGACCGCACGCTGCTGCCCCCGGAGTACGTCGCGGCAGCCGAGCGCGCCCAATCGGTTATGCGCGGCGAAGAATTCCGGATCAACATCCTCGCCGCCTACGACGCGAACGACGAGCTACGAACAGCTCTTCAGCAAGCGCAGCAACGGGGCGGCGAGATCCGCGGTGCCTTCGACATCGAGGATGTGGACCTGGTCATCCGCACGTCCCCCGAGCCCCTGCTGAGCGGCTTTCTTCCGCTGCAGACCCAGTACGCACAACTGCGGTTCTTGACGACGCCGCTCAACGAACTCGAGGAGCGCCACATCGACGAGTTCATCGACGACTACCGGCGCACGCCGCAGCTCCGGGGACGGTAGACACCGATGCACTCCGACCGGCGCCCCTTGATCATCGGAGCAGGACCCGCCGGCCTCACCGCTGCTCTCGAACTGGCGAAGAACGGTGTCGCGGCCCAAGTCCTCGAGGCATCGTCGAACGTCGGCGGTCTGGCGCGCACCCCGGGTGAGAACGGTTTCCGGGTCGACCCCGGTGGCCACCGCTTCTTCACCAAGAACGAGCAGATCTTCGAACTCTGGAAATCTCTGCTTCCGGCCGAAGAGTGGCACTCGGTGTCGAGGCGCTCCGCCATGCTCGTCGACGGCCATTTCGTGCCTTACCCGCTTCTTGGTCGAAACCTGCTGACTCGGTTGGGTTTTGGGCGCGGAGCGCGGGGCTTGGGCAGTCTCTTGTGGTCCAGGCTCCGACGTGGAGGGCGTTCGCTCGACGATTCTGCGACCTTCCTCGATTGGGGCCGGTATCAATTCGGCGACTATTGGTACCGCATGTTCTTCGACGGGTACGTCCGCAAGACGTGGCTCGCCGAGCCCGCTCAACTCACCAGCGATTGGGCCGAGCAGCGCATCAAGCCGATCGTCTGGGGCGGTCGCGACGCGATGGCCGCCGATGCGTTTCTCTATCCCCGCCGCGGGCCGGGTCAGCTCTGGGACGCCGCAGCAGCGGAGCTGGCGGAATTCGGTGTCGAACCGTCGCTCGACTCACCGGTGGCCAAGCTGGGTTTCGATGGCAGAAGGTGGACGGTCGAACTGCGCGACGGAGGCATCGCGACCGGAGATGCCGTCTTTTCCAGCGTGCCCCTGCAGATGTTGGTCAATGCCCTGGAACCCGCGCCGCCACAGCACATTTGGGAGGCTGCCGCCCAACTGAAGCACCGTGGGCTGATCACAGTCGCGGTCGCCCTCGGAGAGCGCCGCGAGCTCCCTTTCAACTGGGTGTACACGCCGGGCATGGACCTGCGGGTGGGACGTATCCAGAACTACCGCCAATGGTCCGACGACCTCACTCCACCGGACTGGGACGGGACATACCTGGGGTTCGAGTACTTCATCGGTGCAGGATCGGCGCTGTGGGCCGCCGACGACGATCACATGCGGCAGATCGTCGAAAGCGACTTGCGCACACTGGGTTTCGATCCGTCCACGATCGAACGTGTCATGGTGGTCCGCTCGCAGTTCGCCTATCCGATCTGCAACCCGGCGATGGAGACAAGCGTCGCCCAGATCCGGGATTACCTGCGCAAGCACTACCCGTCCCTGCATCCGATCGGACGCAACGGCATGCACCGCTACGACAACCAGGACCACGCGATGCTCAGTGCCATGCACAGCGTCAAGCGGTATTTCGGCGAGAGCGTCGACCCCTGGCAGGTCAACAAGGAACGCCGCTACCACGAGTTCGGGTTGCTGAAGGTCTAGTACTCCGCCCGTCCGGGTTCTCCGAATTGTTCCTACTCGGCGGGTTTCAGCACCGCAAGCACAGTCAGGACCAGGATCTTGAAATCGAGCAGAAGCGACCAATTCTCGATGTAGTAGTTGTCGAATTCCGCCCGGTCGGCGATCGAGGTCTGGCCCCGAAGTCCGTGCACCTGGGCCCAACCGGTGATGCCCGCCTTCACTCGGTGGCGGTCGCCGTAGCGTCGCACCTGCATCTCGAACAGTTCGACGAACTCCGGTCGCTCGGGGCGCGGGCCCACCAGCGTCATGTGCCCGCGCACCACGTTGACCAGTTGGGGTAGTTCGTCGAGGGACGCCTTGCGCATGAACTTGCCGATGGCGGTGCGCCGGTCGTCGCCTTCCACTCCCCCAGGTGCCGAACCCTCCTTCAACGCGAACGCTTTAGTGGCGGCGCCGACGGGTCTCATGCTGCGAAACTTCAGGCAGTCGAAGACCTTGCCGTCGCGCCCGACGCGTTCCTGACGGAAATAGACAGGGCCTGGCGAACTCAGCTTCACCAGAATCGCGAGCGTGAGATACAGGGGCGAGATCACGATCAGCAGGACCGCCGCGATCAGCCGGCCCAAGGCATGCTTGACGGCGAACTGCCATCCCTTTGGGTCGGTGTGGGAGAGCACCAGCAGTGGGATGCCACCGAGGTGCTCGACGTAGGTCGCGCCGCCGATGACGTCCATTAATCGAGGCACTACACGCACGCGGAGTCCGATGTTGTGCGCCAGCTGAGCGGTGAGGGCCAGCTCGTCGTCGGGAGTCGACGAGGGCGCCACGATGAGTTCTTTGGCGCCGGTGGTCTGAGCCACGACCTCGAGGTTGGCCGTGGATCCGTAGTACGGCACGTCGGCCAACTCCGCCGCGCGCGGGCGAGCGGCGTCGAGCACCCCGACGGGGTGCAGACCGTAGTCGGGGATCTGACGCATCCGTGTGATCAGCTGATGGGCGAATGGACCGGAACCGATGATCAGCGCTGACGACCCGAAGCCATGCCTTCGCCGCAGGTGTCGCTGAGCCAACGATCTGGCGAGGCGGTTCGCAGGCAGCAGGATGGCCGCGCAAATCCAAATCCGAATGGCCAATTCGCTTGGGCGAACGTGTTCCACGACCACCGAGCCGGTCGGTAATGGGGGCACGAGCACAAGCATGATGGTGAGTGTCGCCAGCGCAGATAACGCTACCGAGGTTTCGACGGGTTCGAAGTCGTCGAGGAAGCTGTGGCCGAGCTTGCGCTTGTACATCGACCGGGTGTGCATGATCACCAGGAGAATCGGCACGAAGAGCCACGAGATTGTCGCGATGTTCCGTTCCGCGACGGGGCCGGGCGTCAACCACTGCGCTATCGCGACGGACCACACCCCGGCCCAGATGTCCAAGCCGACAGTGAGCGCCACATAACCCGACTCGGCGCGAAGGGTTTCGATCCAGCCGGACTTCCCACCGCGAGAAGTGGGTGACGGCATGGCGGTGAGTTGCGGGACCGTAGTCCTGAGCCGAGGCTGCGAATCACGGGTGGGCGATTTCGCGTCAGGCTGCATTCTCCCCCCGGAAACCCGACGTGTACAGAATTGTCTGCGTCCGCAAACGTTGCCAGTCTAGGTCATGACCCCGAAGTTCCAGCCAGTTCGCGGGGCCGAACGGCCCGCTCATCGTTGTGGCTAGGTGCCCGTGTGGAATATGCGTTCTGTGGCGAGCGCGGCGAGGTCACTGAGCACCTGAAGATGACCCGTACTCCACAGGCGTGGCTTGGTGTCGTAGACGCACAGTGTCCCAACGGCATTGCCCGCATCGTCCATCAGCGGTATGCCGAGATAGGCCACCACCGTCCCGTCCCGCACCGCGGGATGCTGCTTGAAAGTCGGATCGGCCCGCGCGTCCTCCAGGATCAGCGGCGCGCCATTGGCCACCGCGTACTGACACACCGAGCGCTCGAGTGGTGTCTGCCGATCCTCCGGTGAGGTGCTTTCTTGACCGACGGCACTTTTGAAGAACTGTCGATCGACGTCGACAAGCGACACCATCGCGAAGGGAGCGTCGAGCGCTTCGGCCGCGGCCCGGGTGATCCGGTCGTAGATCACCTCCGGCGGCGAGTCCAGCAAGCCGGTGTCGTGCAGGGCGGCAAGTCGGTCAGGGTCGGCAATGACGGTCGACACGTCTGGCATCGCCTCCTCGTCGAGCACGCCCGCGGCGGCAAGATGAGTTTGCAGGTCGGCGATGTTCGGATCGTTGGCGCGCCTCAAATCGGTGGCCATTTGCGCCGCAACCGCACGGGCAACGTACGTGTCGACGCTCTCGCCTGCCTCGCGCGCATGCTCTTCGAGCAGGCGGTTAAGGAAGTCGTCGAATCTGCGTACCCACCGCGTCACCCCATTCACGGTACGCAAATTGACGCTCGAACAAAAATCGGGGGGCCGGTTGACCGGGTTTGCCCGAGACCTCGACGAACCGCCACAGTACAGCGCACCGAGGGACAACGCGCGTGACCGCCCGGCCACACCGTTCGCGATCCGGTTTTCGCGTTCACGCTGGGTACGCTGGGCGCTATGAACGGTGTTCTGCTCGTTCTCGTCGTCCTGGTCATCGTCGCTCTCGGCGCCGTGGCCTACGCCGCGATGAGGGCTTCTGACCGGCGCAAGGCCGCCTCGCTCGAGGACGCCAAAGCCGACGCCCGCCGCATCATCGAACGTCTCGGCGGTCAGGTGATCGGCCTGACCGGCAACGACGACGCGTCGAAGCAGGCGCTGGCCGACGCGTCCGAGCGCTACACCGCTGCCGGGTCGCAGATCGACCAGGCCAACACCGCCAAGCAGGCGTTGCTCGCCAAGGAGAGCGCGCTCGAGGGCCTCTACTACGTGCGCGCCGCTCGCGTCGCGATGGGCATGGATCCCGGCCCCGAACTCGAAACGCTCGCCGGCCAGCGGTCGGCGGGCACGGTGACCGAGGAGCGCAAGGTCGACTTCGAGGGCCGCGAGATCGAAGCCTCGCCGACGCCATCCGAGCGCACCCCGAATTACTACCCCGGCGGCCGGGTCGCGGGTCGGCCGGTGCCTGCGGGTTGGTATTCCGAGCCGTGGTGGAAGCCAGCGCTCGTCGCCGGCGCCTGGGGCCTGGGCTCGGTGCTGCTGTTCGACGCGTTGTTCTCCGGCATGCACGGCAGCGGCTATGAAGAAGGCTTCGCCCAGGGATACGACCAGGGGTTGGACCAAGGCCAGGATCCCGGGGGCGACTGGGGCGGTGACGGCGGCGGCGACTGGGGCGGCGGCGGTGACATCGGCGGCGGCTTCGGCGATTTCGGCGGCTTCTGACCTTCTGCTACAGCCGGCTCTCCAGACGCGCCGACACCCCGGCCTCCTGTAGGTCGAGCCGTTCGAGCATCGCGCGGACCGCCTCGTCTTCGATGCGGCCCTCATCGCGTTCGGCGATCAGCGCGGCGCGCTGGTGGGTGAGCACGTCGCGGTACAGCGCGGCGAACACCTCGGAGCGCTTCGTATGCGCCTCGGGGTCCGGCATCTCGTCGGCGTCCTGCGAGTGCCGGGCGATGGTCGCCTCGATCTCGGCGGCCACGCGAGAGCTCAGGCCCGCAGGCGGATTGGCCCGAAAGTCGGCCAGCACCCGATCGGCGGCGTCGTGCACGACGCGTTCGGCCTTGAGTTCCTCCTCGCGATCGACCGCGTGATCGTCGGAGAACCGCGAGATGTGCAGCCGCCGGATCAGGATCGGCAGCGTCGAGCCTTGGAGCAGCAGCGTGCCGACGCTGACCACGAACGCGATGGCCTGAATGGTGGCCCGCTCGGGAAACGGCTCGCCGGTGACCGTCGTCGCCGGAATGGCCGCGGCCGCAGCCAAAGTCACGACCCCGCGCATCCCGGTCCACGACACGACCACGTTCTCCCGCCAGGACAGTGATCGCCGGTCGACGCGTGACCGCCACTTACCCGGCGGGTTGTTGCGCCGCCGGGTTCCCAGCGCTCCGCGACCTCCGCCCGCCGGTACGGGAACGCTCAACCGCGTCTCGACGTGCTGGGACAGCTTGTTGCGCCCGAAGATGGCGAACACCGACAGCGGCCGGATCACCAAGACGATGACCAGCACGACCAGCGACGCCACAGCGACCTCGGCCAGCGACTCGTGCGCCTCCTGCAGGTCCTCGAGCACGAAGCGCAGATGCAACCCGATGTAGGCGAACACGAACGCCTCGAGCAACACGTCGACGGAGTTCCACACATAACGTTCCTGCAGCCGGGTCTGGTACCCGGCCGACAGCGTGCCGTTGGCCACCACGAAGCCGGCGACGACGACGGCCAACACCCCCGATGCGTGCAGCTCCTCGGCGACGATGAACGCCGCGAACGGCACCACGAGGCCCTGCACCGTCTCCAGCCCCGGATTGGCCAGTCGCCTGCGGATCCACAGCGTCACGTAACCGAGCAGCGCGCCCACGATCGGCCCGACGACGGCGCTGTAGCCGAACAGCAGGAACGGGTTGTGGATGAAGATGTGCCCGCCGGTGACCTGCACCACCGCGATCGAGAACAGGGTCAGCGCAGCGGCGTCGTTGATCAGGCTCTCTCCGGTCAGGATCGCCATCACCCGCCTCGGCAGGCCCAGCTTGCGACCGACGGCGACCGCGGTCACCGCGTCCGGCGGCGCCACGATCGCGCCCAGCACCAGGGCCGTGGCGAACGTCAGGGGCACCACCACCAGCCACGCCGAGGCCGCCACCGCGAATGCCGTCACCACGACCAGTCCGACGCCGAGGCCCAGGATCGGCCGGATGTTGCGCAGGAACGTCGGGAACGAGAAGTTCAGCGCCGCCGAGTACAGGAGCGGCGGCAGCACCACCGTCAGGAGGATGTGCGAATCCAGTTCGGGTGGCTCGAAATCCGGCAGAAACGACACAGCGGCGCCGATGATGACGATGACCAGGGCCGGTTCGAGGCCGCGCCGGTGTGCGACAGCGGTGACGACGATGGCTCCGACGACGACGAGAATCAACTCCACGCGCCGATTGTCGCTGAGGAGCGCCCGTCACGTTGACCCAGCCGGGGTGCCTACGTCTGGTCGGTGGGGCACCAGAACAGGTTGCGGCCTTCCATCACCTTCGTGCGGATCTCGGTGCCGCACAGCCGGCACGGCTCGCCCGCCCGCCGATAGACGTAGGTGCGGGGCCGTCCGGGCCCGTACGAGGGCAGCCCGTGGTCGTCCTCGGGGCGGATGGTGTGGATCTTGCCGCGCCGCAACCCGATCCGCATCAACGCGACGAGGTCGGTCCACATCGCGTCGAACTCGTCCTCGTCGATACGCATGCCCGGCCGGTGCGGGTCGATGCCGTGCCGGAAGAGCAACTCGTTGCGATACACGTTGCCTACCCCGGCGATCACCGTCTGGTCCATCAGCAGCGGTCCGATCGGCCTGCGCGACTTGCGGATTCGGGCCCACGCCAGCGATCCGTCGGCGTCGCGGCGAAGCGGATCGGGTCCGAGCCGGTCGATGACGTCGGCGATCTCCGGTTCGGCGAGCACTTCACACACCGTCGGCCCCCGAAGGTCGGTGCCGTACTCGGCGCCGATCATCCGCATCCGGACCTGTCCCACCGGCGGCGGCGGTGTCGTCCCGGCAGGCAGCGGCCACTCGGTGAACGTGCCGTACAACCCGAGATGCACATGCACCACCCGGTCACCTTCGTAGTGGTGGAACAGATGCTTGCCGTAGGCGGTGGCCTTCTTGAGCACCCGCCCGTCGACGGCGGCGGCGCCGTCGGCAAACCTGCCCTGCGGGGTGGACACCAGCACCGGTGCACGAGCGAATCGCCGCTGGTGCAACCGGGCGAGCCGGTGCAGAGTGTGGCCTTCCGGCATCCCTAGGCGCCGGGTACCGGGGGCGCGACGTGGGTGCGTTCGTACTCGGTGAGGATGTCGATACGACGTTGGTGCCGTTCGGCTTCCGACCACGGGGTGCTCACGAACGCGTCGACGATCGCGAGCGCCTCCTCGACGGTGTGCATGCGCCCGCCGATCCCGATCAGCTGAGCGTTGTTGTGCTCGCGTGCGAGTTTGGCGGTCTCGACGCTCCACGCCAACGCACAGCGCGCGCCGAGAACCTTGTTGGCCGCGATCTGCTCACCGTTGCCCGAACCCCCGAGCACGATGCCGAGGCTGCCCGAATCGGCCACGGTCTTCTCCGCGGCGGCGATGCAGAACGCCGGATAGTCGTCGTCGGGGTCGTTGACGAATGCCCCGCAGTCGATCGGCTCGTGCCCGGAACTGCGCAGGTGCTCGACGATGGCCTGCTTGAGGTCGAAGCCGGCGTGATCGGCTCCCAGGTAGACGCGCATGGCGGTCACCCTACTTCGGCGCCCACGAAATCGACATGAGGGTCGCGATCTTGGCAGGCGGACGACCCTGGTCAGGTCTCGCCGGGCCCTAGGCTCCGGACGGGTACGGCGCTCAGTCGAATTCCGGCGACTCCGTGCGGGTGCGCTTGAGCTCCCAGAAGTGCGGATAGGACGCGAAGGTCACCGAGGCGTCCCAGAGCTTGCCGGCGTCCTCGCCGCGCGGGATTCGCGACAGCACTGGTCCGAAGAATGCGACACCGTTGACATGGATGGTCGGGGTGCCCACGTCCTCGCCGACGGGGTCCATGCCCTCGTGGTGGCTCTTGCGCAGCGCGTCGTCGTACTTGTCGGTGGTTGCGGCCTCGGCGAGCTCGGCCGGGAGGCCGACCTCAGCGAGCGACTCCTTGATCACCACATCGAAGTCCTGGATGCCCTGGTTGTGGATGCGGGTTCCCATCGCGGTGTACAGTCCGCCGAGGACCTCGCGACCCTTGGCCTGTTCGGCCGCGATGGCGACGCGCACCGGCCCCCACGCCTTCTTCATCGCCTCCTGGTATTCCTCGGGCAGGTCGCGTCCCTCGTTGAGCACCGCGAGGCTCATCACCCGGAAGCTCACGTCGATGTCGCGGACCTTCTCGACCTCGAGGATCCAGCGCGAGGTGATCCAGCACCACGGACACAACGGGTCGAACCAGAGTTCTGCAACGGACTTCTCGGACATGGGCGAATCCTTCCGGGCGCGGGGTGGGCAGAGTCCATTCCTGACAACTGCGGTCGTGCTTGGAGTGTTCCCCCGCCGCGGCGGCTATAGCGGCCCACGTCGCAGGGCGCGATATGAGAAACGCCTAAGAGTGCAAACGGTGATCGAACCGTGTTCCTGATGTGACCAATGTGAAGAATCGTTACCGAAGTGAATAAACCTGTTGATCTTCGAGGACGCGCTCTGGCGTTGGGGGTCGGTCTGGCGGCGGTTGCAACGACGTTCGCCGCACCGGCCCAAGCCGACACGACCGACGAGGCATTCCTGGCCGCACTTCGCGGCGCAGGCATGTCCGTCGACAATCCCGTGAACATGGTCGCGATCGGGGAATCCGTGTGCCCGATGCTCGTCGAACCGGGCAAGAACCTCGCGAAGGTGTACACGCAGGTGTCCGACAACGGCATCCCGCCGGACATCGCGGCCTTCTTCACCGGCATCGCGATCTCGATGTACTGCCCGCAGATGTTGGCGTCAGTGGGCAACGGCACCGTGATGGACTGGCTGCCCGCGGCGCGGGCGATACCGGGTTTCTGACTCGGGACGTGCGACGCGCCGCTTGACGGCGCGGGCGTTAGGTTGGTCGGGTGGCACTTCCCAACCTGACCCGTGACCAAGCCGTCGAACGCGCCGCCCTGGTCACCGTCGACAGTTACCGCATCGAACTCGACCTGACCGACGGCGCCGGCAAGCCCGGTGAACGCACGTTCCGGTCCACAACCACGGTCGAATTCGATGCCCTTCCCGGCGCCGACACCTACATCGACATCGCGGCCGACACGATCCACAGCGCCACCCTCAACGGCCGCGACATCGACGTGTCGGGCTATGACGAATCGACCGGCATCGCGCTGACCGGACTGGCCGGGCGCAACGTCCTTGTCGTCGACGCCGATTGCCGCTACTCCAACACCGGAGAGGGTCTGCACCGCTTCGTCGACCCCGTCGACGACGAGGTGTACCTGTACTCGCAATTCGAAACCGCCGACGCCAAGCGGATGTTCGCGTGCTTCGACCAACCGGATCTCAAGGCGGCCTTCGACGTCACGGTGACAGCGCCGTCGCACTGGGAGGTCGTGTCCAACGGCGCCACCGTCACCGTCGAGGACGCCGGTGCAGCCAGGCGGCACACCTTCGCCGCGACACCACGGATGAGCACGTATCTGGTGGCGCTCGTCGCCGGTCCATACGCACGCTGGGACGACGTGTACAGCGACGACCACGGCGACATTCCGCTGGGGTTGTTCTGCCGCAAGACGCTGGCCGAGTTCATGGACGCCGGGCGGCTGTTCACCGAGACCAAGCAGGGATTCGGCTTCTACCACAACAACTTCGGCATCCCGTATGCGTTCGGTAAGTACGACCAGCTGTTCGTACCGGAGTTCAACGCCGGCGCGATGGAGAACGCCGGCGCGGTGACGTTCCTCGAGGACTACGTCTTCCGCAGCAAGGTGACCCGAGCCTCCTACGAACGGCGCGCCGAGACCGTTCTGCACGAGATGGCGCACATGTGGTTCGGCGACCTGGTCACCATGCAGTGGTGGGATGACCTGTGGCTCAACGAGTCTTTCGCGACGTTCGCCTCGGTGCTGTGCCAGGCAGAAGCCACCGAGTACACCGAGGCGTGGACGACGTTCGCGAACGTGGAGAAGTCGTGGGCGTACCGCCAGGACCAACTGCCCTCCACCCATCCCGTCGCCGCCGACATCCCCGATCTGGCGGCCGTCGAAGTGAACTTCGACGGGATCACCTACGCCAAGGGCGCCAGCGTCCTCAAGCAACTGGTCGCCTACGTCGGCGAGGAGGAGTTCCTCTCCGGCCTGCGCGATTACTTCCGCGACCACGCGTTCGGCAACGCCACATTCGGTGACCTGCTGGGCGCGCTGGAGAAGGCCTCGGGGCGCGACCTGTCGGGATGGGGACAGCAGTGGCTTAAGACGACGGGCCTTAACACGCTGCGACCCGACTTCGACCTCGACGCCGAGGGCCGGTTCACCCGGTTCGCCATCGACCAGAGCGGGGCTGCGCCCGGCGCCGGTGAAACCCGGGTGCATCGCCTCGCGGTCGGAATCTACGACGACGACGGCTCCGGCAAGCTGGTGCGGGTGCATCGCGAGGAACTCGACATCGAGGGTTCGAGCACGGATGTGCCTGCGCTGCACGGTGTTCCGCGCGGCAAGTTGATTCTGGTCAACGACGACGACCTGACGTACTGCTCGCTGCGGCTGGACCAGGATTCGCTGCAGACGGTACTGACGCGCATCGCCGACATCGCCGAGCCGCTGCCGCGCACCCTGGCGTGGTCGGCGGCGTGGGAAATGACACGCGAGGCCGAGCTCAAGGCCCGCGAGTTCGTGTCGTTGGTATGCGGCGGTGTTCACGCCGAAACCGAAGTCGGTGTGCTGCAACGGCTTCTGCTGCAGGCCCAGACGGCGCTGAACTCCTACGCCGATCCGGAGTGGGCGCGCTCGTCGGGCTGGCCCGAGTTCGCCGACCGGTTGCTCGACCTGGCCCGCAGCGCCGAGGGCGGCTCCGATCACCAACTGGCCTACGTCAACGCGCTGTGTGGATCGGTGCTCGATCCGCGGCATGTGGAGGTGCTTTCGGCGCTGCTCGACGAAGACCCCGCGCTCAAGGGTCTGCCCGGTCTGGTCGTCGACACCGACTTGCGGTGGCGCATCGTGACCGCGCTCGCCGCCGCGGGCGCCGTCGACGCCGAGGGTATGGAGACGCCGTTCATCGACGCCGAGGCCCAACGCGATCCGACCGCGGCGGGACGCCGGCACGCCGCCGCAGCGTCGGCCGCGCGACCCGAACTGGCGGTCAAGGAAGCGGCGTGGGAGCAGGTGATCGAGGACGACACGCTGGCCAACATCACCGCGCGCGCGATCATCGGCGGCTTCGTTCAGCCCGGTCAGCAGGCACTGCTGTCGCCGTTCCGGGAGAGGTACTTCGGCGCGATCGCGGGCGTGTGGCAGCGGCGGTCCAGCGAGGTGGCCCAGACCGTCGTCATCGGGTTGTACCCGTCGTGGGACATCAGCGAAGACGGGTTGGCCGCCGCCGACGAGTTCCTCGCCGACCCCGATGTACCGCCGCCGCTGCGCCGTCTGGTCATCGAGGGCCGCGCCGGTGTCGAGCGGTCCCTGCGCGCCCGCGCCTTCGACGTCACCTAAACCGCCGGGACCTTTCTGCGCGAGCGACCGTGCTTGTACGCCGACACGCCGCGTCGGGCCGTACAAGAGCGGTCGCTCGCGGTGCATGCTGAGCGCGTGGCGGTCAGCAGAACTCGCCGGGCCAGGGCGGCCCGTAAGCGTAAGCGTCGACTCGGCGCCGTCGACAACGACCTCACGCCACAGCAGTGGCAAGCGCTGAAAGACGCGTGGAAGGGCTGCGCCTACTGCGGCGCGACGGATCGAGCGCTGCAGCGCGACTGCGTCATGGCGATCTCCCGCGGCGGCAGGTACACCATCGACAACGTCGTACCGGCGTGCGCCTCGTGCAACACCAGCAAGTGCAACGACGAGGTCACCGCGTGGCTGCGGCGCAAGCGTCTCGACGAGCGGCGCTTCCTCGAGCGTTACGTCGAAATTCGTGCCGCGCTCGCACTCGATGCACCGTGACGCGCCCGCGAACGTGCGCATAACGCTGCTCTGGCGCGGTGTGTCGTGTACACACACGCACTCTCGCGCAACAGGGGAAGGTGCGGTCAGGCCGGGGTGACGCCGGCGCTCATCACCCGCACCGCGCTGATCAACCCGTCCATCAGGTTGCCCTCTTTGAACGACGCGGCCGCCGCGGAGACGCCCAGCGGTGCGGCCTCTTCGATGCCGCGTCCCTTGACGTCGGCGCCGTAGACCACCTCGATCGCGTGCTGCTCGGGCGAGACCGCCAGCAGCACGGCGTTGTTCGGGGTAGGCACCTGAGCGAGGATCTCGCGCGCGGTGGCCGCCGTGTCGTGGCCGAGATTGCCGATGTACACGGCGAACCGGGCCTTCGAAGCCCGCGAGCCGTATTTGAGCGCGTCGTCGAGGAACACCAGGTCCTTGGTCGGGAAGGGGTAGTCCAGCGACAGCTCACCCGGCTGCGTGACACCGGAGATCCGGCCGCTGGAGGTGACCACCCAACCCATCGGGAGGTCGGTGTGCTCGAGCGCGGCCCGATGGCCGGTTACCGCAACGTCACCACTTGCCACTGGCGCCGCCTCCAATCGTCACCGCGTTGGACTGGTGTTCACCCACGTTTCCGCCGTGGGCCGCCGAGTCGGCGGCCACACTGCGTCCGGTCGCGTGCCCGTGATCGGCGGGCTCGTCGGACGCCCACAGGATCGGGGCGTGCTTCCAAGGGTCGGACATCTTGTAGCTCGCCGGGTGCGGGCCCTTACTGCGCCAGATCAACAGGGCAAGGACGGCCGTCAGCCCGAGCGGCACCAAAGTCAGAAGCGCGATTGTCGTTGTGGTGCTCACGACGCAAACCGTATACCAGCCGCGTTTACGCCGCGCCCTCGCCCAGATATCGAACCCAAGACGGGTCGAGTTCCTTGACGCTGGACAACAGCCGCCAGTGCTGGCCCTTCGGCGGAACGGGCACTATGCGCAGGGACCACCCCAGCTCGGTGAGCAGCCGGTCGGCCTTGCGGTGATTGCACGACGAACAGGCCGCTACGCAGTTCTCCCACGAGTGCACTCCCCCGCGGCTGCGCGGAACCACATGGTCGACGGTGTCGGCCTTACTCCCGCAATAGGC
Source organism: Mycobacterium neumannii (assembly GCF_002245615.1). Taxonomy (NCBI): domain Bacteria; kingdom Bacillati; phylum Actinomycetota; class Actinomycetes; order Mycobacteriales; family Mycobacteriaceae; genus Mycobacterium; species Mycobacterium neumannii. The sequence continues at coordinate 282,687 of NZ_NKCO01000002.1, read as the reverse complement.
GCAGCGAAACCGGTCGCGGTGCATCAAAGCCGCGCGCGTCATCGGGATGCGCGCCCGGTACGGCACCCGGACGTAGGAGCGCAACCGGATGACCGAGGGCACCACGATCGATCGGGTCGCCGAATGGATCACCGGCCCGCCGGGATCGTCATGCACGACGTCGGCCTTACCGCACATCAACATGATGACCGCCCGCCGCATGGGCAGAGCGGTCAACGGTTCGTAGGTGGAGTTCAGCAGCAGCACACGGCGACGACCCCAGATCGAGCCCTCGGTGGTACTCGGCGGATGGATGTCGACGCTGTGGAGGACGCGTGTCTGCGCGCCCGGTACCACCGACCCGGCTAGGGCGGTTGCGGCACCGTGACTCCGCTGGCCGGCCCTTTTGGACGGGCCTTTCTTGCGATGCGCCATACGTCCTCCGTCCGACAGTTCACCACGGATTCCTGTGAATCGCACGACAATTCTCGACGTGTTCGCAGGTCAGTCAGGTGAACATCGGGTGGTGCGCCCGCCTGACCTGGTCAATCCAGCAACAAGGAACAATGGTCGGCGTGACACAGCCACAGAGGTCGTTCTATGACGAAGTCGGTGGCCACGAGACGTTCCGCGTGATCGTGGCGCGGTTCTACGAGTTGGTCCGCGAGGACGAAATCCTGCGTCCGCTCTACCCCGAGGAGGACCTCGGACCGGCCGAGGTGCGGCTGCGGATGTTCCTCGAGCAGTACTGGGGCGGCCCCCGCACGTACTCCGACCAGCGTGGGCATCCGCGGTTGAGGATGCGCCACGCCCCGTTCCGGATCGGCTACATCGAACGCGACGCGTGGCTGCGGTGCATGCACACCGCGGTCGCGGAGATCGACTCGCACACACTCGACGACGAGCACCGTAAAGAGCTGCTGGCCTACCTGGAGATGGCCGCGCATTCGATGGTGAACGCGCCGTTCTAATGACGAATCCTTGGTGGTCTGACGCGCTGTTCTATCAGGTCTATCCGCGCTCGTTCCGCGACAGCAACGGTGACGGGGTCGGCGACCTCGACGGGGTGACCTCCGGCCTGCACTATCTCAAGGCACTCGGCGTCGACGCGATCTGGCTCAACCCGGTGATGGTCTCGCCGATGGCCGACAACGGCTACGACGTAACCGACCCGCGCGACGTCGACCCTCTGTTCGGCGACCTGGCGGCGTTGGACCGGCTCACCGCCGCCGCCCATGACCTGGGCATGAAGGTGACGATGGATCTGGTGCCCAACCACACCAGCTCCGCGCATCCATGGTTCCAGGCGGCGCTGGCCGCGAGCCCGGGCAGCGCGCAGCGCGAGCGCTACATCTTCCGCGACGGCACCGGGCCCGGCGGTTCGAAACCCCCCAACAATTGGCTGTCGGTGTTCGGTGGGCCTGCGTGGACCCGGGTGACCGAAGCCGACGGCAACCCCGGCCAGTGGTATCTGCACCTGTTCGACGCCGAGCAGCCCGACCTCAACTGGGAGAACCCCGAGGTCTTCGACGACCTCGAACGGACACTGCGGTTCTGGCTCGACCGCGGCGTCGACGGCTTCCGCATCGACGTCGCGCACGGGATGGCCAAGCCGCCCGGGCTTCCCGACATGAAGATCGTGGGACGCGAGATGCTGCTGGCCGAGATGGACGACGATCCCCGGTTCAACAACGACGGCGTGCACGAGATCCATCGCCGGATCCGGCGGGTGTTCGACGACTATCCGGAATCCGTTGCGATCGGCGAGGTCTGGGTCTACGACAACGAGCAGTTCGCACGCTACGTGCGTCCCGACGAACTGCATCTGGGCTTCAACTTCCGGCTCCTGCGCGCGGCGTTCGACGCCGCCGACATCCGTCACGCGATCGAGAACTCGATGGCCGCAGCCGGATTGGTGGATGCCGTCCCGACGTGGACGCTGGCCAACCACGACGTCGACCGCGTGCCCACCCGCTACGGCGGCGGTGCCGTCGGCTCTGCCCGCGCCACGGCGATGGCCCTGGTCGTGCTGGCGCTGCCCGGGCCCGTGTTCATCTACAACGGCGAGGAACTGGGCCTGCCGAACGCCGACCTCCCCGACGAGGCGCTGCGCGACCCGGTGTGGGAGCGCTCCGGGCACACCCGCCGCGGGCGCGACGGCAGCAGGGTTCCGATGCCGTGGGAGGGCGACACCCCTCCGTTCGGGTTCTCGGATAACCCGGACACCTGGTTGCCGATTCCCCCGGAATGGTCGGCGCTGACGGTTGAGAAGCAGTTGGCGGATCCGTCGTCGACGCTGGCGTTCTTCCATCGCGCTTTCGAATTGCGTTCACAGCGTGCCGAATTCGACGGTTCGATGGTCGAGTGGCTGGACTCGCCCGCCGACAGCCTGGTGTTTCACCGCACCGGCGGGTTGGTGTGCGTGCTCAACGCCGGCTCGCGGCCGATACCGCTGCCGGAGGGTCAGGTTCTGCTGGCGAGCGCGGAGGTGTCCGACGGCGCCCTGCCGCCCGACAGCGCGGCGTGGTTGGTCTAGCGATCGCACGCTAGGGCGCTGTGAGCGATGCGCGCTCGCGGTGGCGCGAGCGACCGCAAGATGTACGCCGCTAGCGGCGTGTCGCTGTGCAAACACGGACACTCGCCGGCTTCGCGCGTGAGCCCACGCGGCGGGAAAAGTCAGCGCAGGACGACGGCCGGGTCGCCGCGGCGGCGGTACACCGAACCGAACCGCGCGTCGATGCGCAGCCACGCCGGCGTCACCCGCACCCGCACGATCTCATCGGCTCCCACCGCCGATCCCGATTGCGGCAGGAAACCCATTGCCGTCAAAGCGAATACACACCTCATCGGGATGCCGACGCTGTCGTCGCCGGAACTGACCGCGACGACCTCCTGGTCCAGCAGGGACACCGGTGGACCGTGACTGCTGGAGTGCTCTTTGGCCAACTCCCCACCGCGCTGCGCCAAGTCGAGCACGAAGCGGGCGGGCACATCGTCGAGGTGGACGAAGCCGGAGTCCGGCGGAAGTGCTCCACGCCAGGCGGAATCCAGCGCAAAGCCAGGTTCGACGAAACCGGTACCGTCGATGGTCCGCAGACCATCGGCCAGCGCGTCGGCGCCCGCGGAGAGATCCGGCGGATTGACCCGGCCCTCGATCACCCGGCTGGCCAGCACATCGAATCCCGTTGCGACCCAGGCGACCAGCACTTCCTCGGACCGTTGACGCAATCTGATCACCGCGGCTTCGTCGAGACGTAAAGCCCGCTCGGCGAACGTCGCGAGGTCTCCGCGGTGCGGTAGCTCGGTCAGCCAGAGGCCCCGCTCGGATCGCGTCATCGTGTCCAGCGCTGCAGATACTCGTTTTGCTGCGGCGAAAGCCGGTGCAGCCGCTGCTCTTTGATGTGCACAGCGGCCAACTGGGTGTCCGCGATCACCGCCGGCTTCGAGTCCGGCGGCGCGCCCACCGATCGCACCTCGTAGCCGACGGTGAAATCGACCGAGCGCACGCGCTTCGACCACATGGTCACCTGAAGCGGCGAGTCGATCAGCCGCAACTGGGCCTTGTACGCGATGTTGACCTCGGCGATGAGCAAGCCGATGGTCTCGATTTCCGGGCCGAACGGTTCTCGCAGGAACGGGATCCGGGCTTCCTCGAGGATCGTCACCATGGTGGCGTGGTTGATGTGCTGGTACATGTCGATGTCCGACCACCGCACATGGACCGGCGCGACAAACCCTGCCCCACTCGTGGTGCGCGCGAGATCAGCGCCTGTCATCGAGAAGTCCCCGTTCCACTGGTCCGTGTCATGCTGCGAATCTGACGCGCCGCCACCGACAGCGTCGCGAGGTCGTGCTGACCGCTTTCATGAATCTCGTCGAGCGTGCGACGGGCGCGGTCCACCCGGGAACCGTTCGTCGTCTCCCATTCGGCGATCTTCTCCTCACCCGTCTCCTCAGGTTCACCCACCGCCAGCACGTCCAGGCACAGAGCGCGCAGCGACCCGTAGATGTCGTCGCGGATCGCCAGTCGCGCCAACGAATGCCAGCGGTCGTCGCGCTCGAGCCGCGACACCGCGGTGAGCAGGGTATCGGTGTTGAGGTAGTTCATCAGCGCGAAGTAGGTGTCGGCCACCTCGTCGGGTTCGCGCTCCACGATGTCCCCGATGTCGATGATGTCGAGAAGGCTGAACTGGTACAGCCCCGTGGCCAGCTCGTACGCCAGATCCTCGGGGACTCCGCGCGAGGTGAGGTCGTCGGCCTCCTTGGCCACGATGGCCTCGTCCTCGCCACGCAGCCACTCGGACATCCGCGGTGTCAATGCCGCGACTTTGGCCGCGAACCGGTTGGTCTCGGCGCCCACCGCCAGCGGCTGAGGACGGTAGTTGAGCAGCCAGCGCCCGGCCCGGTCCACCAGCCGCCGCAGATCCAGGGTCATCCGGTCGGTCACCGCAACCGAAACGCCGTCGTCCCCCGCCGCGCGGATCTGCCGCCAGATGTCGTTGATCCGGAAGATCGCGTTGGCCGCGGCATAACTGCGCACGGCGTCCAGCGGGCCCACCCCGGCGTCCTCGCTGATGCGGTACACGTAGGTGATTCCGCTGGTGTCGATGACGTCGTTGACCAGCATGGTCGTGACGATCTCGCGGCGCAGTTCGTGCGACCGGATCTCCGCGGCGAACGGCTCACGCAGTTTCTGGGGGAAGTACCACGGCAGCCGGGAGGCGAACGCCTCCTGATCGGGCAGCTCGCTGGCCAGCAGGTCGGCCTTCAACGCAAGCTTGACGTGAGCCATCAGCGTGGCGAGTTCCGGTGAGGTCAAACCCATTCCGGCATCGGTGCGGCGGTGGATCTCCTTCTCCGACGGCAGCGCTTCGAGTTCACGGTTGAGGCCGCGGTCGGCGACGAAGGCCTTGATCATCCGCGAGTGCACCGGAAGCAGGCTCGCCGCGTTGGCGCGGCTGGTGCCCATCAGATCGTTCTGATCCTCGTTGTCCCTGAGCACCAGCCGGCCGACCTCGTCGGTCATCGACAGCAACAGTTCGGTGCGATCTTCGGGGCTGACCTTGCCCGCAGTGACCAGCGAGTCGATCAGGATCTTGATGTTGACCTCATGATCGGAGCAGTCGACCCCAGCCGAGTTGTCCAGCGCGTCGGTGTTGATGCGGCCTCCGGCGAGGTCGAACTCGATACGCCCGAGCGCGGTCACACCCAGGTTGCCGCCCTCACCGACCACCTTGGCCCGCAACTGGTTTCCGTTCACCCGAACCGGGTCGTTCGCACGGTCGCCGACGTCGGAGTCGGATTCGGATTCGGCCTTGATGTAGGTGCCGATACCACCGTTGAACAACAGGTCGGCCGGCGCCTTCAGGATCGCCTTGATCAGGTTGGGCGGGGTCAGCTCATCGACATTGTCGTCGATGCCCAGCGCGGCGCGGGCCTGCGAGCTGATCTGGATCGACTTGTGCTCCCTGCTGTATACGCCGCCGCCCTCGCTGATCAGCGAGGAGTCGTAGTCCTCCCAGCTCGACCGCGGCAGGTCGAACAGACGCTTGCGCTCCTCCCACGAGCGCGCCGCGTCGGGATCGGGGTCGATGAAGATGTGGCGGTGGTCGAAGGCGGCCAACAGGCGAATGTGCTTGGACAGCAACATGCCGTTGCCGAATACGTCGCCGCTCATGTCGCCGACACCGACGACGGTGAAGTCTTCGGACTGGGTGTCGACACCCATTTCGCGGAAGTGCCTCTTGACCGACTCCCACGCGCCTCTGGCGGTGATGCCCATGGCTTTGTGGTCGTACCCCACCGAACCGCCCGACGCGAACGCGTCGCCGAGCCAGAAGCCGTAGGACTTGGCGACCTCGTTGGCGATGTCGGAGAACGTCGCGGTGCCCTTGTCGGCGGCGACGACGAGATAGGCGTCGTCGCTGTCGCGGCGCACCACATCCGGCGGCGGGGTGACCTGTCCGGACCCCTTGTCGACGTTGTCGGTCAGGTCGAGCAGACCGGCGATGAACAGCTTGTAACACGACACGCCCTCGGCGCGTTGGGCTTCGCGGTCGTCGGCGGCATCTCCGGTCGGTGTCGGCGGCTGCTTGACGACGAAACCGCCCTTGGCGCCGACAGGCACGATCACCGCGTTCTTGACGGCCTGCGCCTTGACCAACCCGAGGATTTCGGTGCGGAAGTCCTCGCGTCGGTCCGACCAGCGCAAGCCGCCGCGCGCGACGTAACCGAACCGCAGGTGCACACCCTCGACCCGCGGCGAGTACACGAAGATCTCGAACTTCGGTCGCGGCAGCGGTAATTCGTCGATCAATCCGGGATCGAGTTTGAACGACAACACGTCCTCGCACCGGGCCGACTCCTGCCGCCTGACGAAGTAGTTGGTGCGCAGCGTCGCTTGGATCATCGACGCGAACGCCCTCAGCACGCGGTCCGTGTCCAGGCTGACCAGTGCGTCGATGTCGGCGCTCACCGCCGCCGCGGCCGCCTGGGCGTCACGCCGTTTCGGTGCGTCCTCCTGCTCGTCCTCGAACGGACAGAACAGCGCCTCGAACAGTTCGACCAGCGAACGGGCGGTCTTGGCGTGGTCGTTGACGACGGCCTCGATGTGTGACTGGCTGTACGGAAAACCCGCCTGGCGCAGGTATTTCGCGTAGCTGCGCAGCACCGAGACCTGCTGCCAGTTCAGGCCGGCCCGCATCACCAGCTCGTTGAACCGGTCGGTCTCGGCGCGGCCCTGCCAGATCGCGGTCAGCGCGTCGGCGAAACGCGTGGCGGTTCCGGTTCGCTCGGATTCGGACTCGATGTGCGGGATCGACTTGTGCGGTGAGATTTTGAACTGGTAGATCCACACTACGAGCCCGTCGGGACGTTCGACGGTGAACGGTCGCTCTTCGAGAACCACCACGCCCATCGACTGCAGCATCGGCAGCAGATCGCTCAATGACGCGGAGTGCCCACCCAGATATAACGTGAGCTGCGCGGCGCCCTCCTCGAGATCGGTGAGCACCGGTTGGATCGAACCGTCCTGCAGGTCTTCGATGACCGCGATGTCATCGATCGCGTCGAGCGGCGCGACCGCCTGCTTGTACGCCTCGGGGAAGGCGGCGGAATAGTGTTGCGCCGTGCGCTGATTGATCGAACCCGTCTTCACCGCGCCGATCAACCGGTCACCCCAGGTGCGCGCCGCTTCGGTGAGCAGATCCTGGATCCGCGACTCGTTGTTCGGGGACGTGTCGATGTCGCGGGCGTTGGTGCCGTCGGGCATTCGTACCGCGAAATGAACTACCGCCCATGGCGATTCGCTCACCCGCGCGGTGTACTCGATGCTGACACCGCCGAGTTCGCGCACGAGGATGTCCTGCATCTCCAACCGCACCGCGGTGGTGTAACGGTCGCGCGGCAGGTACACCAGGCACGAGACGAACTGCGCGAGCGAATCGGCACGCATGAACAGCAACGTGCGCCGGCGGGACCCGAGGTCGACGACGGCCTTCACCATGTCCAGCACGTCCTGCGCCGACAGGGCGAACAATTCCGCGCGAGGGATGGTCTGGATGATGTCTAGCAGCAGTTGTCCGGGGTGGCTGGGGTCGTTGCGGGACAGCGACAGCGCCTCGTTCACCCTGCGCGAGATCAACGGGATCTCAAGCACGTTGGCGTTCATGGCCGCCACCGTGAACAAGCCGACGAAGCGGTGTTCGATGACGGTCGGTCCGTGTTGTTCGCGCACGACCGCGATGTGAGGGTAGGCGCCGTAACGCAGATAGCTCGGAATGGTGGCCTGCGCCAACACGAGAAGGTCGTCGTCGTCGGTCAGCGGCGGCAGCACATCGTGGCGCAGCCGAAGCGCCCCCAGCCGGCTGGACGGATCGACTGACGACCGGCCGTCCTGTATCGAACACCGCTGGTAGCCCAGCAGCACGAAATGTCCGTCGGCCAGCCATCGCAACAGCGCGGCGACGTCCTCGCGGTCGGGTCCGCGGAACCTGCCGCCGGTGTCGGTGGCCACGTCGTGCGCCAACCGGCGCAGCGTCGACGACAACTCGTCAGAATCGAGTGCGACGTGACGTGCATCGGCGAGCACGCTCGGCAGCATCTGCGCCACCTGAGCCAGCGCCTTGGGGTCGACCGTCGCCGCGAGCTGAACGTGGATCCAGGCCTCGAACACCCCGTCGCGGGACCCGCCGGCTTCAGCGGCCGGCGCGATGTCGAGCAGTTCGCCTGCGCGCGCACGGTGTACCCGCAGCACCGGGTTCATGATCGCGGTGTAGGCGACGCCGAAGCGGTGCAGCAGCACCGTGACCGAGTCCATCACCATCGCGGAGTTGTCGGTGACGATCTGCAGCGCGGGGCCGAACCCGGCCGGGTCGTCGGCGCGGTACACCTCGACGCGGGTATCGCCGTAGGGGCGGAAGCGACCGAGCCGGTGATGCGCGGCGATGAGGCTCGGCGTGACGACCTGATGCGCCGTCGCCGTCACCGGCATGGTGACCGTGGAATCGGCGGCGGGAGCGTCGGCGTGCGGACCCCGATAGGTCTCCAGATAGGCCCGCGCGAGCCGCCCCATGGTCTGGTCGTCAAGTCCAGGAGAGTGGTTGGCCCCGGTGACGCCGACCCCGGCGCCCGCTGATCTCCCGACGTCTCCCGGATTCACCGACATGCGACGCTCCTGAACTGTAGGCGCGGACCTCCGCCGTTGGATGTCACCACCAGCCCCGATGAGCGAAGCGGCTCCGCGGTCCGCAGAAGTCGACCCTAGTAGCCCGCGCGCGGGCTTTGCGGGTACCCCGCCGGATCAGTCGCGGGTGAGCTTTCGGTGCGTCACGCGGTGCGGGCGGGCGGCCTCTGCGCCGAGCCGTTCGACCTTGTTCTCCTCGTAGGCACCGAAGTTGCCCTCGAACCAGAACCACTTGGCCTCGTTGTCCTCGTCGCCCTCCCACGCCAGGATGTGGGTACACGTGCGGTCCAGGAACCACCTGTCGTGGGAGATCACGACCGCGCAGCCGGGGAAGCTCTCGAGTGCGTTCTCCAGCGATGACAGCGTTTCGACGTCCAGGTCGTTGGTCGGCTCGTCGAGCAGGATCAGGTTGCCGCCCTCCTTGAGGGTCAACGCGAGGTTGAGCCGGTTGCGTTCACCGCCGGACAGCACACCGGCCGGCTTCTGCTGGTCCGGCCCCTTGAAGCCGAACGCGGAGACGTAGGCCCGCGAGGGGATTTCGTTCTGGCCGACCTCGATGTAATCCAGCCCGTCGGAGACGACCTCCCACACCGTCTTCTTCGGGTCGATGCCCGCACGGCTCTGGTCGACGTAGCTCAACTTGACCGTCTCGCCGACCTTGACCGTGCCGCTGTCGGGCTGCTCGAGGCCCACGATGGTCTTGAACAGCGTCGTCTTACCGACACCGTTGGGACCGATGACCCCGACGATGCCGTTACGCGGCAGCGTGAACGACAGGTCCTTGATCAGGGTGCGGCCGTCGAAGCCCTTGTCGAGGTGCTCGACCTCGACGACGACGTTGCCCAGCCGTGGCGGCGTCGGAATCTGGATCTCCTCGAAGTCGAGCTTGCGAGTCTTCTCCGCCTCGGCGGCCATCTCCTCGTAGCGCTGCAGGCGGGCCTTGCTCTTGGCCTGCCGTGCCTTGGCGCCCGACCGAACCCAGGCGAGCTCGTCTTGGAGACGCTTCTGCAGTTTGGCGTCCTTGCGTCCCTGCACGGCGACGCGCTCGGCCTTCTTCTCCAGGTACGTCGAGTAGTTGCCCTCGTACGGATAAGCCCGTCCGCGGTCGAGTTCGAGGATCCACTCGGCGACGTTGTCCAGGAAGTACCGGTCGTGCGTGACGGCGAGGATCGCGCCCTTGTACTCGGCGAGGTGCTGTTCGAGCCACTGCACGCTCTCGGCGTCCAGGTGGTTGGTGGGCTCATCGAGAAGGAGCAGGTCGGGCTTGGACAGCAGCAGCTTGCACAACGCGACCCGTCGGCGCTCGCCTCCGGACAGATGGGTGACCGGGTCGTCGGGCGGCGGGCAGCGCAACGCGTCCATCGCCTGCTCGAGCTGCGAGTCGATGTCCCAGGCGTCGGCGGCGTCGAGCTCCTCCTGCAGCCGGCCCATCTCCTCCATCAGCTCATCGGAGTAGTCGGTGGCCATCAGCTCGGCGACCTCGTTGTAGCGGTTCAGCTTCTCCTTGATCGCCACGCCCTCTTCGACGTTCTCGCGGACGGTCTTGTCCTCGTTGAGCGGCGGTTCCTGCTGCAGGATGCCCACAGTCGCTCCGGGCTGCAGGAACGCGTCGCCGTTGTTGGGCTGGTCCAGCCCGGCCATGATCCGCAAGACGCTCGACTTGCCGGCCCCGTTGGGACCGACGACGCCGATCTTCGCGCCCGGAAGGAAGTTCAGGCTGACGTCGTCGAGGATGACCTTGTCGCCGTGCGCCTTGCGGACCTTCCGCATCGAATAGATGAATTCGGCCATGCCGTCGGATGCCTTTCAAAAGTTGCGAGTCTCTCGGTGATGCTCGCGGACCATCGTAGGCGTGGCCCCGCCGGCGCAGCCGAGTGAGCTACTCGAGGTCCTGCGCCGGCGGCGTCCCCGCGCTACGCGGTCAGGGGCAGCGCCGTGTCGGGCTGCTCCGTGTCGTCGTCATCACCGGTGTCTTCGGAGTGGTTTTCCGGGTCGGTGAACCGGTGTTCGGACTGCTGCCGCCCTCGGTCGATGCGTGCCGTGCACCGGGCCAGATCCGGCCCGACCGATGTGGCGCGCACTTCGACCGACGAGCGTCGGTTGCCGTCCCGGTCGTCGTATTCGCTTGTATAAACGTGTCCGACGACGATGACGGGGTCGCCCTTGACCAGCGCCGCGCCAGGCCCGGCAACCACCCTCCCCCAGCAATTCACCGTCACGAACAACGAGTTTCCGGGCTCCCATGTTCCCTCGGCCGTGCGGCGGCGCGAGTTGCTCGCGACCCGGAACCGGACCATCTCCTGATCCCCCACCCGCCGATGGATCGGGTCGGTGACGATGTTGCCGACGATGGTGAACGGTGTCTCGAACATGACGATCTCCTGTTTCTTTGCGTTTGCTTGCCGATCGCCTTGTGGCGTCTCGGTGACACCGCTATTGAGCGCCGCGGCGCCGACACCGAGACTCGGCACGCTCCGTCGCCAGGCGGCCCTGTGGATGAATTCGTCGTTGTGGATGGTGCGTTCGTTGTCGCCAGACCGACGTTTTGGCTGGTTTACCCACCCGCGATCGACCATTGCGTCGGTTTCGAGGCGTCCCCGGAACCTACGGGCGCCAGCCCCGCGACAGCAGGGCAATTCGCGCCTGCTCGACGATGTCGACCCCGCGGTCCTCTTTGATGACGTGGATGACGTGCCAGCCGAGCCGCTGCAGTACGCGATTGACCTGAACATCGAGCACGTACTGTCGTCGGCTGGTGAGGTGTTGTTCTCCGTCGTACTCCGCGCCGACTTTGAAGTCCTCCCAACACATGTCGATGCGCCGGACGTAGCGGTCCCACTCGTCACGGACGACGAATTGTGTGGCGGGGCGAGGTAGGCCGGCATCGATGAACAGCAGCCGCAGCCATGTTTCCCTCGGCGACTCGGCGCCACCGTCGACGAGCGGCAGCGCCGCCCGTAGCTGGCGCAGACCACGCACACCGCGATGACGTTTCGCCAGTAGCGCGACGTCCTCGGTGGCGAACGGGCACGCATTCATCAACGCGTCCAGGCGTGCGACAGCCCGGTCACGAGGCTGATGGCGGCCCAGGTCGAACGCGGTCCGGGCCGGCGTGGTCACCCGGATGCCCGCGACCGAGGTGACCTCGTCCTCGTCCAGGGTCTCGTCGCGCGCGATCAGCCCGCGCTGGCGCCGGACCGCCGCGACCAATTCGATGGGGACGTCGTCCACGACCCATTTCGCCCCGTGCATCGCGGAAGCGGCCACCCCGGCGATCACCGCCGAAGGCGAGGCGAAGGATACGCCGGCGATCCGCTCGCGCAGCGACACCTCGTGGCCCCGCGGGATATAGACGCCGCGGTACAGCGGCCGATAGTGACTGCGCAGGTGGGCTCTGGTGAGGTGGCCGGCGGCCACGGCGTCACGGCCGACGAACGGAATCTCCACACTGGTGGGACGCAGACGGCCGTCGGTCTGGCTCCCACCGTTCCCGAAACCGACGCAATGGTCGATTCCCGGGCCGGAAACCAGCCAAAGCGTCGGTCTGGGCGCCTAGCTCGCCGGATCTCAGCGCGACGAGGCGTCGCGGCGGGCGAGCTCGGCGAGCATCGCGTTGTAGGCGGCGAGCTCCGCGTCGTCGTCGCGGTCGGCGGCCCGGTCGATTCGTTTGGCCGTGCGCTGGTCGCTGCGCGTCCACTGGATCAGCAGCGCGAGCATCACCACCACGAGTGGGACCTCACCAGCGGCCCAGGCGATTCCGCCGCCGGTGCGCTGATCGGCGAGCAAGTCGGTGTGCCAGCTCAACTGCAGTGACCGGTAGAACGGCTCGCCCAGCACGGTCTTGGTGCCCATCAGCACCACACCGAAGAACGCGTGCAACGGCAGCGAGGCGAACACCATCGCGACCTTGCCGAGGTGAGGAATCTGGCGCGGCGCCGGATCGATTCCGATCGTGACCCAATAGAAGAGGTATCCGCTGAGCAGGAAGTGCAGATTCATCAGCACATGTGCGCCGTGCTTGTCGACCGCCGCGTCGAACAGCCCGCCGAAGTAGAGCCCATAGAAACCGGCGACGAAGATGACCGTCGCGATGATCGGCTGTGTCAAAAACCGCGACACCCCCGAGTGCAACGCGGCCAGCAGCCACTCCCTCGGACCCGGCGGCTCACCGCGTCCCGCCGTCGGCAGCGCCCGCAGGGCCAGCGTCATCGGCGCGCCGAGCACCAGCAGGATCGGCACCAGCATCGACAGTGTCATGTGGGCGATCATGTGCATCGAGAACATGGCGGGCATGTAGCGGCCCAGGCCCGACGACGTCGCGATCAGCAGCGACGCGCAGCCGCACAGCCAACCCAGCGTCCGTCCGACCGGCCACGCGTCACCCCGACGGCGAAGGCGACGCACACCGAGCAGGTAGACCACCGCGAAGACGATCGCGGCGGTGCCGAAGATCAGGTCGAAACGCCAGTCGAGCAGAATCCGCTCGAAAGTGGGTGGGCCTGCTAGGTCGTATCCGATCCCCACCTCGACCGGGCTGGGCTGTTCGACCAGCGGCGGTGGAGGAGTGCGACCGAGCCCGACCGCGATGCCGAACGTCGCCCCGAACAGCAGCGCCTCGAGCAGCGCCAGACGCACCAGCGGACCGCGCGCGTCCGGGTCGTCCTGCAACGCGGCCACCGCGGAGCGGCGTTGCCACCAGCCGATCACCGCGAGCAGGGACAGTGCGCAGATCTTCGCGACGATCAACCAGCCGTACTCGGTGCGCACCAGGTCGGCCGGTTCGACGCGCACGAGCGCGTTGATCACGCCGCTGACGGCCATGACGACGAAGCACCCGAACGCGAGCGCCGAGAACCGGCGGGCGGCGAGGTCGGCGTGCTTACCGCGCCGCATCGCATGTACCAGCAGGGCGAGCAGCCCGCCCGCCCACAGCGCAGCGGCACCCAGGTGAAACAACAGGCTGTTGGTGGCCATGTCGTGGGCGCCGCCGGTGGACGAATGCCCGGCCAACCCGAGCGGGATCAGCGTCGTCAGCGCCCCGCCCAGCAGGACCGGCGTCCAGGACCAGCGCAGCACCGGCAGGCTGGCGACCGTGACGGCGGCGGCCAGGAACGCCGTCCACCGCCACGCGCTGGCCATGTCGACGAGGTCGGCCGCCGACCAGACGGCCACCGGGTCGAGGGTCTGGCTCAGTGGCTGACCGGAGACGTCGGAGACCGTCAACGGAACCATCAGCGCCGCGCACACCGTCCACGCCGCGGACGCGCCGGTGCCCAGGCGCAGCGCGCGGTACCCGCCGGCGTCGAGCACGCCGTTGGTTTGAGGCGGCGTCAGGAACGCGGCGAACAGGAAGGACCCGACGGCGATGACCGCCGCGATCTCACCTGCGGCCCGAACGAACGGCAGGCCGTAGGTCGTGATCGGCCCGGGATCCGGCAGTCCGGTCGCACTCAGCGCGTCGGCCAGCGACAGAGCGCCGATGCCCGCGGCGATCGTCCCCGCCAGGACAGCGACCCCGACCAGCACCGGCCATACCGCGCTGGTGCGCACGCCCGATGCCGTCGTCGTCATCCCACCAGCGTATGGCGCGGCTCAGCCTCTAGAGGAATCGCCGAGCGTACGGTTGCTCACGCCGCTGCTTGCGAAACACGTACACAATCGTGCGCTCGGCGGACTCAGGAGGCTTGGCGCGCCTCACGGCGCGCGATCTCACGCGCGATGAACTGCTCGCGGGCGATCTGCTCGACCTTGTCCATATCGCGCAGGATGGCCCGCAGTTCGTCCCGGAACGCGGTGCGGCGCTCGTGCAGGTCGGCGGCGGGTTCGAGCAGGTCCTGGTCGGCGGCGACCTGGCGGGCGGTCGCGAACAGCAACGCCGACACCGCTTCGTTGCTGCGCACCCGGCTCTGCGCGACGTACTGGTTGCCCAGTCCGAGCGCCTTCTTCGTCAGGTCCTTCTCGTCGATCTCGGCAGGGGCGTCGAGCAGCGCATCGGCGACGATCTGGTACGCCTCGAAGAAGGGTCGCAGCATCGCGCCCGCCAACAGCGGCGACTTGGTCCGCAGTAATCCCTCGACCCGCTGTTCGCCGCCGGTCACCTGCTCCTCCCAGCCGCTCTGCCAGGACAGCTCCTCGGCGACGTGCTCACGGAACGCCGCCGAATCGGCGAAGTAGAAGTCGAACTTGAGCAGATCGCGCAGCCGCATCACCTGCGACCAGAACGCCTCCAGCCGGTCGGAGCCCGCGCGGCCGGCGTGCACCAGCGCCAACTCGACCAGCGAGGTCTCGAGGAACGCGTCGATGAGGGTGTTGCGGTAGAACGCCGCTTCGTGTTCGTCCTCGGGAGCGATCCGCCAGACGGGCTCGCGCCCGCCCTCGACGCAGGTGACGGGGTGCCGGTTGGACAGCGCGTCGAGCGCGGCCCGCACCCCTTCTGGGGTGCGCAACCGCAACGCGCTGTTGGTCATCGGGGTCTGCTTACGCTCGAGGTAGTCCAGCGACGGCTGCAGCGTGTGATGAATCTGGCTCAGCGTCAACGCGATTCCGCGCGTGGTAAGCAACAGCGCCGACACCAGTGCCGAGGCGTTGACCGGTGTGGCCCGCAGGATCCGCCACGACACTTCGAACGCCATCTTCTGCAGGGCAAGGCGTTTGGCACTCTCATCGGTGGTCATCGGCCCGTGCGGCGCATCGAGGTACTCGCGCATGGAGACGGCCTCAGGGAAGCGGACATAGATCTTGCCGTAGTTGCGCTCGCCCTGGGCCTTGATGAAGTTGTACATCCACGACAGGCTTTCGGGCGTCTTCTCGCCGCCGCGGGCGTAGGCGGCGTATTCGGACGTCTCGTGCAGCTGGTCGAAGCTGATCGACACGGGCTGCAGCAGGATGTCCTCGCTGCGGCCGTCGAGGTACGCGTCGGCCACGTAGGCGAGCAGGCCGAGCTTGGGCGGCAACATCTTTCCGGTCCGCGACCGCGTACCCTCGATCGACCAGCTGAGGTTGAATCGCTTCTCGACGATGTAGCCGACGAACTGCCGCAGCACATACTTGTAGAGCGGGTCGTCGAGCTTGCGACGCAGGAAGATGACACCCGAATGGCGCATCAACGGCCCCATGAAGCCGAACGAGAGGTTGATGCCCGCGAAGGTGTGCACCGGCGGTAACCGGTTCTCCTGCATCGCCACCGGAACGATCACGCCGTCGAGGTAGGACCGGTGCGAGAACAACAGCACGGCCGGATGGTTCTCCAGGTTGCGCCGCATCAACTCGACCTCGTCGCGGTCGTAGTCGATGTTGGGATCGAAGCCGCGGCTGAAGATCGCGCGCCCCAACGACGGAATCAAATCGACGGAGAACCGGCTCCACCCCGTGGAGAGCTCGTCGAGCATCTCCCCCGCGGTCTCCAGGTCCGCACCCGGAATCTTGGACAGGCCTTCGCGGAAACGCGCCGACGCCAACAACTCCGGCTTGATGAGCCGTGGTGATTTGTATTCCGGCCCCAGCAGCCGCAGTTCGACCCGCTCGATCGCCAGGATCGCGCGGCGGATCACGAACCGCGCGAATTCCCGGGGGTTTTCGGCGACGGTGGTGTCGGCCCATTGCTGACGCAGTTCGGAGACCTTCGCCGGTTCACCGGCGACGACGCGGGCTCGCGTCCGGTCGCGGCGCAGGATGCGGCGCTGCAGAATCTCGGGCGGACGGTAGGTGTCGCGGCCCGAGAGCAGCGCCACCACCTTGGATCGGGTGGGCAGGCCGCCGGGCACCCAGAACACGCGCACAGGCACCACGGAGCGGTCTTCTCCCGCTTCGAGTTCGGACACGAGCGAAGCCAGCACACCGGCAGGCGGGTCCTCGTACGGCAACAGCAGGACGTCGATCTTGGCCTCGGGGTTCTCGCGCCGTTGCCGCTCGAGCCAGTCGTCGAGCAGATCACGTTCGGCCGCAGAGGAAGCCGACGCCAGCACCAGCGCGTCACCGGTGGGCGTGAAGGGCGTGTACTGGTCGGCGGACGGCTTCACGGACGCCCCCTCCCCGCGGATTTCGGTGCCGACTTTTTGGCGGCCGGCGCATTACGCACCGACTTCGTCGCGTACTTGGCCTCGGACTTGGTCGCCTTCTTGGCCGCCTTCTTCGCCGCCGACTTCTTGGCGGGGGTGCTCTTCGGCCGCACGTTGCGGTCGTAGAGCTCGGGAAGAGACGACTCGTCGTGCGGCCAGTTCGCCAACGTGTCGAGGTAGAGCTGGCGCACCTCGGCGATGCGCTCCCCGAGATTGTCGTGCGTCCAGTCGTCGACCGGGATCGGCGGATAGACCACGACGTCGACCGTGCCCGGGTTGAAGGTGCTCGAATCACGCGCCGCGATCACTTCGGCGTTGCGAATGACGATGGGCACCAACGGAATACCGGCTGACATCGCGATCCGGAACGGCCCCTTCTTGAACGGCCCCACCTCGGTTGTGTCCAGCCGGGTGCCCTCCGGCGCGATCAGGATCGACAGCCCCTTGCGCGCGAGTTCCTCGACCTTCTTGAGCCCCTCGACCGCCTTCTGCGGGTCCTCGCGGTCGATGAACGCGGCGTCCATGATCTTGCCGAGGGTGCCGACGATCGGATCCTTCTCCAATTCCTTCTTGCCCACCGACGTGAAGTTGGTGTCCACCAAGTGGCCTGCGATCAACGGGTCGGCCTGGTTGCGGTGATTGAACAGGAACACCGCGGGACGCTTCTTGGTCAGGTTCTCCTTGCCCAACACGTTGATGTTGATGCCAAGGGTGCTCATCAGCGCCCGGCCGAAGGCCGCGGTGAAGAAGTTGACCCCGTTGCGCTTGCTCCGCGTCAACAGCCCGAGGCCGAGCGCTCCGGCCGCGATGGGTCCCATGGTGGCGATACCCGCCGCCGTGCGCAGTTGCGAGACCGGGCTCGCGCCACTGCGACTGCTGAAGCGCAGCACCGGCCAGCCCCGCTTCGCGGCGACCGCGGCGAGTTTGCCTCCCGGATTCGTCGGGCGCGGGTTTCCCACCAGATACATCAGCGCGACGTCCTCGTCGCCGTCGGCGTAGAAGTAGCTCATCGACAGGTCGACGCCGTGCTCGGCGGCGAACTTCTGCACCGCCCTGGCCTTGCCCGGCCCCCAGATGATCGGGCGCGTCACCTCGCCGGTGAGCAATCCGTGTTCGTCGATCTCGAACTTGTTGCTCAACACATTCGAGATGCCGAGGAAGCGGGCGACGGGCTCGACCTGCACCGTCAGCGCCGAGGAGCTGAGGACGACGGTGTGGCCGCGGGCCATGTGCGCGCGCACCAACTCGCGCATCTCGGGATAGATCCGGCCGACGATCTTCTGGACGAACAACCGCTCGGCGAGTTCGTCGACGTCCTCGAGCGAATTGCCGCGCAGCATGCGCGCACCCTTGCCGATCAGGTCCTCGAACTCCGACCGCCCCAGTTGGTGGTTGAGGCCGGCCTGAACCATGCCGATGAACTCGCCCATCGACATCTGGCGACGACGAAACCGGTCCTGCGTCATCACGACGCCGGTGAAGCCGGCGACCAGGGTGCCGTCGAGATCGAAGAACGCACCGACTTCGGGTCCCTGCGGGCTGGCCTGGATCTCGGCGACCGAACCCGGCAGCCGCATGGTGCGCCGGGCGCTCTGGCCGTTTGGCGAAGTCATTGCGCTGCACTCCCATTCGACGACGAGACAGTGGAAGGGGCCGGGTCGACGGTGAACGAGGCGGGTTCGGCTCGACCGTCGCCGCCCAGGGCGAGGACCTCGTCGAAACCCGACAGCAGGCAGCGCGCCCACAACTCCTGGTCGGTGATCGCCGCGCGGTCGTAGCGGGTGGTGATCGTGCAGTACCCCGAGCGCGAGATCAGCACCACCATCATCGCCACGCCCGGCAGCGGGCCAAGTCCGTACTGGCGCAGGACTTTTGCGCCCGCGATGTAGGTGTCCCCCGCGTACACCGGGACATTGCTGGCCTGGACGTCGGAGTTCACGATCGAGCCGGCCATCGTCTCGAGGGCGGTGTCGGGTAGCAGGCCGACCAACGGAGCGATGGCGCTGACCATGTCGATCGCGCGTTCCTCGCGCTTGGTGGTCATCTGCGAGCGGATGTTGCGGATGCGGATCTCGGGGTCCGTCAGGCCGATCGGCGCGGCGAGGTTCAGACCCGCGAACCGGTTTCCGCCCGCCGGGTCCGCGTCCGAGCGGAGGTTGACCGGAACGGCCATCGGCAGCGTGTCGAGCGGTACGCCCTTGGCTTCGTGGTAGAGCCGCAGCGCGCCGCACAAACCCGCCAGATACGCGTCGTTGATCGAACCGCCGGCCGCCTTGGCGGCCCGGTGCAGGATGCCGAACTCGATGTCGATGGCTTCGCTGCGCGACGACAGGCTGCGTCGCCGCAGCACTGGCGACGGATCGGCGACCGGACCGATCACGCGCGCACCCGACATGGCGTATCCGACAGCGCCGCCGAGCCGGGAGATCGGGTCGCGGATCACCTCCCCTGCGACGTGCGCGGCGCCGAACAACGCTCCGCGCACGCGACCCGCGATGGTGCCGGGCAGCCGGACGAGCCCTTGGCGCATCAGGTCGTTGGGCGACAGGTCCTGCGGGATGGGAAGGGGCGGCAGCGGCTGCGGCGACGGGTCGCGCTCGAGGTCATAGAGATTGGCGAACATCTCGACTCCGCCGACCCCGTCGGTGACCGCATGGCTGAGGTGAACGACCATCGCGGCGCGGTCGTCGGCGAGCCCCTCGACCAGCGTTGCCGTCCACAGCGGCCGGGAGATGTCGAGCGGCGACTGCGCGGCCACCTCGGCGAGGTCGAGCACCTGACGGAACGTGCCGGGTTGCGGGGCGCGCACCCGACGGAGGTGGAAGTCGAGGTTGAAGTCGGGGTCCACCACCCACCTCGGCGCCACGGTCGGCAGCGTCGGCATCACGACCTTCTGCCGCAGCCGCAGAACCTTGCGCGAGGCGGCGTCGAACTTGGCGCGGAACGTATCCCAGTCCGGCGCGCAGTCCAGAAGCTCGACGGTCATGATCCCCGAGCGGGTACGCGGATTGGCCTCGCCGCGGTGCAGGATCTGGTCGAGTGGGCTGAGTTCCTCAGGGAGTCCCGCCGCGTCGAGTTCCGGCACGTCGCTCATGGGCCGTCGCGTCCTCCTGCTCGTGATCGTGTGGCCACCACGCTAGTCGGCGGTGCGAGGCGGCGAGGCGGCTTTAATCCGTGAGCCTGCAGGCCCTGGCGATAGACTCTCGTGGCGTTGCCCCCGTAGCTCAGCGGATAGAGCAGCCGCCTTCTAAGCGGCTGGTCGCAGGTTCGATCCCTGCCGGGGGCGCTCATCGCCGGATTTCGGTCCGGACATACTTGACCCGATGCCGACCAACGACCTCGAGCACCGGCTGAGCCCGCTGCCGGATACGGGATACGTCTATCGCACAGCGTGGCGGGTGGCCACGGGCGACATCGACGGCGACCTGCACCTGCGCCTCGACGGCGTTGCGCGCTACATCCAGGAGGTCGGGGCGGAGAACCTCGTCGACGCAGGCGAGGCCGACGACCACCCCCATTGGCTCGTCCAACGCACGGTCATCGATGTGATCGAGCCGATCGAGTTCCCCAACGAGATCTCGTTCAGCCGCTGGTGCTCTGCGCTGTCCACCCGGTGGTGCACGATGCGCGTCGACCTGGTCGGCAGCGACGGCGGCCGCATCGAGACCGAAGGCTTCTGGATCGCCATCAACAGCAAGACGCTGACGCCGCAGCGCGCCTCGGACAGCCTCATCGCGCGGTTCGCCACCACCACCGACGAACTCCGCCTCAAGTGGCGGCCCTGGCTGACCAACCTCGAGGACGCCGACGAGGTGGTGCCGTTCCCGCTGCGTCGCACCGACATCGACATCTTCGAACATGTCACCAACACCGCCTACTGGCACGCCATCCACGAAGTGATGGCGCACGTACCCGACCTCGGTCGCGCCCCGTACCGCACGGTGGTCGAATACCGCAGGCCCATCCGGTACGGCGAGGACGTGACCATCGGGTGGGCGCGCCGCGGTGACGCCGTGGACATCGCGCTGACCGTCGGCGAAGACGTCCGCGCCGCGGCTCTGATCGCCAAGCTGTAGCCCGTCGCGTACTATCACGCCAAGCGTTGATGTTTGCTGCGCATGGGGTGGGAGGGCGAAGGATGGCCGCTTCGGGCAAAAGGTGGACGCGGTTGGCGACGGGCGTGGCCGCCGCGGGGGTCGCTACCTGTGTCGTCGGCCTCGCGGCCACCCAGCCGGCCTCCATCGCCTCGACGGTGGTCGATCTGACCGCCCTCATCGTCGTGGGCAGCTCGACGAACCCGACTGGGGCGGGCGTGGCGGAGTTCTTCGGCGGGAAGTTCGACACTCCCCGGTACACGGACTACCACGGCGGCGGCGACGTCGTCTACGTCGACTTCCGCACCGGTCCTGGCGGCATCGAGCAGGCCCTGCGCGACCACGCCGGCGAACACAACGCGGTATTGGCGTCCGGCTGGGGCGCGGCGAACGCCAGTTTGCTGCTCCTGCGGAATCGGACGGATCTGAAGGACACCGTCTTCATCCTCGACAACGACGTGGCGCGGCCCGACGGCGGCTTCGGCACCCGATATCCGTGGTTCGCGCTGATCGGGGTGAACCCGATCCCGACCCCGAGCAACGTGCCCGCGCTGCGCGTCGTCAACACCGGCTACGAGTACGACTACAACTCCAACGCCCCGGCCGACGTGCTGAACCCCGTCGCCGCGGTCAACTCTCTGGTCGGCTACCTCTACACCCGGCTCAACCAGTCCGAGCGCGAACTCCCGGTGGACGCCGAGGGCAAGCCCACCGTTCACTGCGACGCCAACACCTGCGCGATCCTCGCGACCGGGGGCGTCCTGGACTGTCCGGACGCGCAGTGCAGCGCTCCCACCGGCGACCGGATCACGGCCTATGTGACCGAGAGGGGCAACACCACCTACGTCACCTACACCGCCGAAGAGCTTCCACTGACCCGGCTGATCCGCGACGTCTTCGGCGACCAGCTCGCCGAGCTCACCGGGCCGGTGCTGAAGCTGGCCGTCGACTCGGCCTACTACGGCGGCAATCCGATCCCCCGGGATCCGAGCGCCTACCGCCCGGCCCGGATCGCTCCCCCGCCCGACGAGTTGTTGGCCACGGCGGTGAAGGTCCCCGGCGCGATCCTGCAGGGTCTTTCGGCGGCGTCCTCGCCGCGGCCGACAGTGCAACCCGAAACGGCGGTCGAGCAGGAGACGACGGTGGACCCGGAGCCGACGGTCGAACCGGAGACGACGCAACGGCGGACCGACTCCAACACTCTGGCCAACGCGCACACGACTCGACCGACCGGCGCGGGCGACCCGGATACCGCGCAGAAGCGCCGACCACAGCTCAACGTGCTGCGCGACAGCGTGCGAGCCCTGCCGGGCAAGCTCCGCGACAGCTTCGGCCCGAAACGCGTTCAGCGGCATGATGATTCCGCTGTCACCGGCCCGGCGCTCGGCACCGCAGACGATGCTGAAAACGACGCCGCGGGCGGCAACGCCGGTGCACCCGGTGAGGGCGCGAAGGCGGGGGCCGACGCCGCCGCCTGACGGCCCTGGTCCACCGGTCGGGCGATATCTCCCTGGTGGCAGTGCCCGGTCGATAGACTCAGCGGCGTGAACTCGAGGCGCGGGATCGCCGCCGCGGTGTGGGCAGGCGCGATGGCCATCGCGCTTGCCCTGCCCGCGTATGCCGCGCCCCCGCCCAGCTACGGCAGCAACGGCGTCTTCAACGTCACCACGAACCCGAGACCGGGCTGGACCACGGCCTCCATCGAACCCGGCCGCTACCGGGTCGACCAGGCGCCCAGTATGTTTCCCTACCAGAGCGCACCGGGCTTCTGGTACCGCTGCCATGGCTTCCCTTGCAGCCCCAGCTATCCCGGAAACCTGATCGCCTCGGGCGGCGCGATCCGCGACGTCCCGACCTTCGTCGACATCCTGCCCAGCGATGTCGCGGTGGCGCTGCACAACGTCACGCTGACCGTCGCCCCCTGACGGGTCACTAGGCTGAGCCGGTGACTGATCCGGTACTTATCGACATCCAAGACCGCGTCGCGGTGCTCACCGTCAACGACCCGGAGCGCCGAAATGCGGTGACGTTCGAGATCTCCACCGCGCTGCGCGAAGCCGTCGACGCCGCCGAAGCCGATCCGGATGTGCACGCGGTGATCGTCACCGGCGCGGGCAAGGCGTTCTGCGCGGGCGCCGATCTGAGCGCACTCGGCTCGGCGACCGAGGACGGGCTGCGCAAGATCTACGACGGCTTCCTCGCCGTCGCCAACTGCGCGCTGCCGACCATCGCGGCGGTGAACGGCCCCGCCGTCGGCGCCGGGCTGAACCTGGCGCTGGCAGCCGACGTGCGCATCGCCGGGCCCGCCGCGCTGTTCGACCCCCGATTCCAGAAGTTGGGCATCCACCCCGGCGGAGGCGCGACCTGGATGCTGCAGCGCGCGATCGGCCCGCAGGCCGCCCGCGCGTCGCTGCTGTTCGGCATGCGCTTCGATGCCGAGGCCGCCGTCCGGTACGGCCTGGCGCTCGAGGTCGCCGACGATCCCGTGGCCGCGGCGAGAGAACTGGCCAAGGGGCCGGCGGGAGCACCGCGCGAGGTGGTGCTCGCGACCAAGGCGTCGATGCGGGCGACCGCCAACCCCGGCGTCGTCGACACCGACCAGCACCGCATCGCGGTCGACACCGAACTCGGTCCGCAGGCGGCCTCGATCCAATCCCCCGAGTTCGCCGAACTGCTCGCCGCGGCGCGGCGCAGATGACCTAGACGCGGCCGACGTAGAACCAGCGTCCCACTCTGCGATCGAACCGGCTGCGCTCGTCCATCGCGCCGGGCTGGCCCGCCCGAAGGTAGCGGGCCGTGAACTCGACCTCACCGCGGTCGTCGGTCTCGCCGCCGGCCACCACATCGCTGATGACCAGTCCGGTCCAGGTCACTTCGTCGTCGAGGGTGACATCGGACGGTCGCGTCCGCGGATGCCACGTCGTGAAGAGGTAGTCCACAAGGCCTTTGGCGAACGCAGAGTAGCGCGATCGCATCAGCTCCTCGGCCGTGGCGGCGAGGCGCGCACCGTCGTGCAGGGGTTCGCAGCACGCGGCGTAGACGTCTCCGCTGCCGCACGGGCATGAACCGCCGTGAGCCATAGGCGCTACAGATCGAGCAGCGCCGTGTCCGGCGCTTCGATCAGATCGCGCAGGTCGCACAGGAACGCCGCCACCTGCGCGCCGTCGGCGATGCGGTGGTCGAACGCGCAGGTGAGGTTCATCGTCGGACGCGCGACGACGGCGTCGTCGACCACGACGGCGCGCGCTTTGAGCGAGCCGACGCCGAGGATGGCGGCTTCGGGGTAGTTGATGACGGGCACTCCGTCGTCGAGGCCGAGCGCGCCGAAGTTCGACACCGTGAACGTCGAGCCCTGCAGCTCGGTCGGTTTCAGCGTGCCCGCGCGTGCGTTGCGAATGAGCCGGGCCACCTCGGCCGCGAGTTGGCGGGTGGTCTTGAGGTGCGCATCGCTGACGACGGGCACCAACAGGCCGCGCGGCGCGGCGACACCGAACCCAAGGTGTACGGCCGAATGCAGGTGGATCTGAGCGCCGTCGGTGGTGTCGACCCACGTGGCGTTCAGGTTGGGGTGGTGTCGCAGTGCGATGGTCAGCAGTCGCAGCGTGAGCACGAACGGCGTGATCGGCGCGTCCTCGTCGGCACGGTCGCGCAGCCGATCGCGCAGCCGCAGCAGGTCGGTCCCGTCCACCTGCACCGCGGTGTGTGCGTCGGGAATCTGCCTGCGCGACATGGTCATCCGCCGAGCCATCTCGGCCTGCACACCGCTCACCGTCACCATGTCGGGGCTGGGCGCGGACCGGCCCGCCGCGGCGAGCACGTCTTCACGGGTGATGACACCGTCGGGGCCGGAGCCCGTCAGCGCGGCCAGATCCACGTTCAGCTCCGCGGCCAGCTTGCGCACCGGCGGCTTGGCGCGGACGCGGTGCGGCGGTGCCGTCGCTCGCCTGCTGTGGTCCATCGCCGCGTCGGCGCCGTAGCCGACGAGTACGGGTTTGCGCTTCTCTGCGGGCGGTTCGGCCTCGGTCGCGATGCGCACCAGCATCGCGCCGACCGCCAGCGTCTCGCCTTCGCCGCCGCCAAGTTCGACCACGCGGCCCGCGTACGGGCTGGGGATCTCGACCTCGGCCTTGTTGGTCTCGACGGTGCACAGCGTCTGGTTGAGTTCGACCTCGTCGCCGACCGCGACGCTCCACGCGTTGATCGTCGCGTCCTCGAGTCCCTCGCCGAGGTCGGGCACTAAGAAGTCCATCACGGTCATGGCTGCTCCAACGTTCGTTCGACGCAGTCGAGCAGACGGTCCACCCCTGGCAGCCACAACTTCTCGAGACGCGCAGGCGGATAGGGGGTGTCGAACCCGGTCGCCCGCAGCACCGGGGCCTCCAGGTCGTAGAACAGCTCCTCTGCGATGCGTGCCGCCAGTTCGGCGCCGAAGCCCAGCGTGCGGGGTCCCTCGTGCATCACGACGGCCCGGCCGGTGCGCCGCACCGACTCCGAAACCGCTTCGAAGTCCAGTGGATTGAGCGTACGCAGGTCGATCACCTCGAGGCTCCAGCCGTGGTGCTCGGCGGCGATGTCCGCCGCGCTCAGCGCCGTGGCTACCAGCGGACCGTAGGTGAGCACGGTGACGTCGGCGCCGGGGCGCCGTATCGCCGCCCGACCCAAAGGAAGACCCGGGGTCGAGGTGTCGACGGGTTCGCGTGCCCAGTACCGGCGTTTGGGCTCGAGGTAGATGACCGGGTCGCGGCTGGTGATCGACTGCCGCAGCAGCCAATACGCATCCGATGGTGTCGAGGGCACGACGACCTTCAGGCCCGCGCTGTGCAGCCAGTGGGTCTCGGTCGACTCGGAATGGTGTTCGACCGCGCCGATTCCACCGAACGAGGGGATGCGGATCGTGACCGGCATGTCGATGTCGCCGCGTGTGCGCGTCCGGTATTTCGCCAAGTGGCTGACGATCTGGTCGAAGGCCGGGGCGGCGAACCCGTCGAACTGGATCTCCGGCACCGGAATCAGGCCGCGAAGGGCCATGCCGATCGCGATTCCGACGATCGCCGATTCGGCCAGCGGCGTGTCGAAACACCGCTGGGCGCCGAAGGTTTCGGCCAGGCCCTCGGTGACCCGGAAGACACCGCCGAGGGTCGCGACGTCCTCGCCGAAAACCAGCACCCGGTCGTCGGAGGCCATCTCGTCGTGCAGTGCGCGGTTGATGGCCTGCGCCATGGTCAGCGTCGGTACGGCCGGCATCGCGGTCATCAGCGGCTCGGGAGGTTCGTCCTCGCCGAACATCGACGGACGCTCGATGATCTGCGTCATGTCACGCCTCCTTCGCGAGTTCGGCGGCGAGTTGCTCGCGCTGGGCGGCGAGGTCCGGCGTGATGTCGTGGTACACCGCGTCGAACACCTCGGTGACGTCGAAGTCCTCGGCGCCGACGACCGCGTCCCGCAGGTCGGCGCGCAACCGTTTCGATCTGGCCCTGACCCGCTCCTCGAGCCGTTCGGGCCACACCCCGGTCGACTGCAGATACGTTCGGAAGCGCGCGATCGGGTCGCGGGCCGCCCACTGCTGCACCTCTTCGGGGCTGCGGTACCGGTTCGGGTCGTCGGAGGTGGTGTGCGGGCCCATCCGATAGGTGACGGCCTCGATGAGCGTCGGACCGTGACCTTCGCGGGCCCGCTGCGCGGCCTCGGCGGTGACGGCGAAGCACGCGAGCACGTCGTTGCCGTCGACGCGGACCCCCGACATTCCGTAGCCGATTGCGCGATGGGCAATGGACGGCCCCGCCATCTGCTGGTGAACCGGCACCGAGATCGCCCACTGGTTGTTCTGGACGAAGAACACGCACGGCGCCCGGTACACCGCGGCGAAGTTCAGCGCCTCGTGGACGTCACCCGTGCTGGTGGCCCCGTCGCCGACGAACGCCAGCGTCACCGAGTCCTCGCCCAAGCGCTCGGCCGCCATCGCCGCGCCGACCGCGTGCAGGCCGTGGGTGCCGATCGGGATCGCGATCGGGGCGACGCACTTGTCGGTGAAGCCCAGTCCGCCGTGCCATTTGCCTCGCCACACGGCGGCGATCTGCGCCGGGGCGATGCCGCGGACCAGGAAGGCGCCGATCTCGCGGTATTGCGGGAACAGCCAGTCGGTCTTGCGCAGGCACGCCGCGGCGCCGATCTGCGCGGCCTCCTGGCCGCGACAGGATGCGAACAGCGCCAGCTCCCCTTGGCGCTGCAGGTTGACGAATTCGACGTCGAGGTCGCGCGTGACGACCATCGACTCGTAGAGCCAGGCGAGTGTCTCGGGCGGAAGGTCTCTGCGGTATCGGGTGGCCCTGTCCGAGGTGGTCGACGTCCCGTCCGGGGCGACCAGTTGTATGGGCTCCATCTCGACGTCGAGCGACTCGAGGGGTGCCGAAGCCAACCCTGCCATACCGCCTCCTAGGGTCACTGGCGGCGGATCGCGCCGTCAGGCGACTGAGGTGCTCAGCACGGAGGCGGGGAGAACAGACCCCCGGTGGGAGGCTGTCGGCTAGTCGCCGGGGTGGGGCGCTAGCGTGACGATGCGCTCTGCTCGCCGCAGTACTGGGGCATCCACCATTATGCCCTCGAACTGGAAAACGCCCCGGGCATCGCGGGCCGCGGCCAGCACGTGTCGCGCCCACTGCACCTGCTCGGGCGTCGGCGTGTAGCCCTCTCGGATCACCGCGACCTGGGACGGATGGATCGCGACCTTCACGTCGAAGCCCACCGCGACCGCATCGTCGACCTCACCGCGCAGACCGTCGAGGTCTCGGATGTCGAGGTACACCGAATCCAGCGCGAGCCGACCGTAGGCCTTGGCCGACAGCAGCGTCTGCGATCGCACGTGGCGCGCCACCTCGCGGTAGCTGCCGTCGGGATACCGGTTCGCGGTGCCGCCGGTGACCGCGAACAGGTCCTCGGCCCCCCACATCAGCGCGACCGTGTTGTCTATGCGCGCCAACTCCGTGACGGCCAGCGCTCCGAGCGGTGTCTCGATCAGCACGACGACGTTGCGCGGCGCCAGATCGCGCACCTGCTGCGGGTCCTCGGTCTTGGCGAGCATGACGGTGGTGTACTCGGTCTTCGCGAGCGCCTCGAGGTCGAGCGGATGGTCGGCCGTGCCGGCGGGGTTGACACGCACCACGGTCCGGTCCGGGTCCAGGCGCGTCTCGATCAGTGCCGCGCGGGCGGCTTCGCGATCCTTGGCCGCGACGCCGTCCTCGAGGTCGAGGATCACGACATCGGCTGCAGCTGCGGCCTTCTCGAACCGCTCCGGGCGGTCGGCCGGACAGAACAGCCAGGCGGGTCCCGTCGCGAGCGCCACTACGCGTCACCCTCCGGTCGCTTGCGCACCATGGTCTTTCGCGACGCGGTGGCCACGATGTCGCCGTGCTGGTTGCGGCCGACGTGCGAGAACGTCACGATGCCTTCACCCGGCCTACTCTTGGACTCGCGCTTCTCGAGCACCTCGGACTCCGCGTACAGCGTGTCGCCGTGGAAAAGCGGCTTCGGGAAGGCGATTTCGCCGAAGCCCAAGTTTCCGACGATGGTGCCCTGCGTCAGCTGGGTGACCGACAGACCCACCAGCGTGGACAGCGTGAACATCGAGTTGACGAGCCGCTGGTTGAACGGCGGCAAGGCATCCGAGAACGCGGCGTCCAGGTGCAGTGCCTGAGTGTTCATCGTCAACGTGGTGAACAAGACGTTGTCGGCCTCGGTGATGGTGCGTCCCGGCCGGTGCTGGTACAGCACGCCGGTCTCGAACTCCTCGTACCACAGCCCGCGCTGGACGATAATCCTCTTCTCACCCTGTTCTCCGCTCACAGGCCCAGCTCCCGCCCGATCAGCATCAACTGCACTTCCGTTGTGCCTTCACCGATTTCGAGGATTTTGCTGTCGCGGTAGTGCCGGGCGACGGAGTATTCGTTCATGAAGCCGTAGCCGCCGAAGATCTGGGTGGCGTCGCGGGCGTTGTCCATCGCGGCCTCACTGGCCACCATCTTGGCGATGGACGCCGCCTTCTTGAACGGCTTGCCGGCCAGCATCAGCGCGGCGGCGTCGTAGTAGGCCGTGCGGGCGACGTGTGCCCGCGCCTCCATGCGCGCGATCTTGAAGGCGATCGCCTGATAGCTGCCGATCGCGGCGCCGAAGGCCTCGCGTTCCTTGGCGTACTTGACCGATTCGTCGACACACCCCTGGGCGGCACCGACCGACAGCGCGGCGATCGCGATGCGGCCCTCGTCGAGGATGCGAAGGAAGTTGGCATAGCCCCGGCCGCGCTCACCGAGAAGGTTCTCCTCCGGCACGCGCACGTCGTCGAAGCTCAACGGGTGGGTGTCGCTGGCGTTCCAACCCACCTTGCTGTACGCCGGTTCGGCGGTGAACCCGTCGATGGGCACCGGAACCAGAATCGACGAGATCTCCTTCTTGCCATCGGGTTTCTCGCCCGTGACGGCGGTGACGGTGACCAGCTTCGTGATGTCGGTGCCCGAGTTGGTGATGAACTGCTTGGAACCGTTGATGACCCAGTGGCCGTCGTCGAGACGGGCGGTGGTCTTGGTGGCGCCGGCATCGCTGCCGCCGCCGGCCTCGGTGAGGCCGAACGCACCGAGCGCCTTACCGCTCGCCAACAGCGGCAGCCACTCCTGCCTCTGCTTCTCGCTGCCGAACCGGTACACCGGCATCGCACCCAGCGATACCCCCGCCTCGAGCGTGATCGCCACGCTCTGGTCGACCTTGCCGAGTTCCTCCAATGCCAGGCACAGCGCGAAGTAGTCGCCGCCCATGCCGCCGTACTCCTCGGGGAACGGCAGACCGAACAGTCCCATGTCGGCCATGCCCGCGACGACCTCGTACGGGAACGAATGTTCCTCGTCGTGTTTGGCGGAGACGGGCGCCACCACGCTCTGGGCGAAGTCGCGGACCGTCTTGGCCAGTTGTTCGTAATGATCGGGAAGTGTCCCGGTGGCTAGAAAATCAGTCATGCTTCTTCCTTCTCGACGATGGGGTCCGCGATGACCTTCGCCAACGGTTGCCCCACCTTGACCTGATCGCCTTCGGCGACAAGGAGTTCCACCACGCCGTCGACGGGTGCGCTCAGCGCGTGTTCCATCTTCATGGCCTCGACCGTCACCACCACGGTGCCCGACGTCACCCGATCGCCGTCGGCCACCCCCACGGCCACTACGGAACCCGGCATCGGGCTGATCAGCTCGGCGTCGCCGCTGTGCGCGTCGTCGGGTCGCACCGGCGCTTCGCGCACCTCGTCGACAGCAAGCGTGCGGCCCCCACCCGCCAGCCAGATCCGGTGGTCGTCGGCGACCACTACGTAGTCCGTGACGATCCCGTCGAAGGTGACCGCCAGCCGGTCGCCTGCCAGTGACACCGCCAGCGACCGCGATGGGCCATCCTCGATCGCCGCACCACCCGCCGACGGTGTGCCGGTGAGGTGGACGTGGTCGACACGCTCACCGGACTGCAGCCGATACGTCGTCGGCGCATGGCGGCCCATCCGCCAGCCCGAAGGGACCGCCCACAGATCACCGACGGGTTGCGGCCACGAGCGCAGCCACCGATACGCCGCGGCGGCGACCAGGTCGGCGTCCTCGGCACTCGCCGGGTGAAAGTCCGGGCTGCGACGATCCAGCAGGCCGGTGTCGAGACGGCCCGCCGCGACGTCGGGATCGGCGAGCAGGAACCGCAGGAACTCGACGTTGGTGGTGACCCCTAAAACCGCGGTGTGCGCCAACGCCCGGTCCAACGCCCGCAGGGCAGCCGGCCGGTCGTCGGCATGCGCGATGATCTTCGACAGCATCGGGTCGTAGTCGCTGCCGATCACCGAACCCGTAGCCAGCCCCGAGTCGACCCGGATGCCGGGGCCTTCTGGCTCGGCGAGGCCCAGCACGGTGCCGCCGGTGGGCAGGAACCCGTGTCCGGGGTCTTCGGCGTAAACCCGCGCCTCGATCGCGTGCCCGGTCATCAAGATGTCGTCCTGCGCGATCGCCAGCTTCTCCCCCGCGGCGATCCGCACTTGTTGCTCGACGAGATCGATCCCGGTGACCATCTCGGTGACCGGATGCTCGACCTGAAGGCGGGTGTTCATCTCCATGAAGAAGAACTCGTCGGGCCGGTCGGCGGACACGATGAACTCGACGGTGCCCGCACCGGTGTAGTCGACGCTGCGCGCGGTGTCGCACGCCGCCGCACCGATTCGCGCCCGCGTCGCCGCGTCCAGCAGTGGCGACGGTGCCTCCTCGATGACCTTCTGATGCCGGCGCTGCAGGGAGCATTCGCGTTCACCGAGATGGACGACGTTGCCGTAGCCGTCGGCGAGGACCTGCACCTCGATGTGGCGCGGGTTCAGCACGAACCGTTCGAGAAACAGTGTGTCGTCGCCGAACGCGGCGGCCGCCTCCCGGCGCGCGCTGGCCAGGGCGCCCGCCAACTCGGCCGGCTCGTGCACGACGCGCATACCTTTGCCGCCACCGCCGGCCGAGGGTTTCACCAGCACGGGGAAACCGACCTCGGCGGCGCCGGCGACGAGATCGTCGTCGGACAGGCCGGGACGCGAAACTCCGGGTACCACCGGAACCCCGAACGCCGACACCGCCGCCTTGGCCGCGATCTTGTCGCCCATGGTCTGGATGGCGCCGACCGGCGGGCCGATGAACACTATTCCCGCGTCCTGGAGTGCAGCGGCGAATTGCGCGTTCTCCGAGAGGAATCCGTAACCCGGATGCACGGCCTGGGCACCGGTGCGCCGCACCGCCGAGACCACGGCGTCGATGTCGAGGTAGCTCTGTCTGGCCGGCGGCGGTCCGATGCGGACTGCGACGTCGGCTTCCGCGACATGGCGGGCACCCGCATCGGCGTCGCTGAACACCGCGACCGATCGGATGCCCATGGCGCGCAGCGTGCGGATGACGCGGACGGCGATCTCGCCTCGGTTGGCGACAAGGACGGTATCGAAGTTCATGTCCTCACATCCGGAACACGCCGTAGGAGATGGACTCGAGCGGTGCCTGACCGACCGCCGAGAGTGCCAGTCCGAGAACCGTTCTAGTGTCGGCGGGGTCGATCACCCCGTCATCCCACAGCCGGGCCGTCGAATAGTACGGATTGCCCTGGTGCTCGTACTGCGCGCGTATCGGCGCCTTGAAGTTCTCCTCCTCCTCGGCGGTCATCTCGCCGCGCACGGTCGCCAGCACCGATGCGGCCTGCTCGCCGCCCATCACCGAGATGCGGGCGTTGGGCCACATCCACAGGAACCGCGGCGAATACGCGCGCCCGCACATCGAGTAGTTGCCCGCCCCGTAGGAGCCGCCGATGACCACGGTCAGCTTCGGCACCCGCGCGCAGGCCACCGCGGTGACCATCTTCGCGCCGTGTTTGGCGATACCGCCTGCCTCGTAGTCGCGGCCGACCATGAACCCGGAGATGTTCTGCAGGAACACCAGAGGGGTGTTGCGCTTATCGCACAGCTCGATGAAATGGGCTCCCTTGAGCGCTGATTCGCCGAACAGCACGCCGTTGTTGGCGATGATGCCGACCGGATGTCCGTGGATTCGGGCGAATCCGGTGACCAGGGTGCTGCCGTATTCGGCCTTGAACTCGGCGAATTCACCACCGTCGACGATGCGGGTGACGACCTCGTGTACGTCGTAGGGAACGCGCGAGTCCACCGGCACCACGTCGTAGAGTTCGTGTTGATCGGCCACCGGGTCCACGGTCGGCCGAACATCCCAGGGCAGCGGCTCACGGGGGCCGAGCGTGGCGACGATGCGCCGCACGATGCGCAGGGCGTCGCGGTCGTCGTGCGCCAAATGGTCTGTCACGCCGGAGGTTTTCGAATGCAGGTCGCCCCCGCCTAGTTCCTCAGCGGTGACCACCTCGCCCGTCGCCGCCTTCACCAACGGTGGGCCGCCGAGGAAGATCGTGCCCTGGTTGCGCACGATCACGGCTTCGTCGCTCATCGCGGGCACGTACGCGCCACCGGCGGTGCAGGATCCGAGCACCGCGGCGATCTGCGCAATCCCCTGGGCGCTCAGGTTGGCTTGGTTGTAGAAGATGCGGCCGAAATGATCGCGATCGGGGAACACCTCGTCCTGTCGCGGCAGGAACGCGCCGCCGGAGTCGACGAGATAGATGCACGGCAGCCGGTTCTGGCCCGCGACTTCCTGGGCCCGCAGGTGCTTCTTGACCGTGATCGGATAGTAGGTGCCGCCCTTGACGGTCGCGTCGTTGGCGACGATCACACATTCGCGTCCCGACACGCGACCGATTCCGGTGATCATGCCGGCACCGGGACACTCGTCGTCGTACATGCCGTCGGCGGCAAGCGGCGACAGTTCGAGGAACGGGCTGCCCGGGTCCAGCAGGCCGTCGACGCGGTCGCGCGGCAACAGCTTGCCGCGGCTGACGTGACGCTCGCGGGCGCGCTCTGAACCCCCGAGGGCCGCCGCGGCGAGCTTGGAACGCAATTCGTCGACCAGCGCGAGGTGCTCCTCGCGATGTGAAGGCCGCGATGCCATCGGAAAACCCGTTCGTTGAGTTAATGACGAATAACTGGTGGTATGTTAGTCAAGATTAACTCCAGATGTCTACAGGCGGGCGGGAGGCGCGGTGTCTTCAACTCCGATCCCCGAGGTGCCCGCGGCCACCAGACGCAGCAAGGCGAAGTCGGATCGGCGATCCCAGTTGATCGCCGCGGCCGAACGCCTAGTTGCGGAACGCGGCTACCTGGCGGTGCGACTGGAGGATATCGGCGCCGCGGCCGGTGTCAGCGGTCCGGCGATCTATCGGCACTTCCCGAATAAGGAAGCGTTGCTGGTCGAGTTGCTGGTCGGGATCAGCACCCGCCTGCTGGCCGGCGCCACCGAGGTCGTCGCACGCGCCGACGATCCCGCGTCGGCGCTGGAGGGCCTGATCGACTTCCATCTGGACTTCGCCCTCGGGGAGTCCGACCTGATCCGCATCCAGGATCGCGATCTCGCGAATCTGCCCCCCACAGCCAAACGTCAGGTGCGTCGCGCGCAACGGCAGTACGTCGAGATCTGGGTCGATGTGCTTCGGCGGTTGGACGAGTCGCTGGCGGAGGCCGATGCCCGGTTGATGGCCCACGCGACGTTCGGGCTGTTGAACTCCACGCCACACGCCCTCAAGCCGAGCGCCACAAAAACGGCCGAGGCCAGACCGCGATCCGTCTTGAAAGCGATGACGGTCGCGGCGCTGACCTCGGCCGCGCGGGACGCTTAAGCGCCTAGCCCGTTAGTGCCGGGCGCGTTAGTACCAGGCGCGTCTGCCTCCGACGGGACGGCCCATGGACCCCAGAATCCAGAACACCGCTCCGATGACCATGAGGATGATGCCGATGGTCCAGAGGATGTTGATTCCGAAGATCAGTCCGAGGATGAGGAGAATCGCTCCGAGGATGATCATTAGCATTCCTTTCGAATTGGCAAGTGCCAGTTGTCACTGGCTGGGTTCTGGCAGGTTGCAGGCTTCAACCGTGGGGTTGACGCCCGCGTAGTTCAGCGGACCGGCCACCACTGTCAAAGCGATGCTTCCCGCTGTCGCGCAATTGGTTTCACTGGTTTCGAAATAGCCGCGCTGGTAGGCGGCGAAGGCACCGATCAGCAACCAGACGAGCACCAAAACGCCGAGAATTCCGCCACCTCGCATGCTGCGCCTCCTTTGTCGCGCCGGATCGACGCGTGCGAAGCGTTTACCCGGCAGACAATTTCGGTAAACGTGGCTACGGAGAACGATTCGGTTACGGATTCGGATTCGGGCTGAATGCGGCAATCAGCCACTCGCGCATGGCTTTGACCAGTACGGCGCGATTCTCGCGCCGGTCGATCTCGTGTCCGTCGTCGTCGAACATCAGCAGTTCCACTTTTCGGTTAAGTGCCTGCAGCGCGTCGAACATTTGCTGAGATTCGGTGGGGGGCACATTGGTGTCGTTGGCGCCGTGCACCAACAGCAACGGCGCGGTCATGGCATCGACACGTTGTAACGGCGATAGCTGCTCGAGCAGTTCGCGGTCGCCGATCGGGTGGCCGTACTTCGGATATGCCGCGGCGGCGATCCATGGTTCGGTGTTGCGGTACCAGGTGTTGAGATCGCTCATTCCGCAGATGCTGATTCCGGCGGCGAACCGGTCGGGGTGGAAGGTGAGCGCCGCCTGGGTTAGGTAGCCACCGTAGGACCATCCGCAACATGCGATCCGGTCGGCCGGAGCGACCTCACGCTCGACCAGGTAGTCGACCGCGTCGGCGACGTCGTCGATCGCGGCGAACCGTCGCTCCTTGTCGTCGGCGTGCATGAAGGTTCTGCCGAACCCGCCCGAGCCGCGGACGTTGGGCAGGAACACGCTGATGCCCTCTTCGAGCAACGCGGGGAAGAACTCGTTGTAACCGGGCCTCCCCTGCCCCTCCGGCCCGCCGTGCAGAAACAGCATCGCGCCGATCACCGGAACTCCGTCGCGCGGCCGAAAGAGCCACCCGGTGAATTCCATGCCGTCGCGTGCGGTGACCCGTTCCAGCGTCGGGTCCGGCGACACCGGTCCGGAGCTGGGCTCGCGGTCGACGATCTCCCACTCCCGAGTACGCGGGTCGACCAGTTCGACGGTCGGCGGGGTGGACGGGCCTTCGACGGTCATGGCCAGCATCGAGCCACCGGCACTGATGCTCAACTGGGTGGCCACCATCCCCGGCAACGGGATCGGCGGCTGCAGTGTGTGGTCGGTGCGTTCCATGATCTGTAACTCGCTGGCACCGTGGATGTTCCAGAGAACGGCCACGGTCGACAGATCGTCACTCACGGTGAACTCGTCGAGTTCATAGCCGGGACGTTCGGCGATGACCTGGTAGGCCACGCCGTCGGCGGTGACCGTCACCTCGAGAAGTCGCGCATGCTCGGTGCCGTTCTCGCTGCGGATCAGGGCCCGGACATAGCCTTCGGTGCTGTCGGCGTCGTAGGTACTCGCCGGCTGGTAGAGCTTGGTCAGCTCGCCCTCCAGGCCGGCGCGCAATCGGCGTGCGTAGTGGTCGTCGAGGATGATGCCGGTGTCGGTCGTCGACCCTGGATCGTATGGCAGCAGCGCGGTTTCGGTGCGTCCGCGCAGCATGATGAGATCGCGGTAACCGCGCGGTCCGACGCGCACGAGCGCGGCGCCTGCCCAGGCGTCGACCAGACGGCCGCTCGAGCGGCGGTCCAGCACGGTGGTGCGGCCGGTGGCCGGGTCGATCAGGCAGGAGCTACCGACGCCGTCTTCGCCGGTGAGGATCGCCGCCACCAGGGTGCCGTCCCAGGCAATCAGTTCGGCGGTGCCCTCGGGCGCCCCTGGCGTCCACGAGTCGATGCGGCGGGCGTCGCGGTCATCGGGATCGGTTGTCACGACCCAGATCTGGGTTCGGGTGCTGCCCTCCGGAGCGACTTCACAAGCCAGCCAATGGCCGTCGGCCGAATGCAGTACACGCGTCACCGGGCCTTCGACCGGCAGCTCGACGTCTCGCGACGAGCTTGCCCGCCAGCCGCGCAGGAAACGCTGCACTGCGCGCGGAAAGCCACCGTCGTCGACCAGATGTGCGAACGCGGTGGCGTCCGGCGACATGGATGCGCCATAGACTCTGCGAACCTGCTCTCCCACCGGACCAATTGTGCCTACCCGGGCAAGTCCAGTGACGACCTGCGCCTGTTGGGCGGTCGCACAGGTACCCTCGCACGCATGAGGTGGGTATGACCGGTACACCACAGCCCGGCCGCGACGAGCAGTCGGGTTACGGCCGCGGGGAGCAACCGCAGGGCTACGGCTATTCCGGATACAGCGATCCGGCATACGCCAGCCAGGCGTACGGCCCCACCTATCAGGCACCGCCCGATCCCGCTCCGACTCAGCATCTGCCGACGTACGGCGCGTATGGGTACGAGACCTACGGTTCGAACCAGTACGGGGCGCCCTACCCGTCGGGCGATCCGCCCCCGCCGCCCGAGGACCCGAAGTCACCCCGCTGGTTGTGGGTCGCCGCGGGTATCGCGGTGCTGACCGTGCTCGGCCTGGTGATCGCGTTGGTCGTCGTCAACAGTTCGCAACAGCAGACGGTCGTCGCGCCGCCCCCGATGCAAGAGCCCGACTTCAACACGCCGAATCCGACACCGGCGCCGCGCCCGACCGTTCCGCGCACGACGCGGCCCACGGTGCCCACGGTCCCCACGGTGCCCAGCACGCCCGGCGCACCCGGTGCCCCTGGTACGACGACTCCTGGCGTCACCCAGACCGTCGTTTACGTCGTCAGCGGTTCCGGGCGCGCGATCAACATCACCTACGTCGACACCGGCGGTCTGCTGCAGACCGAGTTCAACGTGATGCTGCCCTGGAGCAAGGAAGTGGAGTTGTCCGAGTCGGCGGCGGCGACGGCGAGCATCAGCATCATCAACGTCGGCCGCGAGGTGAACTGTTCGATCTCCGTCGACGGTTCGGTGGTGCAGAAGCGCACGGGGGCCGGCCTGACCATCTGCACGGCCAGCGGTTAGGCGGGCGCACGCCGCGGAACCCGCACGGCGAGCATCGCGATCAGGCCGGCGGCGAGGACCACGACCAGCCCACCCATCCCCGCTCGGTCGGTGCCGAAGACGGCGATGAAGACCGAGAACAGCATGGGCGCAAGGTAGGAAACAGCGCGGCCGGTGGTGGTGTAGAGCCCGAACGCGACGCCCTCCTTACCCTCGGCGGACATGCGCAGCATCAGCGTCCGCGCCGCGGACAGCGTCGGCCCGATGAACAAACAGAGCAGCAGTCCGCAGATCCAGAACGCCAGGACCCCGTTCAGCGACATCAAGATGAGGCCGACCGCGATCATCCCGCTCAGCGCGACGACGATGACGGGTTTGGCCCCGAACCGGTCGTCGAGAAATCCGCCGCCGACCGCGCCGAGGGCGGCGACGGTGCTGGCGCACACCCCGAACAGCAGCACATCGGCCTCGGACACGCCGTAGACCCGCACGCCCAGTACCGCCCCGAACGCGAAGATCCCGGTCAGTCCGTCGCGGAACACCGCGCTGGCCAGCAGGTAGTACACCACGTTGTGGTCACGTCGCCATTCGCTGCGGATGTCGGCCCACAACTTGCGGTACCCGCCGATGAACCCGACGGCCTGCCGTTGGTCCAGCGGGTCGGGTTCGGCGCTGGGTCCGGCGATCAGCACCGGCAGAGCGAACAGCCCGAACCAGACGGCCGTGAAAACCATGGCGGCCCTGACGTTTCCGCCGTCCTCGACCGGCAGACCGAACAAACCGCCGTCGCCGGTGATGAACCCGAAGTACACGACCAACAGCAGGGTGACACTGCCGAAATAGCCCAGGCCGAGCCCGAATCCGGAGATCTGGCCGGAGGTCTGCGGAGTCGACAGTTGGCGCAGCATCGCGTTGTAGGGCACGGTGGCGAGCTCGTTGCACGCCGACGCGCAACCCAGGAGCACCAGACCCAGCGCCAGGTAGCGGTAGTCGTCGCGAACTGAGCTCATCGAGGCGATCAGGACGACCGCCAACGCGCTGAGCACGGCTAGCACGCGGCGCCGTCGCCACGGGGCGTCGACCCACACTCCCGTCACCGGAGCCAGCAGCGCGACGACCACGCCGGCCGCGCCCAGCGACCAGCCCAGCCAGCTGGTGGCGCTGGTGCCGCCGGGCAGGTCGTCACCGACGGCATTGGTCAGGTAGATCGAGAACACGAAGGTCACGACCACCGCGTTCAATCCGGTCGCGCCGAAATCCCACAGCGCCCAGGAGATGATCTGGCGGCGAGCCGCCCGAGGGGCGCCGGAATCGGGTGGGTGGCTCATGGTCCGCCCACGATATAGTCCGGCGCATGCCAGTACCCGCACCCAGCGCCGACGCCCGCGCCGTGGTCACCGGCGCGTCCCAGAACATCGGCGAATCGCTGGCCACCGAACTCGCGGCCCGCGGACATCACCTGATCATCACTGCGCGCCGCGAGGAGGTGCTGCGGGCGCTTGCCGACCGCCTGGTGCAGCAGTACGGCGTGACGGTGGAGGTGCGACCCGTCGATCTGGCCGACCCCACGGAGCGCACGAAGCTGTGCGACGAGTTGGCGACTCGCAACATCTCGATTCTGTGCGCAAACGCGGGCACCGCGACGTTCGGCCCGGTGTCGTCGCTGGATCCGGCGGACGAGAAGGCGCAGGTCCAACTCAACGTGTTGGGCGTGCACGACCTCGTGCTCGCCGTCCTGCCGGGAATGGTGCAGCGCAAGGCCGGCGGGATCCTCATCTCCGGCTCCGCGGCGGGCAATTCACCGATTCCCAACAACGCGACCTATGCCGCGAGCAAGGCGTTCGTCAACACGTTCAGCGAGTCGCTGCGCGGCGAGCTCAAGAAGGACGGGGTGCACGTGACGTTGTTGGCGCCGGGGCCCGTGCGCGAGGCGCTGCCGGACCCCGACGAGCAGTCGCTGGTGGAGAAGGTGATTCCGGACTTTCTGTGGATCTCCACGCAGTACACCGCCAAGCAGTCGTTGGATGCGTTGGAGCGCAACAAGATGCGCGTCGTCCCCGGCGTGACGTCGAAGGCGATGTCGGTTGCGGCGGGGTACACGCCGCGCGCGATCGTGACGCCGATCGTCGGCGCCGTCTACAAGAAGCTCGGCGGCAGCTGAGCGTTCTCCTGCCGCCGCGAACCTGCATTCCGGCAGGGCCCTTCTCGCACTTTCGCTGCGGGAATGCAGTTTCGGCGCCACTAGCGACGACGACGGCTGCGCCTGCGCCCGGTGCCGAAGATGCTGCGGGTGATCTCGCGGCCGATCACCGTGCCCGCCGAGCGCATCGCGCTCTTGAAAGCCGGACTGCTGACGACCTTCTCCACCATCGACGGCTCTGCGGTGTCGCGAGACTTGACCTGACCCGAGGCGCTGGCCCCACCGCCCTGCGGCACCGGAGGCAGCTGCGGCGGTAAGGCGTCAGGCGCGGCGGGGGGCTCCTCCGGCGGGGCCAACCGCGCGTTGAGCCGCTCGTAAGCGGACTCCCGGTCGATGGTCTGGCCGTATTCAGCCTGCAGCGCACTGGCTTTCGCGGCGGCGGTGATTGCTTCTGGACCGATGGTGTCCATCAGCGATCGCGGGGCTCGCATCCGGGTCCATGCCACTGGTGTCGGCGCGCCCTTCTCCGACAACACGGTGACGATCGCCTCGCCGATACCCAGCGACGTCAAGGCCGACTTCAGGTCGTAGACATCGGTTTTGGGATATGTGCGCACCGTCTTCGACAGAGCCTTCTCGTCGTCGGGTGTGAATGCGCGCAGCGCGTGCTGAATACGCGCACCCAACTGGGACAGGACGTCGTTGGGCACGTCAGTGGGCAACTGCGTGCAGAAGAACACCCCGACCCCCTTGGACCGGATCAGCTTGACCGTCTGCTCGACCTGTTCGAGGAACGCCTTGGACGCGTCAGAGAACAGCAGGTGCGCCTCGTCAAAGAAGAAGACCAGTTTCGGCTTGTCGAGGTCGCCGACCTCCGGAAGCGTCGCGAACAGGTCGGCAAGCACCCACATCAGGAAGGTGGAGAACATCACCGGACGGGCGGCCTGGCTGCCGAGCTCGAGCAGCGTGATGATGCCGCGGCCCTGCTGGTCGACCCGCAGCAGGTCCTCGGGCTCGAGCTCGGGCTCGCCGAAGAACGTGTCGCCGCCGTCGGCCTCGAGATTGATCAGCGCCCGCAGGATCACCCCCGCGGTCGTGGTGGACACCGCGCCGAGCGCCTTGAGCTCGGGCTTGCCCTCGTCGCTGGTGAGGTATTGGATCACCGCGCGCAGGTCCTTGAGGTCCAGCAGCGAAAGCCCCTGCTTGTCGGCCCAGTGGAAGATCAGGCCCAAGGTCGACTCCTGCGTGGCGTTCAGCCCGAGCACCTTCGACAGCAGGATCGGGCCGAAACTGGAAATGGTCGCGCGCACGGGCACCCCGATACCGGTGGTGCCCAGCGACAGGAACTCGACGGGATACGCCGTCGGCGCCCAGTCGTCACCGGTGTCGGCGGCCCGCGCGGTGACGTTCTCGTTGGCCTCGCCGGGTCGCGACAGCCCCGAGAGGTCGCCCTTGACGTCGGCCATCACACACGGCACCCCCGCGGCCGAAAGCTGTTCGGCGAGCACCTGCAGCGATTTCGTCTTGCCGGTACCGGTGGCGCCGGCGATCAGGCCGTGGCGGTTGACGGTGGCCAGTGGGATGCGAACCTGCGCGGTCGGATCACAGGTGCCGTCGACGACGACGGAGCCAAGCTCCAGCGCGGCCCCTTCGGCGGCGTAACCTGCGGCGATCTTCTGTGCGGGGGTGGGCGTGGACTCACTGGCCATGGCTGGCACCCTAACGCCCGCGACGCACCCGACGGACGGGGTGCAACGGGCCGCATGCAGCGGCAAGGCTTAATGTGAGCGTCGTGCGTGACGAACTGGTGTGGATCGACTGCGAGATGACGGGCCTGGATCTCAAGACCGACCGGCTCATCGAAATCGCGGTGCTGGTGACAGACGCTGACCTCAACATTCTCGGCGACGGCATCGACGTCGTCATCCACACCGACGACGAAGCGTTGGCGTCGATGATCCCGGTGGTCACCGAGATGCATACTCGCTCGGGGCTGATCGACGAGGTCAAGGCGTCGACCGTCACCGTGCCCGAGGCCGAGGAGCTGGTCCTCGACTACATCCGCACCCACGTCAAACAGGCCAAGACGGCGCCGCTGGCGGGCAACTCGATCGCCACCGACCGCGGCTTCATCGCCCGCGACATGCCCAAGCTCGACGACTACCTGCACTACCGGATGATCGACGTGAGCTCGATCAAGGAGTTGTGCAGGCGCTGGTATCCCCGCATCTACTTCGGGCAGCCCGAGAAGGGCCTCGCGCACCGTGCGCTGGCCGACATCCACGAGTCGATCCGTGAGCTGCAGTACTACCGCCGCACCGCGTTCGTGGCCCCACCCGGGCCGTCGACCAGCGATATCGCGGCCGTGGCCCAAGAATTGGGGCCGCCGAACGAGAGCGCCGACGACATCGATTCGGCCGCCGAGCGTTCGAGCGGTTAGTATCGACGTCGCCGCCGTGCCCACCAGGGTTCGCGGCGATGGTGGCTGTAGTTCAGTTGGTAGAGCACCAGGTTGTGATCCTGGATGTCGCGGGTTCGAGTCCCGTCAGCCACCCCAATGAGTCAGGGAGCGAATCTTCGCTCCCTGACTCTTTTTTCGACCGTCGGCAGGGGGTATGGCGCCGATCCGTGAGCCGATGGCGAAATTCCGGGCGCATTTCGGCTCAGGTGTCACTTTCGGGGCGGCGCTGAGGGGCTTTCGGCGCTGACGCGCTGCGCCCTGTCAGCTGCTCACGTCAGAGGTTGGCGTTGCCGGCCTTCCACTGATCCCACGGGATGTTCCAGTCCCCGAGACCGTCGGTGCCCGGCAGCGTCGACCCGACGGTGTTGACGATCTCAACGACGTCTCCGCGCTTGGAGTTGTCGTGGAACCACCGCCCATTGCTCGTGCTGACGTTGATGCACCCATGGCTGACGTTGCTGTAGCCCTGACTGCCCACCGACCACGGCGCGGCGTGGACGTAGATGCCGCTGTAGGAGATCTGGGTGGCCCAATCCACCTCTGTGCGATACCCGTTGGCGGAGTTGACCGGAACTCCGTAAGTCGAAGAGTCCATCACCATGTGTGAGCGCCGGTCCCCGACGATGTAGACGCCGTTGTTGGTGGGCGTGCTGTTCTTGCCCATCGACACCGGCATGGTCTTGATCACCTCGCCGTTGCGCTTGACCGTCAGCGTCTTCGTGCTGTCGTCGATGCTGGTGATGACCTCATCGCCGATCGTGAAGCTCGTGCTGACGTTCTCCTGACCGAAAAGGCCGTCTCCGAGGTCGACGCCGTAGGTGTTCACCGCGACGTCGACCTTCGTGCCGGGCTTCCAGTAGTTCGCGGGCCGCCACCGCACCTCTTGGTTGCTCAGCCAGTAGAACGCGCCCTCGACCGGAGGATCGGTCTTGATCTTGATGGCCTTCTGCGCGGCCACCCGGTTGGTGATGCTCTCGTCGAACCGAACGGCGACCGGTTGTCCGACTCCGACCACCTCACCGTTGTTGGGCAGCACATACGGCATGGTCAGGTTCTCGGGCGAATGGGTTTCGAAAGCCATCCGCCGGGTGGTGGCGCCGCCGAGCCCTAGCGATTCGGCCGTGAGCGTGTAGCGCTTGTTGTAGCCGAGTGGCTCGGTGGTCGACCAGGTCAGCCCGTCCGGGCTCAAGACCCCCGCGACCGACTTGCCGGACTCGTTCACCATGGTGACCGATTCGAGCACGCCGTCCTCCGCGCTGATGGTCACCGGCGAGTCCACACTGACGCCCACGGCACCGTCGGTAACCGATGCGGTCAGCTTCGGGACGAGCAGGTCTCCGAACGGAGTTCCCTTGTCGTCGATCACCTGGGGCTGCTGCGGCGCCGAGTTACCGCCGCATGCCGACAACGCGAGTGCCATGGCGGGGATCAGCGCAACGGTCACCAACCATGCACGTCGACGCGGACGGGCCACTGAACGGACTCGCCACATTGCTTACTCCACCTCACAACCAGGGACTACGGGATCGATGATTCTTGGCAACA
The DNA here is from genome assembly GCF_002245615.1 of Mycobacterium neumannii. Lineage (NCBI taxonomy): Bacteria > Bacillati > Actinomycetota > Actinomycetes > Mycobacteriales > Mycobacteriaceae > Mycobacterium > Mycobacterium neumannii. The sequence goes on along the minus strand of NZ_NKCO01000002.1, from coordinate 239,201 downwards.
GTCTAAGGGCAAAATCGAGTACGGGTTGCGACGCGGACATCGTCGAGGCGACGTCGGGGCCGGAGATTTCGTCCTGCACAGCAAGTCCTGTTATTGTCGCACCCGCGCGCCGTTAGCTCAGTTGGTAGAGCAGCTGACTCTTAATCAGCGGGTCCGGGGTTCGAAACCCTGACGGCGCACAAGCTTCGATTGAGTGCGACCGTGACAGTGCGTCACGGTCGCGTTCTTCTTTCCCACGCGGTGACGCGCGCAAACGTCCACGGCGACGTTGCCGGATCACGGTTGCGCAAATCTTGGACATCAATCTGCTGTCGTGTGCGAGATGTGTGCTGCGGACTACATAACGTGGCTTATGGAGACGAAGATCTCACCATCTATGCCGTTGCGGAGATGCTGTCCCCCTGGACTTTGTACGGTTCAAGCTGCGATAAAAGAAGTCAGTCTGCTACAGTCACGTTAGCTGACCTACGAGAAGCACAAAAGCAGCAAAAAGCCGGAAGGAATAAGGGACTTAGCTGATGGCGCAGCCTGGCGGTTCATTTGCGGCAGACGGAGCGGGCGCGGGTGCGTCCCCCGAAGTAACTGCCCAGATTCCGGTCGCTGTGTACAGCTGCAACCGGCTCGGCCGGGTCGCCAATCCCCCTGGTTTCTCGTTCTCCGACCTGTTCCGCACGCCGCGACGGCGCTGAGAGCGTTCGCTCAGTTCTGCCGAATCCGGCGCACGACGAGCACGAGCGCAACGACTCCGACGCCGGCAAGAGACACCGCGACTGCGGGTTTCGTCACAAATCGGATTGCCGCCGACTTGGCGTCGTCGAGCAATCGACTGGGGTTGGCACGCTCGGCGAGGGTGTCCACCGTCGCCGCGAGTTGCTCCCGAGCCTGGTCGATGTCCTGCTTGATGGTCTCGGGATCGCGGTCTGCCACGTGCGCCTCCAAGCCGTCCAAGTCGGTGCTCCCAGATGGAGCCTGCCGATCTACCCTAGAGCAGCCCGCGCTCGCTGTAGCGCACCGGTCGACAGAAGGGATGCCCGCGCATGCCACAGACTCCGCGACTCGAGGTCGGCGACAAAGCCCCTGCATTCAGCCTGCCCGACGCCGACGGCAACACCGTCAAGCTGTCCGACTTCAATGGCCGCAAGGTCATCGTGTACTTCTATCCGGCGGCCTCGACCCCCGGCTGCACCAAACAGGCCTGCGATTTCCGCGACAACCTCCACGAACTCAGCGATGCCGGCCTCGATGTCATCGGCATCTCACCGGACAAGCCGGAGAAGCTGGCCAAGTTCCGCGACAAGGAGAAGCTGACCTTCCCGCTGCTGTCCGATCCGGATCGTGAAGTGCTCACCGCGTGGGGTGCGTTCGGGGAAAAGACGATGTACGGCAAGACCGTTCAGGGTGTGATCCGGTCGACGTTCGTCGTCGACGAGAAGGGCAAGATCGAGGTCGCCCAGTACAACGTGCGCGCCACCGGGCACGTCGCCAAACTACGACGCGACCTGTCCGTTTGAGCTGTTCTGGTCAAGAAGTCGTATCGGCGCAGCAATACTCCTCACCATGAATTCCCTCGTCGAGAAGGCGCTCTTCGGATACATGCGGTTTCACGACAAGGTGTACCAGAAGACCCACGGCTGGATTGGCCACCGGATGATGTGGATTCCTAGCCTGCTGTTGCATACAGTCGGCGCCAAGACGGGCGAGCCGCGCACAGCATCGCTGGCATACGGCCGCGACGGTGAGGACTATCTGGTGACGGCGTCCAACGGCGGGGCTCCGCGGTCGCCGGGCTGGTATTACAACTTGAAGGCTCACCCTGACGTGGAAATCAACGTGGGCCCAAAGCGTTTCGGCGCTACAGCTCGGTCGGTCCTACCAAGTGATCCTGCATACGACCGGCTATGGAAGATCGTCAACGAAGTCAACAAGGGCACGTACGCCGAGTACCAAAAACGCACTTCCCGCCCGATCCCCATCGTGGTACTCACGCCCAAGCAATAAAGCGGCCACGGCGTCCGCTCGGGTGCGCATCCACCTGGTGCGCGCCACCGGGCACGTCGCCAAGCTACGACGCGACCTGTCCCTCTGAGCCCAGGTTCGCCAGCAACAGGGCCTCGGACACGGCGGCGCGTTCCAGCACACCGAGGTGCAGGCTCTCGTTGACGCTGTGCGCCTGTGTCGCAGGGTCTTCCACGCCGGTCACCAAGATCTTCGCCGACGGGAATGCGTCGGCGAACTCGGCGATGAACGGGATCGAACCGCCGACGCCGGTATGGACGGGCTCGGTGCCCCACGCCTCCCGGAAGGCCGCTCGGGCAGCGTCGTAGACCGGGCCGGTGGCGTCGATGGCGTACGGCTGCCCGTGGTCACCCCGGGTGACGGTTACCTGGGCACCCCACGGGGCGTGCTGCTCGAGATGGCGGGTCAACGCCTCAATGTGCTGTTCCACGTCTGCACCCGGCGCGATACGCATGCTGACCTTGGCCCGTGCTCGCGGGATCAAGGTGTTGGACGACTTGTCGATCGGCGTCGTGTCGATCCCGATGATGGTGATCGCCGGTTTGGCCCACAACCGCTGCGGCACTGAGCCCGAACCGATCTCGGACACGCCCGCCAGCAAGCCGGTCTCCTCGCGGACACGCTCGGGTGGGAAGTCGACGTCGGCGGCCACACCCTCGTGCAGGTCGTTCACCGCGACGTTGCCGTCGTCGTCGTACAGGCTGGCCAACAACCGCACCAGCACGCTGACCGCGTCGGGCACGACCCCACCCCACAGTCCGGAGTGAAGGCCGTGGTCGAGCGTTGCGACCTCGACGACACAGTCGACGAGCCCGCGCAGCGACACCGTCAGCGACGGCACCTCAGTGCTCCAGTTGTCGGAGTCGGCGATGACGATCACGTCGGAGGCCAGGGTGTCGTGGTGCGCGGCCAGCAGTCGCGACAGTGACGGGGACCCCGACTCCTCCTCCCCTTCGACGAAGACGGTGACGCCGACAGGTGGGTTGCCGCCGTGCGCGCGGAAGGCCGCCAGATGTGTTGCGATGCCTGCCTTGTCGTCGGCAGTGCCTCGACCGTAGAGGCGTCCGTCGCGCTCGGTCGGTTCGAACGGCGGCGAAATCCACTGCGCCGGATCGCCTTCGGGTTGCACATCGTGGTGGGCGTACAACAACACCGTCGGCGCTCCCGCCGGTGCGGGATGGCGCGCGATGACCGCGGGCGCACCGCCCTCGCTGACGATCTGCACATCACCGAAACCGGCGTCGGTCAACAGCTTCGCCACCGCGTCAGCGCTGCGTTGCACCTCGCCGCGCCGCGCCGGGTCCGCCCACACCGATTCTATGCGCACCAGATCTTCCAGATCGCGCCGAATCTCCGGCAACACCTCACGCACCCGCTGCAACAGATCGCTCATGGCGACGACACTAGCGGGTCAGTCATTCACCGCGAGCGACCGCGAAGTGTCGCAAATCCGCGGCGTGTCGTGTGCAGACACGGTCGCTCGCCTACTGGGGTGTGGGCCCTCGCGGGAGGTCGGGTTAGCGCTCTTCGAGGATGGCGACCGCGGCGGCGGTACCCGCCTCGTGGGTCAACGACAGGTGGATCGTCACATCCTTCAGGTGCTCGGCGATCGCGCCGGACAACCGAACCTTGGGCCTGCCCCACATGTCGGTGATGACCTCGATGTCGCGGTGGATGCCTTCGGGCAGCACCGGCCGCTTGGAGAATCGCGACCCCGACCACGCCTTGATGACGGCCTCCTTGGCCGCCCAGCGCGCTGCCAGATGGCGGGCCGCCGACGAACTCTTGTCGGCGGCGTCGCGCCGCTCACCGGGGGTGAACGTCTCGGCGAAGACCGTCCCGGGCTGGTCGACCTGTTCGGCGAACTCGGGAATGGAGACCAGGTCGATCCCCACCCCGACTATCGCCATGGGCCGAACGCTATCTCATACCCTTCGCTCGTCGCGCAAGCGCTCATCGCCCGCTTCCGCCGGGGACATACACGTCGTCGTCGCCGAGCCGCGATGCCGGATCGAGAAGCATGTCGGCTTCCTGCCGCTTCTCGGGGGCGTCGTGGCCGAACCGGCGGTCGGCCGGCTTCTCGTACAGCGACTTGCCGCCGGCGATCGCCGATGCCAGCCGGTGCTGGCCTGCCAGCACGCGGGCATCCGCACGCTGCTTGTAGTCCGCGCGCTGCTCGGGGGTCAGCGCGGCCAGGAACGCCTGCGGATGCACCAGCGCGATCAGGCCGGACACGTGGCCGAAGCCCAGGCTGGTGATCAACCCCGCCTTCAGCGGGAACGAGCCGCCGAGGTGCAGGGTCTCCCGCAGCCACACCATGTGCGCGGACCCGGCGAGCTCGTCGTCGACGCAGTCCAGGCTGCGGTTCGGCGGAATGACGCCGTCGCGCAGGATCTGGCACAGCCCCATCATCTGGAACGCTGCGGCGCCGCCCTTCGAGTGACCGGTCAGGCTCTTCTGCGACACCACGAACAGCGGTGCGCCGTCGGAGCGGCCCAGCGCGTCGGCGAGCCTCTCGTGCAGCTCGGTCTCGTTGGGATCGTTGGCCAACGTCGACGTGTCGTGCTTAGACACCACCGCGATGTCGTCGGGTCCGACGCCGAGCTCGGCCAGCGAGTTCGCCAGCTGCGACTTGCGACCGCCGCGGCCTGCGGCCAACGCACCCAGACCGGGCGCCGGAATCGAGGTGTGCACACCGTCGCCGAACGACGACACGTAGCCCACCACCGCGAGCACGGGCAGCCCCATCTTGAGCGCGAGATCACCACGGGCCAGCAGGATCGTCCCGCCGCCTTGGCCCTCGACGAACCCGAGCCGACGACGATCGTTGGCACGGGAGAACTTCGAGTCGCTGATCCCCCTGGCCCGCATCATCGCGGTGTCCGCGGTCGCGGCCATGTCACCGAACCCGATGACCGCCTCGAGAGTCGTGTCGTCGTACCCGCCGGCGACCACGAACTCGGCCTTGCCCAGCTTGATCTTGTCGACACCCTCCTCGACCGAGATGGCCGCCGTCGCGCAGGCCCCGACCGGGTGGATCATCGCCCCGTAGCTGCCGACATAGCTCTGGACGACGTGTCCGGCGATGACGTTCGGCAGGACCTCCTGCAGGATGTCGTTCGGTTTGTTCCGGCCCAGCAGGTTGCCGTGGTACATCGTCTGCATCGACGTCATCCCGCCCATGCCGGTGCCCTGTGTGCTGGCCACCAGGCTCGGGTGCACCCAGCGCATCAGTTCGCTCGGGCTGAAGCCCGCCGACAGGAACGCGTCGACAGTGGTGACGAGGTTCCAGATCGCCAACCGGTCAATGGAGTTCATCATCTCCTGGCTGACGCCGTACACCATCGGGTCGAACCCGGTCGGGATCTGCGCGCCCACTGTGCGGGACAGCTTGACCTTCCGAGGGACCCGTACCTCGGTGCCCGCTTTACGGGTCACCTGCCAGTCGCCGCTGTCGGGTACGGGTGCGATCACGGTGTGCTCAGGATCGAACTTCAGGAATCCGCGGGCCTCGGCCTCCGACGACACGACGAATGTGAAGTCCTTGTCGAGGAAGACCGAAACCAGAAGCGGCGACGCGTGATCGGGGTCGATCGCTCCATCGTCCACCCATTCGCGAATGCCGACCCGCTCGACCACGGCGTCGTGGTAGCGCTCCACCAGCTCACCCTCGTCGACCAGGTCACCGGTTTCGGTGTCGTACCAGCCCGGCGTGGGATCGTCCTCCCACTTCACCAGCCCGGTCGTCCACGCCAGCTCCAGGACGCCGGCGGCCGACAGCTCGTTCTCGACCTCCATCTCGAAACGGGTGCGCGAGGAACCGTACGGCCCGAGTTCGGCGCCGCCGACGATCACCACCATGTCGGCGGGATCGACGTCGAGGTCGGCCCACTCGGGTGCCGGCGCGGACTTGTAACCGCGTGGCGGTGACGGCAGGGCACGCACGGTGCCCTCGGGATCCGTGTCCTCGGTGTGGCTTTCGGACACCATCTCTTCGCGGGCCTTGGCGGCCAGCTCGGCCATGTCGATGTCGACATCGGCCAGCCCGCCGGTGAAGTCCGCCTGTAGCGGCTCACGCGCCGCGGCGACCTTGGCCTCGATGTCACACAGCCCGAGCAGCATGCTCGCCATCTCGTCGGTGGTGAACGTGCGCACTCCGGCCTCTTCGACCGCACCGACGATCGCGTCGTTGTGGCCCATCAGGCCCGTGCCCTTGGTCCAGCCGATTAGCGCATGCGCAAGCGAAACCCGCTGCGCCCACGATGATTCGGACTTCCACCGCGAGACCAGCGCATCGAGCGAGGACTTCGCCTCGCCGTAGGCGCCGTCGCCGCCGAACATGCCGCGGTTCGGCGAACCGGGCAGCACGACGTGCAGGCGTGCGGCGATATCGCGCTCGGCGCCGATGTGGGACAGACCGGCAATCAACCGCTGCACGGCCCACAACAGCACCTTCATCTCCATCTCGGCGCGCGACCCGGCATCGGACAGGTCGCCCGCCACCCGCGGAGCGGCGAACGGGAACAGCAACGTCGGGGTCTGGGCATCCTTGAGGTGGATCGACTGCGGCCCAAGGCTTTCGGTCTGCTCGGTACCGACCCACTGAACCAGCGCGTCGATGTCGGTGTAGGACGCCATGTTGGCGGGCACCACCCACAGCTTCGCGTTCCAGCGGGCGTGGTCGCGGTAGAGCGACCGGTAGAACGCCAGCCTGTTGTCGTCGAGCTTGGACGTCGTCGCGATGACGGTGGCACCGCCGTCGAGCAACTGCGCGACCACCGACGCCGCGATCGAGCCCTTGGACGCGCCGGTGACGACGGCGACCTCGTGGTGGTAGCGGCCGGTGCCCGGATTCTCGGCACCCGCGGCCGCGCGGCCGTACAGCGAGGCGTGGATGTTACGACCCGCCGCCAGCGCCTTACCCTGCCACCAGGTGGCCTGCGTCCCGACCACGTGGCCTGCGCCCTCGAAGCGTTCCGAGAGTCGCTGCCAGTCCTTGTCGATCTCGTCCTCGTCGTACAACCACAACCGAGCCAGATCCTCGCGGGCGCTGGCCCAGCGGTCGTCGAAGAGCACCGCCTTGCGACCGTCGAACACGGGCGCCACCAGTCGCGGCCAGTCCGAACCCAGTTCGGCGGTGACCAGATCGATCAGTTCGGCGTCGGTGGCCTCCGGCACCGGGACCGGGGTGTCCAGGCCGAGCTGGCCCAGGATCATCCGCGCCGCCGAGGCGAGCACGCCATCCGGACCGGTGACCCGTTCGGCGAACTCGGTCAGCGCGGCGGAATCCACCACGCCTCCACTGCTTCCCGCGGCCGACGGCAGAGACACCGCCACACCCCGGCGGACCGCCACCGAGGCGACCGCGCTGTCGATGACCTTGTCGACGGTGGCGGCGTCGGCCAGGGCCCCGTCGTGCAGGCCACCCAGCTCACCACCGCGCACGCTGGTCCCCTCCCGGGTGCCCAGCGCCACCTCGACGGTGACGTGCTTGATCCAGCCCGGGCCCAGCTCCCAGGTCTTGGTGACCCGCTCGCCGATGTAGGCCGGACGCTTACCGGACGGCCCGAAGACGGTACGCAGCTGGTCGTTGACCGCGTCGGAGAGCACGGGGCCGAACGGCTTGTAGGTCCTGGCCAGCTTGGTGACCTGCCCCTTCAACGCGGCCAGGTCGGCTTCGCCCGCACCGTCGATGGCGCCGAGGTTGAGCTCGGAGCCGAGGTCGACCAGCAGCTGGTTACGCCGCGAGGACGCACCGTCGGTGATCGACTCGATGGAGTCCAGCGGTTCGATCTGGTCGATGCGCATCTTGGCCGACAGCGCGATCAACGCCATGGTGGCGTCGGAGGCGTCGAACGTCAGGTCGTCCGGACGCGGAGCGCCCGCGGGCGCGACAGACGGCGAAGGAGCGCCCGCGGGCGCAGCCGGCGCGGGGGCGGCCGGTGCGGCCGTCTCGACGGGCGCGGCGGCTTCGGCCGCGGGAGCCGGGGCCGGTGTGTCCTCGAGTTCGGGCTCGGGGTCGGTGTCGGTGGCGAACAGCACCGCAGCGTCGCGCTCCGAGTTCAGCACTTCGGTTGTGCTGTGTGAATACTCGGGAAGCTTGAGCGTGTTGGCGGCCAGCCCGGCGACCGTCGGCGCGGACTTCACACCGATCTCGACGAAGCGCTCGATCCCCAGACCGCCCGCGGCTTCCTCGATGAACAACAGGTCCTGCGTCTCGATCCACCGCACCGGGCTGGCGAACTGCCACGCCAGCAACTCGATGACGATCTTGCGGCACAGCTCGCGCGGCTTCTCGTTACGCCAGGTGTCGTAGTCGGCGAGGATCTCGTCGAGCGGCTCGGCAGGCACCAGATCCCGGATCTCCTCGATGAAGTCGCGATCGAGCGTGAACGGCCGCGGCACCAGGTTCGGGATGTACTTGCCGACAATCAGATCCGGATCCTGATCGCGCGGCATCACCCGCTCCAGGGAGCGGCGGAAGTCGGCCACGCCGACCCGCAGCACCGAGGAGTGGAACGGCACGTCAATGCCGGGCACCAGGATGAACGACCGCTTGCCGCCGCTGATCTCGCGGCGCCGCTCGACCTCCTCCTCCAGGGCCTCGAGGCCGCGCACCGTGCCGGCGATCGCGTACTGCGAGCCGCGCAGGTTGAAGTTCACGATTTCTAGAAACTCACCAGTGCGCTCGGAGATCTCGGCGACGAAAGCCTTGACGTCGGCATCGTCGAGGTCGATCTGCGACGGCCGGATTGCGGCGAGCCGGTAGTTCGACCGGCCGAGGTGGTCACGCGGCACGATGTCGTGCATCTTGCTGCCGCGGTGGAACACCACCTCGAGCAACGCCTCGAGCTCGTAGACGCCGCTGACGCACGCGAGCGCGGTGTACTCGCCGACGGAGTGACCGCAGGCGATCGCACCCTCGACGAACGCGCCCTGCTCGCGCATCTCGGCGACCTGGGCGGCGGCCACGGTCGCCATGGCGACCTGGGTGAACTGCGTCAAAAACAGCACACCGTCGGGATGGTGGTAGTGCACACCGCTGGCGATCAGGCTGGTCGGGTTGTCCCGCACCACGTGCAGCACCGAGAAGCCCAGCGTCTCGCGGGTGAACTTGTCGGCGGTGTCCCACACCTTGCGGGCCGCCTTGGACCGGGCCCGCACCTCCATGCCCATGCCCTTGTGCTGGATGCCCTGACCGGGGAACGCGTACACGGTCTTCGGCGCGGCCAACTGCGCCGTCGCCGACATCACGAGCTCACCGCCGACCTTGGCGCTGATCTCGAGAATCTCGGCGCCGCGGTCGATCCCGACGCGGTCGACGCGGAACTCGATGTCGTCGCCCGGCAGCACCATGCCGAGGAACCGCGACGTCCAGCCGACCACCCGAGCCGGCGGCGCGGGCCTGCCGTCGGTGGCGGCCACGACGTGCTGTGCCGCGGCCGACAGCCACATGCCGTGCACGATAGGCGATTTCAGCCCCGCGAGCAGCGCGGCGGCGCGGTCGGTGTGAATCGGGTTGTGGTCTCCTGACACGACGGCGAACGCGCTCATGTCGGTGGGTGCGGTGACTGTGACGTCCCGGCGGCGACGACGCTGGGTGTCGGTCGCGTTGTCGGTGATCGCACCGCCCGCGCGCGCCGGGTCGCCCAGTTCCGCAGCACCGGTGCGTCCGCGGATCGCGAAGCGTTCCTCGAGCTCGGCCAGCAGCGTGCCCTCGGCGTCGCGGATCTGCACCGACACGGGTACGACGCGGCCGTATTCGGTGTCGCTGGCCGCTGAAACCGTTGCGGTGACGGTCAATTCGGCCCGCTCCCTCGGCATCTGCGTCAGCAGGTGCGCAGCGTGGTCGAGGTGGACCAGGCTCAGCAGCCCTTCGACGACGGGGAAACCGTCGTCGGTGATCGCCGAGCCGATCGCCGCGAACACCGCGGGCCAGCAATAGCCGACGAGCGCGTCGGGCACCAGCGTCAGGCCCGGCGCCAGCGGCGCACCGAACGCGGCGGTCACCCCGGTGTGGTCGGCGACCCGTTCGGGGTCCCAATCCGCGGTCACCGTCGCGGTGTTGTCGTGCACCGGCGGCAGGGCGTCGGGCCCGTCCACACCGGCGGCGATGGCGAGCACGGAACGCATTGCGGCCGAGGCGTCTTCGACGGTGACGACAGGCATGCCGCCGTTGACGGTGCACGAGGGCAGCGTGAACGGGATGTCGATCCAGATGTCGGACAGCGGGACGCTCAGCGTCACACGCTCACCGCTGAGCTCGAGGCGGGCACCGGTGGACGGATGCGTCGCGTTGCGGTTCTCGTTGGCTTGCCACTCGTCGGGTGCACCGATCCGATGCACGGGGTTGATCGCGACGCGGCCGGCCCACAACACATCGGGCGAATCCAGCACCACCGCAAGCGGACCCGTGACGTCGGCGCGCGCCTGCCGGCGCGACACCACCTTCACGGGTTGGCCGTTGACGGCCACCGCCTCGTCGATGGCGGCCTGCTCGAAGCGGTCGAGCAGCTCACCGACCGGCTCGTCGACGCGGGTGATCCCCGCGACGGCCTGGGTACCGGGGATGATGCACACCTGGTCGGCGGTGTAGCGGGCGTCGTGGGCCTGCCACAGGGAGTCGCTGCGCCACCACCGACGCACGTCCTTGTCGATCACCGGGACGAAGTTGACCGGCTTACCCGGCTTCTTGCACAGCGTGACGAACCACGGCACGTCGGCGGGGTGCAGGCGCAGCGTCTCGGCCTCCGGGTAGCGCCCCGCCAGGGTCGCCATGGCGCGGGCCGGATCGTCCAGCAGCGCAGCGTCATTGAACAGTGTGAGGATGGGGCCGGAGTCCTGCGGGTGCAGTCGGGCTTCGGCACGGTGCAACATGTCGGCGAACCGCTCGCGCCAGGTGTCGGCCAGCCACGGGCTGTCGGCCAGTTTGGTGTCGGCGGTGCTGTCGTCGTTGCCGATCGCCAACTCGACGTAGCGCTGCAGCCACTGCAGGTAGGTCATCTCCCCGATGTCGCCGAAGTACGGCTTGCAGGTGGTGGCCATCGCCGCGATGATCTCGTCGCGCCGCTCGGCCACGGCCTCGGCGTCACCGGCGACCTCGTCGAGCAGCCGACCGCACCGCGATGCGGCGTTGTCGATCTCGTGGATGTCCGCACCGAGCTGGCTGCGGCTGGATGCCATGCCGCCCTGGGCTTTTCCGGCGCTGATCCAGTGATCGGTTCCGGTGGTCTCGACCAGCATCTGCTTGACGGCCGGAGACGTGGTGGCCTCCAGCGTCGCCATCGCCGCGGTCCCGACGAGGATGCCGTCGACCGGCATGGCCGGGAAGCCGTACTCGGTGGCCCAGCGTCCGGACAGGTACTCGGCCGCGCGCTCGGGGGTGCCGATGCCGCCACCGACGCAGACGGTGATGTTCGACAGCTTGCGCAGTTCGCCGTAGGTGCTCAGGAGCAGGTCGTCGAGGTCCTCCCACGAGTGGTGCCCCCCGGCGCGGCCACCCTCGATGTGGACGATGACGTCCTTGTTCGGCACCTCGGCGGCGATCTTGATGACCGATTTGATCTGGTCGACCGTGCCGGGCTTGAACACCACGTGCTTGATGCCGACGGTGTTCAGTTCGTCGATCAGCTCGACGGCTTCCTCGAGCTCGGGGATGCCCGCGGAGACGACGACACCGTCGATGGGCGCGCCCGACTGACGGGCCCGCTGCACCAGGCGCTTGCCCCCCAGCTGCAGTTTCCACAGGTAGGGATCGAGGAACAGCGAGTTGAACTGCACGGCGCGGCCGGGCTCGAGCAGCGTGGTCAGCTCGGCGATGCGGTCGGTGAAGATCTCCTCGGTGACCTGCCCGCCGCCGGCGAGCTCGGCCCAGTGCCCGGCATTGGCCGCGGCCGCGACGATCTTGGCGTCGACGGTCGTAGGGGTCATGCCCGCGAGCAGGATCGGCGAGCGACCGGTGAGGCGGGTGAACTTCGTCGAGAGCTTCACCGAACCGTCGGGCAGCTGCACGGTGGACGGCGCATAGCTCGACCACGCCGGCGGAACCTCGGGTTCAGCGCCGACCGTGAACAGGTTGCGCTGCCCCACCCGGGTGGCGGCGGGAACGATGCCCACGCCCAGCCCGCGGATGATCGGGGCGGTCAGCCGGGTCACGGTGTCGCTGGGGCCGAGGTCGACGATCCACTTCGCGCCCGCCTCGTGCAGCCGCTCGACCTCGGCGACCCAGTCGATCGGGCGAACGAAGATCGCCTCGGTCATCTCGTGGGCGAGATCGGGGTCGATGCCGCACTTGGCGGCCCACCCGTCGACCACCTCGACACCGTCTGCCAGCCGCGGCGTGTGGAAGCCGACCTCGACCTGTACGCCGTGGAAGACCGGGCTGAAGATGGCGCCACCGCGAACCTTGTTCTTGCGCTCGGCTTCTTCCTTCTCGGTGATCTTGGAGCAGTAGAGCTCGAAGCGCCCAAGCTGCTCGGGGGTGCCGGTGATGACGACCGAACGCCTGCCGTTGCGGATCGAGAGCACCGGCGGCAGCACCGTGCGCACATCCTGGGAGAACTCTTCGAGCAGTTCGGCGATGCGGTCGGGATCGACGTTGGTCACCGACACCATCGGCGACTTGTCGCCGCGGCCCACCATGCCGCGCCGACGGGACACCAGCGACCCGGCCGCGCCGACCAGCTGCAGCAGCGCCAGGAGTTCGGCGTCTTTGGCGCCGCGCGACCGCAGGGACTCGCAGGCCATGATCCCCTGCGAGTGCCCGGCCATCGCGACCGGCGGGGCGTCGTACAGATCCAGGCCCTGGCGGACGGCGGCGCGGATCGCGGCCATCTGCGCGAGCAGGATGCCCGGTCCGGAGATGGCCGCGGTGATGAGTTGCTTCGTCGCGGGCAGGGGCTCGTCGGCGGCCAGCGCGCGCACCCACTGCAGCGGCTCGAAACCGATTGGGCGCACCACGACCAGTTCGCGTGCGACGGGCTCGAGCAACAGCGCCGCCTCACCGACCACCTCGCTGAGTTCGGACTCGATGCCGGCCGAGCTGACCAACTCCTCGAGGTTCTCCAGCCACGAGCCGCCTTGACCGCCGAAGGCCACGGCATAGGGCTCGCCGGAGTTCAGCCGATCGACGAGGGCCTGATTACCGGAATGGGCCGCTCCCGCAGTGCGGTCGGTGGTCACCCGGTGCTGCTCGTTGATCGTCACGTCTCGTTATCTCCCTCTTGTCCCGCGTCATGCTCGTCGTCGGCTGTCGTCTCAGAAGCTCCGATGGCTCCCGGCTTCCTGCCGCGGCGCCACGCGATTCGGCGTCGAATCCGCTGGTCCGGTCGGGCGGTTCCGAGGCCTTCCGAGGTTGTGTCGTGACCTCGCCGAACCGCCTTCCGTGCACTCCAGCCGTACTAAGAGTGTCATAAGAAGCGCGCTTGATTTCGCACCCGAAATGGTTACTGACGGGTTCTACGCTCGGGTAACCAGCGGTTGGATAACGTGCACTTCGACACCGGCCGAAGGCATTCGGGACAAACGTCCTGCATGAAGGTGGTTACGGTCGAGTAGGCAGAAGTGCCCTGATCACGGCGGTTTCGTTATCAAATCGTTATAAAGAAATTTTCGACGTGTCTCACCAGCGGCGTCGCCGAGCTCAGACGAGACAGACGGGTCCGATCTGTCTTCTCGGAGCCGTCGGCCACCGAGAAAAGTTTGCTGAACGTACTTACCGATCGGTAAGGTTTAGTCCCACTGCCCAAATTGGGGCTTGAGGATGTGGTTGATGTCCACGCCGACGCCCGCGATTGATCGGCTGTCGATCTCGACCTGGTGCAGATGGGCGGCCGCGTGCGCGACCTTCCCCGGCGATCCCCAGTTGTGCTGCCAGTAGTACGTTCCGATGCCGTCCTGGAGCGCCCACTCGATGGTCTTCGAGTTGGCATAGACACCGACGCGCTGCTTGCCCAGCACCGCTTCCCAGCCACGCAGGTACGGGGCCACCTGCTGTTTGTACTGCGCGTAGGTCGGATTGTCGTCGATCGATGCATAGATCGGCGCGCCCTGAGGGCCGCCGGCGGCGACGTGCAGCTCCCAGCCGCGTTTCGCGTGGGCCACCCCGGCGTTCTGGCCGCCGAGCCAGTCGGCGGTGTCCTTCTTGCCGTACTGATAGCAGGACGCGATTTTCAACCCGGCCTGGTACAGGTCGCGCGCCTCGGCCAGTTGGATCGGCTTCCCCAACATCCATGCGCCGCCGGGTCGTCGGTCGGAGACGTAGCGAATCGCCCCCAGGGCGCCCGCTGCTCGGATGTCGCTGGCCTTGAGCACACCCGCGGCGTAGTCGAGGAGAATCCCGTGCGGCGCCGCTGACGCGGGTGCGGCGTGCACACCGGCACCGAAAACGAGCGCCGCAGGCGCAGCCACCGCGCCCCTGAGGACGGTCCGCCGCGATATCGGCCACGATGCTGACACGTGCCACAGAATACGACAGCCGTCACAGCAATCACGCGGATGCCATTGGCAACATCTGCACCAATCTTCGCTCTCTCGGCGCGGCGTTGCCGAGCTAAGCCGAAACGCGAAATCATCGGGTAGCACGGTTCGACGATCCGCTGACCAACCGAGGAGTGACACCCATGGCGCGCAGGCCGCCCACCGCCGCGCGAACCGGCTCGATCGTCATCTCCTGTGCTGTTCTGGTGTTCGCGCTGACGTCCGGATGCTCACCCGGGCAACAGTCCCCCGCAGGGCAGCAGCCACCGAACATCGAACCGCTCAGCTCGGTCGGCGAGGGCGAGGGCCGACTCAACCTGATCGCCTGGGCCGGATATGTCGAAGACGGCTCCAACGACGCGCAAGCCGACTGGGTGACGCCGTTCGAACAGCAGACTGGATGCCAGACCGAGGTGACGCTGGGCAACACATCCGACGAGATGGTCGGATTGATGCGCAGCGGGCGATACGACGGGGTGTCGGCCTCCGGGGACGCGACGCTTCGGCTCATCTACGCGGGCGACGTGGCTCCCGTGAACACCGCACTGGTCCCCCACTACGAATCGATCTCGCCGTTCCTCAAGAACCAACCCTGGAATTCGGTCGACGGTCAGATGTACGGCATCCCGCACGGGTGGGGCGCCAACCTGCTGATGTACAACATCGCGGTCGTGCGGGACGCGCCGAACTCCTGGGCGGCGGTCTTCGACGACGCCGACAGGTACCGCGGCAAGGTCACCGCGTACGACTCACCCATCTACATCGCCGACGCAGCGCTGTACCTGTCCAAGAAGAGGCCCGAACTGGGCATCGAGGACCCGTACTCGCTCGATGACCGGCAACTCGATGCCGCGGTGCAACTGCTCGAAGAGCAGCGCCAGAACATCGGCGTGTACTGGTCGGACTATCTCAAGGAGGTGGAGGCGTTCGAGTCCGGCGCCTCCGTCATCGGCACCACCTGGCAGGTGATCGCCAACACGATCGGGGCGCGCAACAGGGTTCCGGTCAACACGGTGCTGCCCAAAGAGGGGTCCACCGGTTGGTCGGACACGTGGATGATCTCGACGAAGGCCGCCCACCCGAACTGCATGTACAAGTGGCTGAACTGGATCTCCTCACCGGAGGTCAACGCCGAGGCCGCCGAGTTCTTCGGCGAGGCGCCCGCCAACGCCAAGGCCTGCGAGTTCACCACCGAGCGCGACTTCTGCGACATCTACCACGCCACCGACGCGAGCTTCGCCGCCAAGATCCACTACTGGACCACACCGCAGAAGAAATGCGTCGACGGCGGCGGTGACGACTGCACCGACTACGACGAATGGGTCGAACGATGGCGGCAGATCACCGAGTGAGCGGCCCGCGCTGAGGGGGTCCCGCCTGTCCGCCGGGTAAACCGCCCCCGCTGTATCTCGCGTCTGCAATGTGGCGGTGAAGCGCCTCGTCCAGCCGACTGAACACGACGCTGGTCCACAGGTTCCGGTACTCGCCCACCGTCCGCATGAGCTCATCACCGCCTGCCCGGGTCGACGCGTGCTCCGCGCCCAACCGCGCGGTCACGAAGTCTTCGAGGGCGTCGACGAACTGAGCCGCCAACGCGTCGACCGCACCATCGGTGGCCTCGACGATGTGCGACAGCACCTGGACGGATACGAGTGGATCTGCCGACTGCGCCACCGCCCGTCGCACCGCGGTGTCGATCAACACCACGAAGCCGTCGACCACCTCCGCGAATCCGTACTCGACCAACCGCCGCACCTCGTCGCTGTCGGGGCCGATCGCAAGCCCGTCCCCGTTCGCCTCTGCCGCCACGGACGCTTCCCGGGCGTCTGCTTCGGATCCGGGACCCAGCACGGCCCGCTGGATGCCGAGGATGTCGGCAAGGTCGGCGCCCTCACGCAGGCTGGCGAAGAACTCGGCGATGTGGGCGGAGTTGAAGCCGCGGCGGTGCAGCTGGTTGATGGTGCGCAACTGTGACAGGTGGTAGTCGTCGTAGAACGCCGACCGGCCGACGCGGCGCGGCGGATCCAGCAATCCACGCTCGCGATACGCACGAATGTTGCGGGCGCTGACGCCGGAGATCTGGGCCAGCTCGTTGAGGCGATACTCAGCCAACGTCGCGAACCCCGGCGGGAGCGCGTGCCGGCTGAGCCACGCGACGATCCATGCGATCACTGTAATGGCGCCGACGGTTGCGAGCAAACTATCGACCCGCTGACTCCTATCATCCGACGAGCCGATTGCAACGCTTCTATCAGCGTCAATTTAGTAGTCTCATTTCACAGCTTGCGCAACAGCTCCGTTGCTAGCCAACTCGGCGCCGCGGTCCGATCAGGTCGGTGAGCGAACTCACCGACGCGGAATTGGCGCTGCCGCACAGCCGTGCGGAACCATGGAAAAGTCAGACTTATCAACCGCCGGCGAGAAAGGGTTCGGTGTGCGTCCCTGGATCGTCTGGGTCACCGGCCTGTTTGCGTACATCGTCGCCGTTCTCGACCGCACCACATTGGGCGTGTCCGGACTCCATGCCGCCGAACGGTTCCACGCCAGCCCGAGCGTGCTTTCGACGTTCGTCGTGCTGCAGGTCATCGTCTACGCCGCAGCGCAGGTGCCTGCCGGGGTTCTGCTGGACCGCTTCGGCTCCAAGACGCTGATCCTGACGGGCGCCGCGCTGATGTCCGGCGGCCAACTCACGCTCGCGTTCACCGAGTCGCTGCCCACCGCCATCGGGGCACGAGCGGTGGTGGGTCTCGGCGACGCGTTCACGTTCATCTCGGTGCTGCGACTCGTGCCGCACTGGTTCACCCCCCGCCAGGTTCCGCTGGTCACGCAGTTGACCGGTATCTGCGGCCAGCTCGGCCAGGTGTTGTCGGCGGTACCGTTCTTCGCCGTCCTCAACGCATGGGGCTGGACGACGGCCTACGTTTCGGTGGCCGCGGTCGGCGTCTTGTCGATGGCGCTGACTGCTGCGCTGGTGAAGAACACCCCGCACGGCAACGCGGTGGCGATCCACACCGTCTCCGTGCGTGAGACGCTGGCCAGCGTCAAGACGGTCTGGCTGCGACCGGGCACGCGACTCGGGTTCTTCACCCATATGGGCACCCAGTTCTCGGTGACGGTGTTCGCGCTGATGTGGGGCGTTCCCTACCTGACCAACGCGCAGGGCCTTTCGGCCGGCGTAGCCGGGTTGATGCTGACGGTCTCAGTGGTGGCCGCCATATCGGCGGGGGTGCTGATCGGCATCTTCACCGGGCGTCGGCCACACCGCCGCTCTCGTCTGGTTCTGGCGATCATCGCCAGCAACGCGTTGATATGGACCATTGTGTTGGCGTTACCCGGCAGGGCGCCGCTGTGGCTGCTCGTGTTGCTGATCGTCGTGATCTCGGTCGGCGGACCCGGTTCGATGGTCGGCTTCGACTTCGCGCGCACGTTCAACCCGAGCGCCACGCTGGGCACCGCTTCCGGTCTGGTCAACATGGGCGGGTTCATCGCCTCGTTGCTGGTGATGCAGGCGATGGGCGCGATCCTCGACGCGACGGGCGGATTCTCCTCCGACTCGTTCCGGCTGGCCTGGACCGTGCAGTACGCGATCTGGACGTTCGCGGTCGTCGGCATTCTCATCACCCGGGGCAAGGCACGCCGGGTGATGAGGGTCGAACAGGAGCGGATGTTGCTGGAGGGGCTCGACACCCACACCGGCCGAGACACCGGCGCAGGTGACTGAGTGAACCGATCCGTCAGCGGTTGCGGGCGGTCTCGCGGCGGTTGGCCTTCTTGATCGCCGAGACCAGCTCGTCCTTGTTCATCGACGACCGACCCGAAATGTCAAGGCGCCGCGCGATTTCCATGAGGTGCTTCTTGGAGGAGTTGGCGTTCACGCCCTCGGCAGTATCGCCCTTGGCGTTCGGGCCGCCGCTGCGTGCACGCTCATCGGACGGACCCTTCTCGTCCTTCGCCTCCCAGTGGTCGCCGACCTTCTCGTAGCTGTGCTTGAGCGCGCTGTAGGCGACGCGGTGTGCGCGTTCACCCTCGCCGTACTCTTCGGCAGCGGCGTCATGGGCCTTGGCGAAGGTCCGCTGGGCCTTGGCGTCCGACTTCTGCAGTGTGCTGGGCAGTTCGCTCTTCCGGGCGCTGCCGCTCTTGGATGTCTTCGGCATGCAAAATTGCGTACCCGGGCCGTGAGGTGCCGAAACGGTCGGTGCCAAGATACGGGGGTGACCGTCGAGGAGCCCGAAACACCGCCGTGCGCCGTGGCGGTCGTGCTCGCGGCAGGCCTGGGCACCAGGGTCGGCGCCGACGGCAACAAGGCCTACCTCCCTGTCGCGGGTCGACCGATGGCGGCGTGGTCGCTGGAGACCCTCACGACGGTGTCCGACATCGACCGCATCGTGCTGGTGCACCGGAAGGGCGAGCTGGCTCTGGCACGGGACATGGTTGCACGCGAATTGCCCACCGCCGACGTGGAACTCGTTGAGGGCGGCGACACCCGGCACGGTTCCGAACTCAACGTCCTACGCCATCTGCAAACCGACATCGAATCCGGGCGCATCGACGTCGTGCTCATCCACGACGCCGCGCGACCGATGGCCGGCGCGGAGATGTTCACCCGCGCGCTCGCGCTCGCCCGCGAATCCGGTGGCGCGATACCGGCGTTGCCCCTTCGCGACGTGGTGACCACCGCCCTGCGGCGGCCGGCCGACGGGTCCGCGCTGGTTCGGGTGCAGACACCGCAGGCCTTCCGTGCCGCACAACTGCTTGCCGCGTACCGTAGCTCGGAACGTCACCGCTTCGAGGGCACCGATACGTCGTCGTGCGTCGAGGCGTTCACCGACGTTGCGGTGCAGACCTTTCCGGGTGAACCGCACAACATCAAGGTGACGTACGCAGGCGACATCGCGACCGCCGAACGTCTGCTCACGACACTCAGCGGGCGCCGCGGCTCGCGATGATGGCCTCGAGGAGCAGACTGTGGTGCGGGAGGTCGACCGCAACGGCCTCGGCGTCACCGTCGACTGTCACAACCGGCACTACCGATCGGATCGCCTCCACGGCCTCGTCGAACTCCCCGACGGATTCGGCGATCAGCCGGCCGAGGTGGTCGGCGGCGAAACCGCGGGGATATTGCACGGTCTGAAGCGTCGACCGATCCAGTGAGGCGGTGACGACACCACGCTCGTCGACGACCTTCACGCTGTCGGTGACCGGCAGGACAGGTAGCACGACGGAAGCTCCCTGCCTCAAGTGCTCGATGACCCGAGCCTGCAGCTGCGCCGGGGTCAGAGGCTGGTTGACGTTGTAGACGAGTACGTGTGATGCCGAAACGGGCTCGGCCACAACCTTTTCGAGTGCAACAGCCAGGCACTGCGCCCGTGTGGCAGTCCCGGCGACCGCGACGAGCCCGACGGCCGACCCGTCGCGGGCGAGTAGGGCGCCTACGTCGTCTGTGAACTGTTCGGCGACCGCCACCACGACCCTGGCGGGATCGGCGACCGCTTCCAGACAGGCGTGCACGACACGCGACAGGGGCGATCGACCCGCCACCGGTTCGAGCGCAGCGGCTTCGGCGGCAGGCACCGTCACGACCGCCGCGAGGGATTGGCCGGGGAGCGCCGTCACGGCGGCGACGCTACACGGGGTCGAACTTGTTGATCAGCCAGCGGCCGTCGGACTTGGTCAAGCCGACCTTGACCGCGCTTGCCGCGAAGGCCCCGTCCGGGTTCTCCTTGCTGACCGTCGTCTGATTGACGAAGACCAACACCACGGCGGTGTCGGGCTGCATCTCGGCCACGCCGGCCTCCACCACAGCAGCGCTGGTCTTGACCTGCTTCTCCTGAACCGCCGGGGTCACGATCTGCTCGGTGAACTGCGTGTAGTAGTTCAGGAAGTCCCCCGTCAGGTGCGACTTCGCGTTCGTGAAGTCCTGCTCCATCGAATCAGGGGCATACGACAACAGCGCCACGGTGCCCGACTTCGCCGCCTCCAGTGCGACCCGTTGGGCGTCGGGGTTGGTCTCCTGGTCGGCCCGGAACTGGAAGAAGTAAAGCCAGGCCGCGACACCTGCCGAGACCACCAGCAGAATTGTCAGCAGAATCGCGCCGAGATACCTCCGCACGGCACTGCGGGGTTTCGGCCGGCTCTTCTCGGCCGCTTCCGAGTCCTCGGACGCTTGCGTCTCCTCGGCCGCTTGCGTCTCCTCGGCCGCCGTCGACTCCGGTTCGACGGCTGTCGATTCCGGCTCGTCGGAGGCCGCGGTCTTCACGTCGGCCTCGTCGGGTTTGGTTTCGGCGCTCACGGTACGAACTCGACTTTCGACATCTTGATCTGATCACCCTCGCGGACCAGATCCACCTTCAGCCGCCATGAGCGAGGCTCCTGATTGGCACCTGCGGTGTTGGTGACCCTCGAGGTGGCCGAGACCAGCGCGGTGGCGTTGGTGTCGGTCATCGACGTCAGTGCCGCAGTGTTCACGGTGACCTCGGTGACCACCTTGGAATCCTTGGCGACCTGGGTGAAGTCCTCGGCCTGGGCCTCGAAGTCATCCCTGAACTGACCCGTCGAGTTGTCGATGATGCGCTGCACGTCTTCCTGGGCCCTGTTGAAGTCCAACGACATCAGGGTCACCACGCTCTGCCGCGCGGCCGCGGTGAATTCGGCGGTGCGCTGCTGCTCCTCTTGGGCCAGCCGGTGCTGCCACACCATGTACGCGCTCGCGGCCCCGAACGCCAGGATCAGGACGACAGCCACCACCGCAGCGACGATCTTCCACCTGATCCGCGGCATCCGCAGGCGGCGGGACCGCGTCGTCGCCTCGGCCTTGTCGGGCTCCGCTGAGTCCTCGACGTCGGTGTCGGCCGCTTCGTCGGTTTCGGTTGCCTCGCCGGCTTCCGGTTGGGCGGCGTCGTCGGCCACGGTGTCGGTGGTCTTCGCCCCGGGCGCCGTCTCCTCGACCGGCTCGAGAACCTCGTCGACCTCCGGGTCCGGCGCCTTGGTTTCAGCAGCCTGCCTGCGCAACCGGATGGCCTTCGCGCGAGCGCGCGCGGCGGCGGCGAGCGCCTCCGCCTCGGCCGCTTCGGCCTCCGCCTCCTCGGCGAGGCGAAGCGCCTCGTCCGAGTCCGCCGACCGCTGCTCAGGGTCATCCCGCGGCGGTTTGTCGACGCGGTCCGCGTCGATCACCGACTCGCGGCGCCTGAATGACGGCACAGCGCCCTCCTTGTCTGCTTCACCACTAGTGAGAATGCCATTATCGATTTTTGAGTATCGCCGCGACGATACCTGCGCAGGCACCGCCCGGCAAACACCGTCTTCCTGCGGAAATGCTATTTACGCGCTACGCATATGCTCAGCGGCGATTGTCCAGAAGGCGGTCCTTCATCACCTTGCCGGTGGCGTTCAACGGCAGGCTGTCGAGGAACTCTACAGAGCGTGGCACCTTGAAACCCGCCATTCGTTCCCGGCTCCACGAAATGAGGTCCTCACCCGTGACGCGGTCGTGACCCGCACTGCGCACCACGAACGCCTTGCCCACCTGGCCCAACCTCTCGTCGGGAACCCCGATAACGGCTGCCTGAGCCACCGCGGGGTGTTCGAGCAGAAAGCCTTCGATCTCAGCGGGATAGGCGTTGAATCCGCCGACGATGAACATGTCCTTCTTGCGCCCGACGATCCGCAGTCGGCCCGACTCGGTGAACTCGCCGAGATCGCCGGTGTGCAGGAAGCCTTCGGAGTCGATCGCGTCGGCGGTCGCAGCGGGGTCGTCGAGATAGCCCTGCATCACGTTGTAGCCGCGCACCAACACCTCGCCGTCGTCGGCGATGCGAACCTCGACGTCCTCGCACGGCAGACCCGCGGTCGTCGCGACATCCTCGGGGGTGTCCCCCGGCCGCGACAACGTCACGTTGCCGGCTTCGGTTAGGCCGTAGCCGGTCATCAGGCTTTCGAACGGCAACTCGTCGCGGATGCGGCGGATCAACTCCACCGGGATGTCGGCCGCGCCGGTCACGCCGGCCCGCAGGGAGGCGAGCCGGTCTGTGTCGGCCACGGTCAGCAGCGAGTGGTACAGCGTGGGCGGACCGGGCAACATCGTGATGCGCTCGCGCTCGATGAGATCGACCACCGTATCGACGTCGAAAGCGGCCACCGGAAGCATCGTGGCGCCCCGTAGGAACGAGGCGATGAGTCCGGCCTTGAGGCCGAACGTGTGGAAGTACGGGTTGATCATCAGGTAGCGATCACCCTCGCGGAGGTCGGCGAGCGTCGCCCACTCCTCGTATGCACGCAGCGTCTGGAGGTGATTCATCATCGCGCCCTTGGGCCGACCCGTGGTGCCCGAGGTGAAGATGACGTCGGCGACGTCGGTACCCCTCAGGTCGCCGACGCGATCGTCGAACGGAGCGCCGGCGGACAGGAACCCCGAACCGAGGTCGATCACCGGCACGTCGGTGCTCACCGAATAGTCCAGGCCGAGGAAGTCCTTTTGTACCAGCACGGCCTTCGCACCGCTGCGGCCGATGACGTCGGCGGCCTCCTCCGGTTTGAACCGGGTGTTGACCGGAACCAGCACACCACCGGCGACCAGCAGGCCGAACGCGGCGACAATCCAGTCGGCGGAGTTCGGTGCCCAGATCGCCAGCCGATCGCCTTTGACAATCCCGAAGTCGGCGAACGCGCCTGCCGCGCAACGTATCCGCCCGATCAGCTCGCTGAAGGACAAGCGCAACGGACCGTCGACGACCGCTTCCGCGTCGCCGAAACGGTCCGCTGCGCTCAAGACCATCTCGGGGATGGTCTCCCAAGTGACGGCGCTACTCCTCATCGGGCGCGGGACGCCCTTGATCGTCGTAGCGCGGCGTTTCGGTACGTCACACGGTGACGAGGCGACCCAGGTTGCCGCCCATGATCTTCGCCTGATCCTCGACCGAAAGGTGTTCGAGCGCGGTGACGTAGTGCGTCGGTTCGGCCAGGCCCTCAGGGTGCGGCCAGTCCGAGCCGTAGAGCACCTGATCCACGCCGATCAGGTTGATCAGGTCGTCGATGCCCTCCTCGTAGAACGGGCTGACGAAGATGCGGTTCTTGATCTCCTCGATCGGGTTGCCCAGGAAGGCTTCTGGCGCCTTCTTGTACACCTCGGCCATCGAGTCCAGCAGCGGGAACATCCACTTCGAACCGGCTTCGACGATGCCGACCTTGAGCTTCGGGTGCCGGAACAGCGCACCGTGGATGACCCACGACGCCACCGCGTCCTGGATCGGGCGCCACTCGTTGAGGATCGACATCGCATTGGTCTGGAACGGCAGCATCTCCTGCGCGACGCCGTCCCACTCCGAGGTGTAGCGCGAGTAGCCGCTGTCCGAGGAGTGCATGCCGACGAAGATGTCGTGATGGACGACGCGCTCCCAGAACGGGTCGAACTCGGGCAGCGCGAACGACCGCGGGCCGCGGAAACCGGGGACCGGCGCCGGACGGATCAGAATGGCGCGAGCGCCACGCTCGACCGCCCACTCCAGTTCCTCGATCGCCTTCTCGACGATGGGCAGAGTGATCACCGGCGTGACGAAGATGCGGTTCTGGTAGTTGAAGCCCCACACCTCGTCCAGCCACTGGTTCAGCGAATGGATGATCACGTGGATGGCGACCGGATCGTCGCGCAGCCGCTCCTCGATCAGGCTGGCCAGCGTCGGGAACATCAGCGAGCGGTCCACGCCCAGTTCGTTCATCAGCTCCAGCCGCGGAGCGGGTTCGAAGAACGCCGGGATGGAGCGCATCGGCTCACCGAACAGTTCGCGCTTGCTCTTGCCGTCCGGGTTGCCGAACTTGAAGTACTCCTCCCACGCGCCGGGCTTGGCGACGTGCGAGAAGGTCGGGTTCGGGATGTAGTTGCTGATCTGGCCCTTGATCGCGATCTTCGTGCGGCCGTTGACCTCGACGTACTGAACGATGTCCTTGTACTCCTTGGGGAGGTACTTGGTCATCGCCTCGGGGGGCTCGTAGAGATGGTTGTCCGCATCGAACAGCGGAAACGGGATGTCGACCCGGTGTGAAAGTTGTCCCATGGAACACTCCTTTTCTTCTCGGGAGAATCCTATTCTCATTGGTGTCCGGTTCGCAATGTGCTGACGGTCGTACCGCCTGAGTTACCCCCGCGCTTTGGCTCGCACCTGCTCCCGCAGGACGAACTTCTGAACCTTTCCGCTAGCCGTGCGCGGATAGTCCTCGCCCTCGGGCACCTCGTGCAGTTCCTCGGGCCACTTCTGGACCGCGACACCCGCATGCTTGAAGTGGTCGCGTACCTCTTCGAGCGACGGCATGGTGCTGCCCGGCCGGATGCGCAGCACCGCTGCCGTCCGCTCACCGAGCCGGTCGTCGGGCGCGGCGACCACGACGGCTTCGGCCACACCGGGCATACCGAGCAGCACTTCCTCGACTTCGAGCGCGGAAATGTTCTCTCCCCCACGGATGATCACGTCGGCCTTGCGGTCGGTGATGGTGAGGTAGCCGTCCTCGTCGAGCACTCCGACGTCGCCGGTGTGGTACCAACCGTCGTCGTCGAACGCCCGCTCGGTCATCTCGTCGTCGGTGTAGCCCAGGCACAAATCCGGCCCCCGCGAGAGGATTTCACCGTCCTCGGTGAGCTTGATCTCCACGCCGGGGCGCGGGTCGCCGTCGGTGTAGAGCCGTTTGTCCTCCGGCGCACTGGGCCGCGAGCCCGTGATGGACGGATGCTCGGTGCTGCCGTAGGAACGGAATACGAAGAACCCCATGTCGGCGAGCCGGCGCGTCACCGCCGCGGGGACGGTCGACCCGCCGAGGCCGACGGTGGTGAACCGGGAACGGTGCGCGTCGGTGCAGTCCGGATGGTCGAGCAGGCTGGTGACGAAGTACGGCGGCCCGCCGCCGACCGACATCCCCTCGGTCTCCATGAGTTTGAGCACCTTGCCGGGATCCCACACGTCGCACAGATCGATCGGGGCGCCCTCGAGCACCGGGATCAGAAACGCACCGACCATGCCGATGAAGTGACCGATCGGCGTCGCGGTCAACTGGCGGCCGCGGTCCTTGGGATAGTTCTCGAGCAGCTGACGGGTTTCGAAGCCCAGCGTCTGATGGCTGTGGACAACGCCTTTCGGGTTGCTGGTCGTCCCCGAGGTGAATGCGATCAGCGCCGGGCCCGCCGGATCGGTGGCCAGTGTGCCCGCCATCGGGTCGTCGTCGAGGAGCTCGTCCAAACTGCAGACACGCTCCTCGCGCAAGCGCTCCTCGGCGCCCACCAGCGCCACGATCGGGACGTCGGCGGCCAGGTCGGGCGCAAATGTCATCCGGCCGAATTCGCGTGCGGTGATGAAGACCTTCGGCCGCGCGGTGGACAGGATGTGGGCAAGTTCCTTGCGACCGTAGAAGTGCACGATCGGCACCACGACCGCACCCAGGAAGGTGGACGCCCAGAACGCGACCGCGGCCTCCATCCAGTTGGGCAACTGCAGCGCGACCACGTCTCCGGGCCCGACCCCGCGCTTGTGCAGGCCGGCCGCGAGGCGACGGGCCCGCAGTTCCACGTCGGCGAATGTGCCTGTGTACGGGCGCACATCGGAGTGCACGCAGAAGCCGGTGTCCGGGTGGGCGGCCAGGTGGCGGGCCAACAGCTCACCGAGCGTGTCCGGAGTCCACCAGCCTTCCTCTTCGTAGCGTTTGGTCAGCTCGACCGGAATTTTGCGCATGGACTCCCCACACTCAGGCGGCTGCTCCGACTCGACGCGATGCTATTCTCTCAAACCGAGAATGCCAATATCGCAAATGGAGAACGATCGATGGTAGACCTCGAGTTGGAGGACGGCTTGGCGGTCGTCACCATCGACCGGCCGCAGGCGCGCAACGCGATCGCGCCGGAGACCATGGAGCAGCTCGACGCCGCGCTCGACGGAGCCGAAGGCGCGACCGCGCTCGTGGTCAAGGGCGCAGGCGACCGGGCGTTCGTGTCCGGCGGTGACCTCAAACAGCTGGCCGCGCTGCGCACCGAGGCCGACGCGGCGGCCATGGCCAGGCGGATGCGCGCGGTGTGTGATCGCATCGCGTCCTCCCCCGGCGTCACCATCGCCGTGCTCAACGGCCATGCGCTCGGCGGCGGTGCCGAGTTCGCGGTCTCGACCGACATCCGGCTGGCCGCCTCCGACATCAGGATCGGCTTCAACCAGGTGGCGCTGGAGATCATGCCCGCCTGGGGCGGCGCCGAGCGGTTGGTCGACATCGTCGGTTACAGCAAGGCGCTGCTGCTGGCAGGCACCGGCACCATCCTCTCGGCCGAGGAGGCCGAACGCGTGGGCCTGGTCGATCAGGTGCTGGCGCGAGAGTCGTTCGACGACGACTGGCGCGCGATCGCCCGCAAGCTGGCCCACCGGCCGGCCGGCGAGATCAAGCGCGTGATGAAGGGCGCCTCGACCGACGAGGCCGTCGACGCGTTCGCGCGGTTGTGGGTCTCCGACGAGCACTGGGCCGCCGCCGACAAGGCGATGAACCGCACCAAGTAACTTCTGCGCGCCCACCTCCGCGAAATTGCGTTCCAGCAGGCCCGTACTCGACCTTCCGCTGCTGGAATGCAATTTCGCGCCCGACGAGAGCTACCCGCCCAGTACCCGAATCGGGTCGCTGCCGTCCCAGTTCGCGGCGGCGTCGCGGACGAACGCCGCCATACCGCTGGTGATCTCGGTGAGTTCCATGATCTCGATGACCTGTGCGATATGGCCGGGGCCGCCCGGCGGTTCGACGTAGGCGAAGCGGGTGCCGACGTCCCCGCCGCCCGACCACACGACCGGCCAGCCGGCCGCCTCGACGGCCTCCATCGTGGCGTCGAAATCGTCTGCCCAGTAGGCGAACTGGTGAAATCCCTCGCCGTGGGCGTCGAGGAACTCGGTGAAGGCGCTGGGCGCCTCGCTGTGCTGTTGGATCAGCTCCATCTGCATATCGCCGCTGTTGCTCAGCGCCAGCGACTGGGTGACCTCACACGGCTCGCCGCGGTAGCGGGCGCTCAGCGTCAGATTCCGCATGACGAACCAGGGCCCGACCCCGAGCTCCAGCCAGCTCGCGATCGCCCGGTCGATATCGGTGACGACATAGCCGATCTGACGGATCGGCCCCGGCAGGATCGTCACGACGCCCCTGGATGGACGACGATGCGCGGCGGGCCTGCACCCCTGCGCACCTGATCGATCGCGTCGGGTACCTCGTCGAGACCGATCGTCGCCCCGATGCTCGGCGACGGATCGAGGCGACCATCGGCGACCGCGTCGAGCGTGCCGTACCAGTCCTGCGGGTGAGGCCCACCGCCGAACTGGATCGTCATGCCCTTGTGCGTGGCAGCGGTGCAGTCGATGGTGCCCGCGTCGTACCAGCCGCCCGCGGCATGCACTCGCGCCAGAAACTCGCACGAGTCGACGATGGTCTGCATCAAGCCCTTGGCGCCCACGCATTCGAAGATCACCTGCGTGGTCTGGAACCCGTTGGCGCGAAACGTTTCCCGCCACACCTCGTAGGGGTCGCGCTTCGCCGGGTTTACGAGCACGTCGGCGCCGAATTCGGCGGCGTAGCGCAGACGATCGTCGCTGTACTCCGACACCACGATCGGGGCGACGCCGCGCGCCTTCAACGCGGCGACGGTCGACAGGCCGATGGCGCCCGCGCCGATGACCAGCGGAAGGTCGTCCGACCCCACACCCGAGCACCGCACGTAGTACTCCCCCACGGCGAACGCGTCCACCAGCGCGACAGCGTCGTTCGGCGCCGCATCGGGCACGCGTCGCGACATCATCTCCGACACCACCATCAGTTCGCCGAACGCACCGTGGGCATCGGGATGATGGCCGATCACCAGTGGCTCCTGACCCGCGCGGATCAGGATCGGCATGCTCGTGACCCGCGTGCCCATCGGAAAGTCGCCCGAGCAGTCCGGCCCGTGGCCGACCACCTCGCCGACGAACTCGTGGCCCATCACGGTGTCGCGGTCCGGATCCCATCCGAACCGGGGCGAGGAGTTCGGATGGTCCATGTAGTGCACGTCCGAAGCGCAGATCGCCGCCGACAGCGGTCTGATCAGCAGCTCACCGGGGCCGGGTTGCGGATCGGCCGTCTCGCGGACGTCGAGCCTTCCGTCCCGCAGCACCACCGCTCGCATCTCAGCCCTTCCTCTTGGCGGCGAAATCGGTTGAGGCGGCGCTGATCATCTCGACCAGCGTGCGCCGGTCGATTGTCCACACCTGAGATGCCATGGCGCGGTTGTTCTCACCGACGACGTAGGTGGGGCCGTTGCCGATGTTCGCGATGATCTCGGCGGCGACGTCCTCCGAGCGCATCTGCGTCTGCGGGTCGTATTCGACACCCATCCGGGCCAGCGCCGGGGTGTAGGTCATGCCGAGCGGCGTGCAGCAGACGTCCACGCCGTGGGGACCAAGCTCGGCCCACAGTCCCTCGGCGAACGTGTGTTGGAACGCCTTCACCGCGGAATACACCGCGAGCGTGGCCGACCCGGCCAGACAGGCCAGCGACGCGACGATCACGACGCCGCCGCGACCGCGCTCGACCATCGCGGGCCCGAAGTGACGGGCCAGCGCCATCGGCCCGATGCAGTCGAGCGCGACCTGCTTGAGCGAGTAGTCGAGGTCGTTCTCCAGAAACGTCGTCGTGCGATCGGAGGCGCCGGCGTTGTAGACGACCAGCCCCACCTCGAGACCCTCCGTGGCGGTAGCCACCGTGGCGACGATGTCGGGGGCGGTCAAGTCCTGCACAAGTACGTGCACCTGCACGCCGTGCCGATCCCGCGCCGCGGCGGCGACCTGGTCGAGCAGAGCGCCGTTGCGCGCGATCACGACGAGATTGAGCCCGCGTGAGGCCAATTGGTCCGCCATCTCAGCGCCGATGCCCTCCGACGCCCCCGCGATGACGGCCCACGGGCCGTACCGCGTGGCGAACCCGGTGCTCACTGCGCCACGCCGGCCGCGCTCATCACCCGCGCGATGTTGGTGGTGCGCTTGACGATCCGCCATCCGTCCGCAGTTCGGGCGAGCTCGTCGTCGTAGTGGCCGAGCGCGTCGATCCAGCTTCCGTCGTCGTCCGGCACGGCCTTCAGCACGGCATGCACGTAGGACCGCGCCGTGGCCCGGTCGGCGCTCACGTCGACAACGATGTTGGAGATGCGGTGATACGTCTGCCCCATGCCGCCGTGGATCTGCTCCATCAGCGTGGTGAAGGCGTCGGCGTCGGTGAACGTGCCCAGGTCGCCGTAGTCGATGTCGACGTCGTCGGCCCAGCACGTGCGGAACAGCTTCCAGTCTTTGAAGTCGATTCCGGTCGCGTAACGGATCAAGACCTCGGCGATCTGCGCTTTATCGGCGTCCACATCCGGGAGGCTAGCAGCGAGTCGACCGCTTGACGACCCTGGTTCTCTCTAGACGAGAACGTCATTTCCGGTTATCGTCGGCGCGTGCCGACACAGCAAGTGGCGCTCGCGCCCGAAATCTCGACCTGGCCCGATGACAATCCGCAGCTGATTGGCAGCCGCTGCGGCGCATGCGGCGCCACCGCCTTCCCGGTTCAGCAGCGCTGCCCGAAGTGCAGCGCCGGCGACATGTCCGAGCTCAAGCTGCCCCGGCGAGGCACGCTGGTCGCCTGGACGACGCAGGGGTTCCCACCCGGTGCGCCGTACAAGGGCCCCACGGGCAACGACTTCGTGCCGTTCGGCGTCGGGTTGGTCCAACTCGAGGACGTCGTCCGCGTTGAGGGCCGCCTCACCGAGAACGACCCCGCCAAGCTCGAGTTCGGCATGGAGGTCGAGCTGACGATGGTGCCGTTCACCACCGACGACGACGGCAACGAGGTCGTCACCTTCGCCTTCAAGCCCGTCTAGACACAGGAGCACCGAGATGACAAACGACGTGGCGATCATCGGCGTGGGTTTGCACCCGTTCGGCCGATTCCCGAAGACCGCGATGGAGATGGGCGCCGAGGCGATCCAGTCCGCACTCACCGACGCCGGCGTGGACTGGAAGGACATCCAGTTCGGCTTCGGCGGCAGCTACGAGGTGTCCAACCCCGACGCGGTGACCCGGCTCGTCGGGTTGACGGGCATCACGTTCACCAACGTCTTCAACGCGTGTGCCACCGCCGCCAGTGCGATCCAGCAGACCGCTGACACCATCCGGCTCGGCAAGTACGACATCGGGATCGCGATCGGACTGGACAAGCACCCGCGCGGTGCGTTCACCGACGACCCGGCGAAACTGGCGCTACCGCAGTGGTATGCCGAGAACGGTCAGTTCGTCACCACCAAGTTCTTCGGGATGAAGGCCAACCATTACATCCACAAGCACGGCATCTCGCAGGCCACTCTGGCGAAGGTGGCGGCCAAGAACTTCCGCAACGGTGCCCTGAACCCGAACGCGTTCCGGCGCAAGGCGATCCCCGAAGAGGAGATTCTCAACTCGACGGTGCTGAACTACCCGCTGACGCAATACATGTTCTGCGCGCCCGACGAGGGCGCCGCGGCGGTGATCATGTGCCGCGGCGACATCGCGCATCGCTTCACCAAGAAGCCGGTCTACGTGCGCGCCACCGAGATTCGCACCCGCCGCTTCGGCGCCTACGAGGTGCACGCGACGTCGGCGCCGCTCGACGAGGATTCCTCGCCGACCGTATATGCCGCCAAGGCGGCGTATGAGGCGGCGGGATTGGGGCCGGAGGACGTCGACGTCGCGCAGCTTCAGGACACCGACGCCGGCGCCGAGGTCATCCACATGGCGGAGACAGGCCTGTGCGCCGACGGTGAGCAGGAGAAGCTACTGGCCGACGGCGCCACCGAGATCCACGGGTCGATACCGATCAACACCGACGGCGGTCTCATCGCCAACGGCGAACCGATCGGGGCCTCCGGGTTGCGGCAGGTGCACGAACTCGTCCGCCAGCTGCGCGGCGAGGCCGGCGACCGTCAGGTCCCCGGCGAGCCCAAAGTCGGCCTGGCTCAGGTGTACGGCGCTCCCGGCACCGCTTCGGCGACGATCCTGTCGGTCTGATGCGGTTCGCGATTCGCGACCTGGCCCGCGAACATCGTTTTAAGATCCGGAAATGATCTTCGCGCGCAGCGTCCGTCGCCCGGCCCGAACCACTTTGCCGGCTTTCCTCGCGGCAACCGTGGTGACTGCCGGTGGTGTGCTGACGGTCAGTGCGCCCGCGGTGGCGCAGGATCCCCCACCGCCGGTGCTGCACAACGTCAAGTACTCGGTGTTCTCCGAGCAACCGTTCTACGTCGACATCTATTACCGCGACGTCGATCCGCCGAACTGGGCCGCCTACAGCCACAACCCGTACCAGTTCAGCCCGAAGGTCGAGGCGCAGATCGGCCCGGACCAGCAGTGGAACCTGGACGTACAGCTGGCCAACCCCGATGACTGGGCGATGGTCACGGCGACCAGCGGACCTGGCGAGGCGAAACCCAATATTCACTGCGTCCTCGCGGTCGACGGGGTGGTAGTGAAGACGCATCAAGGCCCGAAGGGCGCGCTCTGCTCCATTCGGAGCTGGTGAGCGCCCGCTGGAGCTGGTGAGCGCGCCGCGCCTCGTTCTATCCCGTCGTGAGCGGTTCGCCTTCCAGCCGGCGAATCCAGTTCTCGCAGAACGCGAATGTCTCCGCATGCCCGGTGGTCATGCCGAGCGCCCGCTCAACCACCAGGGCCTGGGACACGCTCGTTGCGAATACCGTCCACACCACCGGCGGAACTTCTTGCGCCTGCGCGCCGTAGCTCTCGAGTACGGCCGCGATGGCCCTGTTCTGCTCCTCACGGAAGCGTTCGGCGTAGTAGATGATCTCGGCCCGTAGCGCCTTGCGGTGATTGGCCAGGCCCATGAACTCCATCGTGAGGCGGGTGGCCTCCGGCTGCGTGCTGAACCGCCACAGCGCCCACAGTGGCTGGGGCGAGGCGAGGGCTTCGGTGAGCGCCTTCAGACCCGCCTCGGCCATGCGCCGGAAGACGGCCAGGAACAGGTCTTCCATGGTCCGGAAGTAGTAATGCACCAGCTGGGGTTTCAGACCCGCCTTATCGGCGACGCGTCGCGATGTGACCGCCGCGTAGCCCTCCTCGAGCAGCAGTTGCTCGGCAGCATCCAGCAGCACGCCACGATTTTTCGCGTCCGGCGCCCCAATCCGTCGCGTCGGCCCAGAAACGCCAGTCATCCGATCACTTCTCTTCCCGCCCTTCCGACACGCCGATCGTAGTGGCGCCCCGCCGTCCGATCTTGACCACGACCTTAACCCCATGCTAAGCAAGTGCTCAGCATATTCAGCCAATTCATGAGCGGCCGCGTCCGCTCACCATCACGCGGGCCAGCGTCGACCCCCTGGAGGGCTCACACATATGACCACTGATTCCGGGACCACTGATTTCGATTCGGTTGACTACTTCACCGATCCCTCCCTCATCCCCGACCCGCACCCGTACTACGACCACATTCGCTCCAAGGATCCCGTCTGTTGTCCGATCAACAACGGCGTGCTCGCCGTCACCGGGTGGGAGGCGGCCAACAGCGTCTACAAGGACAGCGAGAACTACTCGTCCTGTGTCGCGGTCATGGGTCCGTTCACGCCGATACCGTTCACGCCCGAGGGCGACGACATCTGCGAACAACTCGAGAAGCACCGCACCGAGATCCCGTTGTTCGAGCACATGGTCACGATGGACCCGCCGCAGCACACGGATGCGCGTTCGATCCTGGCCCGCCTGCTGACCCCCAAGCGCCTCAAGGAGAACGAGGACTTCATGTGGCGGCTGGCCGATCGTCACATCGACGAGTTCATCGCCGACGGCAAGTGTGAATTCCTCGCCGCGTACGCAAAGCCGTTCTCGCTGTTGGTCGTTGCCGACCTGCTCGGTGTCCCCGAAGAGGACCACGAGGACTTTCGCGAGGCGTTCGGCGCCGAGCGTCCTGGTACGAACATCGGCGGTCTCGACCACGAGGTGATCGCCACCAATCCTCTTGAGTGGGCTGATGAGAAGTTCGCGCGGTACATCGAGGAACGTCGTGAGAACCCACGCGACGATGTGCTGACCTCGATCGCCGTCGCGAAGTACCCGGACGGCTCCACGCCCGAAGTGGTCGACGTGGTGCGCACGGCAACCTTCCTGTTCGCCGCCGGTCAGGAGACCACCGCGAAACTGCTCGGCGCCGCGATGCGGGTGCTCAGCGACCGTCCCGACATCCAACAGCAGTTGCGCGACGACCGCAGCCTGATCCCGGTGTTCATCGAGGAGTGCCTGCGGATGGACAGCCCGGTCAAGAGCGTGTTTCGGATGGCTCGTAAGACAACGATTCTCGGCGATACCCCGGTGCCCGCAGGTACCACGGTGATGGTCAGCCCGGGTGCGGCCAATCGCGACCCGAACCGCTTCGATGACCCGCACGAATTCCAGTTGGACCGCAAGAACGTGCGCGAGCACATCGCATTCAGCCGCGGTATCCATTCCTGTCCGGGCGCACCGCTTGCTCGTGTGGAGGGCCGTGTTTCGATCGAACGGCTGCTGGACCGGCTGGGCGACATCACAGTCAGCGAGGAGAAGCACGGGCCGATCGACGCTCGCCGCTACGTCTACGAGCCGACGTTCATCCTGCGCGGGCTCACCGAGATCAACATCGAGTTCAAGCCGCTCGGCTGAGCGTCACCACGGTCGCCGAAACTGCGGAGAGACCACACAAACCGCAGTTTCGGCGATCTGCGCGCGGTCTCGACGGGGCAACGGCCGCTACAGGTCGCCGCGCTCCCAATACGAGCGGCCGTCCTTGGCTACGCAGGTGAGGAACAGCCCATCTGGCGCTTGGGCCACCTCGCCCACGTACAGCGGACACAGGTCGAATTCGTTTTTCACGCCGTGCATTTCGGGTGAACGGAACCAGCGTGGCTCGTACCGCCGCGGCGATCCGCAGAACACCAATCGGCCCCATGATGTGACGCCGAAGGCATAGTAGGTCGTGTTGTTGCAGTATGACCCGAGGATGACACCCGGCCTGATGCCCGGCGTGCACGTGGGGTTGTCGCACTCGGCACCCGGCGGGGGTAGTGGCGGCAACGGCGGCTGAGCGGCGACTGGCGGGGCTGCGGTGAGCGCCGCGAAGGACAGCAGGGCAGCGAACACTGCGACGGGGGACCGCATTCAGACATTCTCACATAACGACGAAACGAAATTCTCCCTATTGAACAGGAGAACTACTATGCGCGATAGGCTTTCCGCATGCGCAGTGCTGATTTGGCCGCGGGCGTCGCGGCGATCGCCTTCGTGGCGAGCATGGGAACCGCAACGCCGGCGTACGCCGATGATTTCGGCGTCGCGCTGAACGGCACCTTCCTGGTGATGTCGGACGGTGAATGGGCGAAAAAGAGTATCGGCCCCCATGGCGCAGGTGGCGCTGACGTCTTCCGCGACGATGTGACCGTCGTCCAAACCTGGACTGTCAGCACAGATTGCGTGAGCCCGATCGAATGCACCGGAACGGTGAGTAGCGACCGCGGCTGGACCGCCCCCATCCGGCTCGACGACTTCTGGTACGTCGATCGCGACATTCCGAATTGGATGCCCTGCCCCAATGGGACATTCGCCCCCGGACACCAGAAGTTCATGTTGTGGGGAATGGATCCTTCTCGGAACGAACGCCTCACGAAGAATCTCACCTTTTTGGCCGGCCGCGACATGACCAAGACCGCGAGCGGTGCTTGTGGCAGGAACCAGACCACCTCCGTCGAGATGCCGGTGAAGATGCAGAAGCTGTCCTGACCGCCCAGAGCACGGTCAGGACGGCAAGAGGTCCTTCCACGACTTAGAGTTCTTGCCGGGCAGTGTCTCCTGCTGCAGGAAGCCGTCCGGACTCAGATACTTCCCCGTCCTGGGGTCGTATGTCGCCACGGCCACCGATGGACCGCCCGTTGAGGCCTCGGCGACGTGAGCGGCCGGCGCTGCGGGAACGGCTCCCGGCGCCGGCGGAAGCGGCGCCCCGTTGAGCGAGTTGCCCGGCGGCGGCGGGGGTGCGATGGGTCCCGGCGGTGGCGGGGGCGCGAATGGTGGCGGCGGCACAGCCGTCGGCGTCGGCTGCGGTGACAACACCTCCGGTGCGGGGAACGGTGGCGAGTCGGATGCCGATGGGCCGGGTGGCGCTCCCGCGGGAACGGCGCCCGGCGGCAGCGGCGTACCTTGCACCGGCGCGTAGATCCGGTCTTGGAAGTCGACCCTGTCGTCGGGCGATATTCCCTGAGAGATGAGGTTCGGGTCGAACGGTTCCGGCCCCAGCGTGTGCTGGCGCATGGCGAGCGGAACGTAACCCCTTGGGTCGTTGCAGAGCTCGACCGTCGGCGCCCGTTTGCCCGGATGTTCGATACA
The DNA here is from genome assembly GCF_002245615.1 of Mycobacterium neumannii. Taxonomy (NCBI): domain Bacteria; kingdom Bacillati; phylum Actinomycetota; class Actinomycetes; order Mycobacteriales; family Mycobacteriaceae; genus Mycobacterium; species Mycobacterium neumannii. Next base: position 203,316 of record NZ_NKCO01000002.1, on the reverse strand, counting down.
GGGGTAGTTGCGGGCTCCACGTACGCTGATCGGTGAGTCCTGCGGCAATTTGCAGTACAGCCCGTCAGGCGTGTCGATCGTGGTCTGGTCCTCCGGGGAGCGCCACTGCGTCGACGGAAGGAATCCCACGGTGCACGCCGGCGGGTCGCTGATGGTGAGCGCGAAATCGCCGGTGGGCCACCCGGTGGGGTTGTTACCCGGGAGGCCGAACGATTGCTGGGCGGCGATGATGCCCGGGAAGATGACCAGCAGCTGCTCGAGGGCCGGGTTGTAGGTGAGCAGGACCTGCGTGACGGTGGTGAGGTTGGCCAGCAGGATCGGTAGCGTGGGCTTGACGTCGTTGAGCAGCTGGGACACTTCCTGCGCGAAACCGGGCCCCTGCTGCAATATCGTCCGGATCTCCGGATCGTTTTGTTCAAGCTGGCCGGTGACGCCTGCCAGGCTCCGCGCCCAGGTACGGATCTGCTCGGTGGTCTCGGCCTGCGATTCCAGCAGCGGCCTGCTGTCGTCGATCAAGCCGCGGGTCTGGTCGGAGACGGCGCTGGCCTCATCGGTCACCTTGGAGGCCGAGTCGAGCAGGGACTGGAAGTCCGGACCGGCTCCGTTGAACGCCTTGAACGATTCGTCGAGCAGGTCGGCGATCCGGTCGCCGGGGATGCTGTCCACCAGCGCGCTCAGCCGGTCCAGCATCGGACCCACCTCCTGCGGAAGCGTGGCCCGCGAGGCCGGAATGCGTTGTCCGCTCTCGAGATACGGACCCGAATCGGTGCGGGGACGCAAATCCACGTACTGCTCACCGACAGCGGAAACGCTGCGCACCTCGGCCTGCAGGTCTGCTGGGATCTTCGGTGAGGTGTCGAGTGACAAGTGTGCCTCAGCACCGTTCTCCGTCAACGTCACCGACGTCACCTCGCCGATCTGCACCCCGCGGTAGGTCACGTTGCTGAAGCGATAGAGACCGCCCGCGGCGGGTAGCTCCAGCGTGACCTTCAGGCGGCCGATACCGAGCAGTGTGGGCAGTTGCATGTAGGTGAAGATCATCACGGTGACACCGAGGATCGACGCAATCGTGAAGATGATCAACTGATTTCGGACAAAGCGAGTCAGCATCAGCCACCGCCTCCCGGTATCGGTTCAGCCGGCGGAACAGGTGCCGGTGGCGCCGACGGCCCGTAGGGTCCCGCGAATATCTGCGACGACGTGATCGCCTGGGTCTGAGGGAGCCATGGCGCCGCCGGCGGCGGGGGCGCGACCGGCAGCAGCGGCCCGCTTACCGGTGGCAATGCCGGACCGGGCGGCGCCCCGGGTGCCGGCGGCAGCCCCTGCGGCGGCGGCGCGACGCCGAGCGCCATCGGACTGTAGGAGTAATTCATGTAGTACGGGTCGCCGGGCGCCGGAATGAGTTTGGCATTCTCGTCGCCCCACCGCGTACCGAGCAGCAGCGTCTTCTTCAGACGCGGATAGGTGAGGTCGAAGCTGGCGAACAGGTTGATGTAGTCGCCCCGGGTGATGCGATCGGCGAATGTCGGCCCGTATGGAAACGCGGTGGCCCACAACAGCGCAAGGTTCAGATCCGGCCCGATGTCGGCGAGTGCACCGAACACCGGACCCAGATTCTCGATGTCCTTCACCAGGTCGTCACCGGCGTCGTCGACCAACTGATCGGCGGTGTCGCTGAATTTTCCCAGCTTCTGCAACGCGGTGGTCAGCCGCGGCCGCTCGCGGATCAGCACATCGAGCGCCGGTGGGATCTCCTTGAGCGCCCGGTCGAGCACGTCGCGCTGCGAGGCGAACGTACCCGCGACCCGGTTCAACTGCTGAATCGAGGCGATGATGTTGTCGCGCTGGCGATCGAGCACCCCGACGAAATTGTCGAGCCGAGTGAGCAATTCGCGAATCTGAGGTTCCCGCCCGTTCAACGCGACGTTGAAGTTGGAGATGATGTCACCGATCTGCCCGAGCCCGCCCCCGTTCGCGACGGTGGACAACGCGGACAGCGTCCGCTCGGTGGACGGATACGTCGACGAGTCACCCAACGGGATCGTCGCGCCCGGTTGCAGCCGACCCCTCGGCTCTTCGCCCAGTGGCGGATTGAGCGCCAGGTGCATCGAGCCGAGCAGGCTGGTCTGCCCGACCGTTGCCACGGCGTTGGCGGGCACCTCCACATCGGGTTTGACCGAGATTTGCACATTGGCGTGCCAGTCTTCCACCGTCATCTCGCCGACGCTGCCGACGACAACGTCGTTGATGAGAACCGGTGAATTGGATTCCAGCGTCGCCACATTCGCGACCTCGACTTGGTAGGTCACCGAGTCGGGTCCGCGGCCCACCGCGCCGGGCAGCGGCAGCGAGTTCAGGCCCTGGAATGAACAGCCGGTCAGCGTCAGCGCCGCGCACGCCCCGGCGATCGTCAATCGCTTCACATCGCTCCTGCAAATCATCGCGGGGCCTCCGCGGGCAAGGGCGGCCCCGGGGGGCCGGCGGGCGTGGGCGGCAGCAACATGCCCTCCACCGTCGTCGGGCCCGCAGGGATGTTGCTCAGCACCCGCGGCGGTCCGGGGATCGGCGCGCCGGGGAACAGCGGCGGCGACGGAGTCGCCGGTGCGTCCGCGTCTGGGGTATACAGCCCGGGCGGACCCGGGGGCATGTTCCAGCCCGGCGGCGGCGGGACATCGCCGTTGCCGAGGTAGGCGGACACATCCGGGAAGGGTTCGGGCGGATCCCCCGGCCCCGCACCCCCCGGGGCGAGCTTCGGGTCGGTATAGATCAACCGCTCCGGGCTGATAGCTGGCCGCAGGTAGGCGTTGATCGGCAACGGGACGTTGTTGACGTTGAGCAGGCGCAGCGCCGGACCGAGGTACTGCGCGCACAGCTTTGCGGTCTCGGGGGCGGTGACGTTCGCGACGGCGCCGATCATGCTGCAGATGAACAGAACCGGGTTCGAGAAGTTGTTCAGCGAGAAAGCCCCGGTCACCGAACCGCCGTTGGGATAGTAGATATTTGCGAAGTTGGCGATCGCATTCGGCGTGATGTGCAGCACGTTCTCCAGAGCCAACTTGTTGTCGACCAGAACTTGGGTGACGTTGGCCAGGCGCTGGAACTGCTCGGAGGTCTGATTCCGGATGCCGCCCACGAACCGCTGGACCTCGCCCAGCGCCACCGACAGGTCGGTCAGCGCCGCGTCGAGGTCGGACCTGTTGTCGTTCAGGACGCTGCTGAGGGTGGCCAACCGGTTCTCGAACATCACGATCTGCTGCTTGCTGTCGCGCAGCGCACCGACGAAGACCTGCAGGTTCTTGATGATGTCGACGATGTTGCCGCTGCCTTCGGCGAAGATTCTCGCTGCACCCGACAACTGGGCCAGCGTCTGCCGGAGCTTCTCGCCGTTGCCTCCCATAGCGTTCGCGGCGCTGTCGATGAACCGGGAAACCGACGTGTCCGACACCCCGGTGTCCGGCCCCAGTTCCGTTGCCAGCCGCATCAATTGCGTCTTGACCTCGTCCCACTCGACAGGAACGGCGGTACGGTCCATGGGGATCACCGCACCGTCTTGCATCTTCGGTCCGTCGCCGTTGCGGTAGGCGGGCGTGAGCTGGACATAGCGGGCCGCGATCAGGTTCTGCGCGACGACGACCGCTTTGGCATCGGCCGGAATCGGCACACCGCTGTCGACCTTGAGGACCATCTTGGTCTGGGTGCCCTCAGGTGTGATGGACTCGATCGTGCCCACCTGCACACCGGATACGCGCACCTCGTCACCCGGATAGATGGCTGTCGCGGTCGGGAAGTAGGCCGTGATGGTGCTCGGCCCGAAGAACACCTGACGCACGAGGAACGCTGCGCCGGCCACCAATCCGATGGCCAGCAGGACCGCCGTGGCGGTCACCAAGCGCTTACGGGGTGCCGTCATCGGGAAGATCTCCTGGCTGCGGAATGGCGTTGACGGGGAACGGTAGTTCCGCCCGTGGTCCGGCATTGTCGGGCGGTTGGCCCGCGTCCATGCCGCGGCGGAAGCCGAAGGCGTAGTCCATGAACGGCTGGAGTATTGCGGGCGGCAATGGGATCACGTTCGGAACCAACGCGTTGTAGTACGCACCGTTTGACACGATCTCGCCTTGTGTCAGATAGTATTTCGCCGCTCCTGGCAGCATTTTGGCCAGGTTGTCCCTGTTCTTTTCCAGCACCGCCACCACCTCGTTGAGCTTGTCGAGCGTAGGCGCGAGCTCCTGCTCGTTCTCGGCAACCACGCCGGTGAGCTCCTGCGAAACCGCGGAGGCGGCGTTCAGCAGGCTCACGATCGCATGCCGACGTTCGTTGAGCACCGCCAGCAGGTCATTGGCGTTGAGGATGAGCGAGTTCACCTGATTGCTACGTTCGGCGAAGATCCCGGTGACATCGCCGGCGGTCTTCAGCAACTCGGCGAGGCTCTGGTTGCGGTTGTTGAGCGACTGCGACAGCCGAGACAGTCCGTCGAACGTCGGACCGAGTTGCGGCGCAACCTGATCGAGCGTCGCGGCCAGCGTGTCCAGCGACTGGTTCAGCGTGTCGGTGTTGGTGGCCGCGGCGTTGGCGGTGAGATCGCTGATTGCATCGGTCAGCGAGTACGGCGACGATGTCCGCGACGTCGGGATGGGCTTGCTGCGGTCGAGCGTGCCGCTGCCCGCCGACTCGAGTGCCAACACCCGCTCACCGAGCAACGTCCCGGTGCGGATCTGTGCGGTGGAGTCCGAGCCGAGCGCGTACTTGCTCTGGATAGTGAAATCAACCAGCGCATCGCCGTTGACGAGTTCGATCGACGAGACCGAGCCGACCTTGATCCCGGACAACGTGACGTCGTTACCTCCCGCGAGGCCGCCGGCTTCGGTGAACAGTGCCTGATACCGCAGCCCGGTGGCATACGACATCAGCCGCTCCGGCTGCAACCCGACGGTGATCACAAGGATCACCAGCACGACGCCGATGACGCCGGCCCTGATGAGACGGGAGCCCCTGTACTTGTCCATCTACTCTTCAGCGCACCTTCCCGTTTCTTGCTTGACCCAGGGGAACACCACGGTTCGGCCTTCCAGGTCGCTGGCGCGGAACGTGATGCCGCAGATGTAGTACGGGAAGAACGCCCCATAAGAGCCGACGCGGGCGAGCTTGCGGTAGATCTCGGGAAGACGCTGCAGGGTCGCGTCCAAGCGCGGCAGATCGTTTCCGACCAGAGGCGCGAGCCGGTGCAACTCGTTGACCGTATGGTCCAGCGGCTGACGGGTACGTCCGAGCAGGTCGGCCAGCGACGACGTGCCGTTGTCCAGTTGTTCGATGGCCTCGCCGATTGGGTCGCGGTCCGCGGACAGCCCTTCGACCAGTCGGTGCAACCGGTCGATCGTGCCGGAGAACTCCTCGCCGTCTTTGGACAATGTGTCGAGCACCGTCCGCAGTTCATCGATCAACTGCTCGATCACCTGGTTGTTGTCGGCCAGCGAGTTGGTGAACGAGGACGACTTCGACAGCAGCGACTCCAAGGTGCCGCCCTGGCCCTGCAGGATCTGGATCAGCGACGAGGTCAATCCGTTCACATCTTCCGGATTCAGGCCTTGGATCACCGGCTTCAGCCCGCCGAGCAGCAGGTCCAGGTCGAGCGCCGGCGCTGTCCGGTCGGCGGGAATCGTGGCGCCCTTGGGCAGGATCCGGGTGGAGTCCGGTGTGTCGAGCAGTTCCAGGTAACGATCCCCGGTGAGGTTGAGATACCGGATGGCAGCCCGTGTGCCGGTGGTCAGCTTGGTGCTCTTGTCCGCGTCGAACTCGACGAGGACATTTCGGTCCGGCTGCAGCGACACGCTCTGCACGGTGCCGACCCGGATCCCCGCGATTCGCACGCTGTCGCCCGTCTTGAGACGGGAGGCATCGGTGAACACCGCCTTGTACCCCTCGGTGTCACCGCCTCTCGAATCACTGAAGATCAAGAACAGGAAGGCCGTCAGGACCGTCATGATGACTCCGAAGACGGCGAACTTGATGAGAGTGCCCGTTGATCCCGTCATCCCGGCATTCCGATCTGCGCAGTGTTACGCGGCGGCCCATCGAGCGGCCCGAACAACCAGTTCTTGAGGCCCTCGGAGTTCAGCAGAATTCCCGCGTTTCCGTACTGCGCCGGATTGGAGCCGACGTCCCCGACGAGCGCGGGCGGCACGAACTCTGGCGGCAATTCGGGTAGGCCGAGTTCTTGGCAGTAGTCGCGTCCCCCGCTCTTGGCGGCGACCTTGGGCAGGTCTCCCGGAAAGCGGTATCGCTCGACGCCGAGGGTCAGACCGGCATTCACCAATACGCCCGAGAACTGCGGGGGTGACTTCGCGAAGGGCACCAGCCCGCCGATGCCACACCACAGCGACTTGCGGTAGAGGTTGAGCAACTCAGCGGTGGGGACCAGGTTTTCCAGCACATCGCCGAGCGCCTCACGGTTTCCGCCGATCACGTCGTTGCCGATGTCTGCCAACCCGATTGCGCTGACCAGGAAAGTATCGAGATTTTGCTCCTGGTCGACGATGGAGTTGCTCACCGATGTGGTGCTGCGGATCGTCGACATCAGATCGGGTGCCGCGTCGGCATAGGCGGTGAACGCCGGTACCGCGGCCTCGATGCCGGCTTCCAGATTCGGCAGGCTCGGATCGATCTTGGCCAACAACGCGTTGAAGTCGACCAACGTCTGGCCGAACTGCTCCCCTCGACCGTTGAAGGCGGTGGCGATCGCACCCAGCGTCTGGTTCAGCTTCGCGGGGTCGATCTTGTCGAGCACGTTGACCAGCTGTTGGAACACCGTATTGATCTCGACGGTGACGCTGCCACTTTGAATGACCTGACCCGGACGCAACTTCTCGGCCGACGGATTCTCCGGGGGCTTCATCTGAACGAACTTCGAGCCGAACACTGTCGTCGACGCGATGTCGACGTCGACGTTCGACGGGATGAGGTGCATCTGCGCCGGATCCATCGCCAGGTGCAGCGCTGCCGTGCCGTCCGTGCGGGTCTCGATCGACTCGACCTTGCCGACGTCGACGCCTCGCATCTTCACTTCGGCGTCGTTGTTCATCACCAGGCCGGCCCGCTCCGAGATCACCGTCACGGGAACGGTTTTGGTGAAGCTGCCCTGGAACAGGGCCACCGCCAATGCGACGATCAGAACGATCGTGACGATCAGGGCCAACCCTGTCAGGGGACGTACCACACTGCTTTTCACCGGCGCCTCTATCCCGACAGGTTGAAGTTGCCGTTGGAACCGTAGACGGCCAGGGATACCAGCAGGGTGACCGACACGACGATCACCAGCGAGGTGCGCACCGCGTTACCGACCGCAACGCCCACCCCCGATGGGCCGCCGGAGGCGAAGTAGCCGAAATAGGTGTGTACCAACAGGATCGTGATGGCCATCAGCACCGCCTGCAAAAATGACCACAACAGGTCGATCGGATTCAAAAACGTGTCGAAGTAATGGTCATACAGCCCGCCGGACTGGCCGAACAACACCACGGTGGTGAACTGGCTGGCAACAAACGACAAGATCACCGCGATCGAGTACAGCGGGGTGATCGCCACCATCCCCGCGATCAGCCGGGTCGACACCAGATACTCGATCGGCCGGATCGCCATCGACTCCAACGCATCGATCTCCTCGTTGATGCGCATCGCGCCCAACTGCGCGGTCACCCCCGCCCCAAACGTGGCCGCCAACCCGATCCCGGCCACCGTCGGGGCCGCGATACGCACGTTGATAAATGCCGCCAAAAACCCGGTCAGCGCCTCGATCCCGATGTCGCCCAACGACGAATACCCCTGCACCGCCAAGGTGCCACCGGCCGCCAGCGTCAAGAAGCCGACAATGGCCACCGTGCCGCCGATCATCGCCAACGTCCCCGCACCCATCGAGATCTCAGCGATCAACCGCACGATCTCCTTGCGGAAATGCACCGACGCGTGCGGCACCCCGGCCAGAGCACGCAGATAAAACAACATGTGATCGCCGATGCGACCCAAAAAGTCGACCGGCTTGCGCGCCCCCCGAGTCAGGCGCGGATAGGTGCTGCGCAGAACTTGTACGGTTCCCATCGATAGCTCCCGATCAGCCCGTCGTCATCCGAATACCGATCGCGGTCACCACCACGTTGATCACGAACAACGCCATGAACGCATACACCACCGTCTCGTTGACCGCGTTACCGACCGCCTTGGCGCCACCACCGGTGATCGTCAACCCGCGAAAACACGCCACCAACCCGGCGATCAGACCAAACAACGCCGCCTTCACACACGAAATGATCACCTCAGGCACACCGGTCAACAGCGTGATCCCCGCCGCGAACGCACCCGGGTTCACATCCTGGATGAACACCGAAAACGTGTAACCACCCAGGATCCCGATGATCACCACCAGACTGTTGAGCAACAGCGCCACCAACCCCGAGGCCAACATGCGCGGGGTCACCAAACGCTGGACCGGGTTGATGCCCAGCACCTCCATCGCATCAATCTCCTCGCGGATCGTGCGCGACCCCAGATCAGCACACATCGCCGTCGCACCGGCACCGGCCACGATCAACACCGTCACGATCGGACCCACCTGAGTCACCGCACCAAACGCCGCACCCGCACCCGACAGATCAGCCGCACCCAACTCCCGCAACAAGATGTTCAACGTGAACGACACCAACACCGTGAACGGAATCGCCACCAACAACGTCGGCGCCAACGACACCCGAGCAATAAACCAACACTGCTCCAAAAACTCCCGCCACTGAAACGGCCGACGAAACACAAACCGCACCGCATCAGCCGACATCGCAAACAACGCCCCGACCGCCTGCATCGGCCCAGCCAGATTCCGCAACGGCGGTAGACCGGCAGACCACCGTTCCGGTCCACTACCCTGCGCCATTGCCGTCTCCTTCCAGGATGGTCACCGCCGCCACCGCCGTTGGCCCGCCAATGTTATGGGCAAGGCCGATCCGAGCACCGTCCACCTGGTTCACGGCTTCGCCGCGAAGCTGCGCGAACAGCTCAACGCACTGCGCGACGCCTGTCGCGCCGGGCGGATGCCCCTTGGCCTTCAGCCCTCCGCTCGGGTTCACGGGCAACCCCCCGCCGATAGTCGTCACTTCCGCTTCGACGAGTTTGTGGCCCCCGAACCTCTCGGCGAATCCCAGATCTTCATAGCTGATCAATTCGATGCCCGTGAAGAAATCGTGAACTTCAGCCACATGAACATCGCTAGGAACAAGACTGGCCATCTCAAAAGCCTGTTTGGCGGCGCGCACCGTCGCGGGCATCGTCGTCATATCCGCCTTGTGTTGGTGCATCACGGAGTCGAGGCCCAGGCCCACTCCGCGAATCCATACCGGGCGGTTTGTGAATCGATCGACCACGTCTTCGGAGGCCAGTATCAGAGCCGCCGCGCCGTCACTTTGTGGCGCACAGTCATAAAGCCGGAACGGGGTGACGACGACGGGAGCTTCCATCGCCTGTTCGACGGTGATCTCGAATCGCAGTCGCGCCTTGGGGTTGTTCGCACCGTGTCGGTGATTCTTGACCGCGACCATCGCCAGGTGTTCCTGCGTGGCCGGCGACTCGTGCAGATAGCGTCGAACGTGCAATGCGAATCCTGCGGGCGAGACCACGCCGAGCGGGTAGTCCCAGGCCATGTCGCGGGCCATCGCCTCCCACTCCCACAACATGTCTCGGGATGTGGTGTCGCGCAACTTGTCGGCACCCATCACCAGCGCGACGTCGAACGCCCCAGACGCGACACCGAACAGCGCGTTGCGGATCGCGTCGTTGCCTGTGGCACACGAGTTCTCGACGCGGGTCACAGGGAGGTCTGGGAGGCCGAGCGTATCGGCCAGGATTCCGGCCGGGAACCCGTCGGCGGTGCCCATGGCGCCGAACCACGCCGCCTGCAGGTCCGATTTCTTCAGGCCCTTGTCCACGCTCGCCGCGCACTCGGCGAACGCCATCGGCAGGAGATCTTTGAGGCCGAGCGCGAAATGTTCACCGAACGCGGTCATTCCGGCGCCGACGATCGCGACCCGTTTCACGCCGCCACTGCTTCCGGCTCGAACATGTACCCGTAGTCCGGCACTCCGGAGCGAACGGCGACGCGGCGCAACGCGAGTCGGCCGCGAGTGCCGATGTCCACGGACCCCGGTTCGGCACCGGTCACCTTCACCAAAGCGCGCACGCCGACGCCGTCGAGTTCGACGATCACCAGCGAGTAGGGCGAGCGCAGACCGGGCACCGGGATGTGCACGGTGGTCTCGGTGTAGACGGAACCCGTGCGCGGCAACGGAATCAGCTCGTACCCGGTCGAGAGCGTGGCGTTGTCGGCCAGCCGGTACCGGGGCGGGAAGTCGAGGTCCTCCGAACCCGGGTGACGGCCGGCCTCCCAGCGCACCTTGGCCTCGAACGCCCGTTCGTAAGCGGCAAGGGAGATGGGGATCTGGGCGTCGCCGACGATTGTGCCCTCGGGTTGGGGACGTGCGGCCGGCTCGCGGCGGGTCAGCTCTGCGACGCCGCCCGTGACCGTGATCCCGGACAGGCTGGCCTGTTCGACGGCGACCAGCGGGCCCGTCGAATTCCGTTCGGCCATACCGGCCAACGCGAACAAGCCGGCGCTCGCACCGGTGGTCGGCAGCGGAGGCGGATCGCCGATCGTCAGCTCGGCTGCCCACGAATGGTCGACACCCGCGACAGCGGCCGGAGTGTCCAGCCACGCCGCCTCCAGAGAGGCGATGAGCCCACGCTCGTGCAGGAGCCGAGGGTCGCCGTAGTCGTGCACATCACCAGTTGCCTTGCGGGTTCGGACCGGAAGGCTGCGCGCGACGCGGGCCGCGGTACGCACCTGCAGCCCCCGCTCGGCGGTGAGAATCGCCGCCGCTCCGGCCGGCTCGAGGTCGGTGCCGATGATCAATGTCCGCGGCCGCGCCGAACTGACGGCGTCGAGCGTGGCGGGTGCACCGCCGAGGCGCTCGTCGACCTCGAGTTCCGGGTCCAGCCCGAGCCCGGCCAGCAGCACCGCCGCATTGCTGCTGTCGAGCAGGGGCAGATCGCGGCTGACCAACACCACCCGCTCGACCGCCCCGCTGGCAAGCAGCGCCGCCCGTCCCGCTTCGACGGCGAGGGTTATCGCGTCCTCGTCGTCACCGGGCTCACGGTGTAGCGGCGCACCCCAGCACGGCAGGTATGTGCCGATCGAGGCGACGTAGGGCATGGGCTGTCTTTCGGGTTCTAAGTGACGGCGCCGGCCGTCTTCAGTTCGATGATGCGGTCCCAATCCAAGCCGAGTTCCAGCAATATTTCGTCGGTTTGCTCGGCGAACCCTGGGGCGGGCCCGCTCTGGGGTGCGCTGACATCGAACTGGACCGGGTTGGCAACCAGTTCAAGCTCGCCGGCCTGCACCAGATACTCGTTGGCGCGGATCTGCGAATCCTCGACGGCCTGCAGCGTGTCCTGCACCGGCGCCCACGGCCCCAGCAGCGTCGCGAAGCGCTCGCTCCACTCCGCGAGCGGACGCTTCGACATCGCCTCCTTCAGGATCTCCGCCGCCGCCTCGGTGTTCTCGGCGATGGATTCCACGGTGGCAAAGCGCGGGTCGTCGGCGAGTTCGTCAAGACCCATGTGCGTGCAGACGTCGGCCCAGAACTTCGTGGGCTGCATCATCACGAACGAGATGTAGCGGTCGTCGGCCGTCGGGTACAGCCCGACGAGCGGGTTGATCGGCGACCCGTGCACACCCGGAGGAAAGGCCTCCATGCGCTCACCCAGGTGCTTGGTCAGCGCGACCGTGTGCCCGAGCGACCAGAGGCCGCTTCCCAACAGAGACACGTCGACCACCGACGGCTCCCCGGTGCGCTCGCGCTTGAGCAGAGCCGCGGCGATGCCGCCGGCAAGGTTCGTGCCCGAGATCGTGTCCCCGTATGCGGGTCCCGGCGGGCCGACCATGCCCGGCGTCCCGGGCGGGGTGATGGTGGCCGCGGTGCCCGCACGGCACCAGAACGCCGTCATGTCGTAGCCGCCCTTGACGGACTCCTCGCCGCGCGGACCGAGTGCGCTGCCCCTGGCGTAGATGATGTCGGGGTTCACCGCGCGGATGTCGTCGACGTCGATGCCGAACCGCTGCCGGTGTCCCGGCAGGAAGCTGGTCAAGAAGACGTCGGCCCGTCGGGCCAGCTCCAGCAGTACCTCTTTGCCTTCGGGCACCGACATGTCGAGGCCGATGCTGCGCTTGCCCCGGTTGGCGTGCTCGATGTTCGGATTGGGGTCGCCTTCGACGCGTAGCAGCCCGGTCTGCCGCAGTCCACGCTGCGGATCACCGGTCACCGCGTGTTCGACCTTGACCACGTCGGCGCCCCACTCCCGCAGCACCGCGCCTGCGGATGGGACGAACCCGTACATCGCGACTTCGAGGACGCGGATGCCGTCCAACGGTCCACTCATGGGGCGCTCACCACCGTTGCGAACGTCTTTGATTCAAGGAACTCTTCGAGGCCGGCCCTGCCCATCTCGCGGCCGATGCCGGACTGCTTGTATCCCCCGAAGGGGCTGTCGGGGCTGAAGTAGTTGCCGCCGTTGATGGAGAACGTTCCCGTGCGGATGCGCCGTGCGACCGCGAGCGCGCGATCCTGACTGCCGAACACTGCTCCGGACAAGCCGTAGATGGAGTTGTTGGCGATGCGGACCGCGTCATCGTCGTCGTCGTAGGCGATGACGGCGAGCACGGGCCCGAACACCTCCTCCTGGGCGATCTCGCTGTCGGGGTCGACGTCGGTCAGCAGTGTCGGCGTATAGAAGTAGCCGGGGTCGACCTTCTCCCCGCCGGTCACCAACTTCGCCCCGGCCTCGACAGCGCGCTTGACCATCCCGTCGACCTTGTCGCGCTGCTTCTCGCTGATCAGCGGTCCCATGTAGGTGCCCTGTTCGGCCGGGTTGCCGTAGCGCACCAGCCCGAAGTTGTTCTTGACCAGCTCGACGATCTCGTCGTGACGCGCGCGCGGCACCAACAGCCGTGACGTCAGCGCGCAGCCCTGACCTGCGTGGGTGACCATGCTGAAGGCGCTGAACAATGCGGCCATGTTGAAGTCGGCGTCGTCGAGCACGATCGCCGCCGACTTGCCGCCCAGCTCGAGGAAGACCTTCTTGAGGGTTTCGCTCGCGGCGGCCATGATCCGGCGCCCGGTCGGGGTCGACCCGGTGAACGTCACCATGTCGACGTCCGGGCTGGTGGTCAGCGCGGCGCCCACCTCGGGGTCCGCGCCGCTGAGCACGTTCACCACACCGGCGGGGATGTCGGTGTGATTGGCGATCAGCTCACCAAGAGCGAGCGTGATCAACGGAGTGTCGGGCGCGGATTTCAGAACCACCGTGCATCCGGCGGCCAGCGCCGGTGCCAGCTTCGCCAGCGCGAGCTGATTGGGGTAGTTGTAGGCGATGATCGCGGCCACCACGCCCGCGGCTTCCTTCTCCACCCACCGGTGGTGCTGCATACCGCGGCTTTCGATGTTTCCGAGATCTTCGGTCATCGGATAGGTCTTGAGCAGCTCGGCGTAGTACCGCACGATCTCGATCGGCTGGTCCAGCTGCGCACCCTGGCATAGGGCTTCGGTGGCGCCGACCTCGGCGATGGTCAGCTCAGCGAGCTCGTCACGGTGCTCGACGAGGGCACGGTGGAACTGCTCGAGGCACCGAATGCGCAGATCCACATCGGTCGACCACTCGGTCTCATCGAAGGCGCGGCGCGCGGCGGCGACGGCCGCTTCGGCATCGGCCACGGTGGCGTCCGGCGCGTACCCGAGCACCTCGCCGGTGGCGGGGTTGAGGGAAGGAAACGTCCGGGAGGTCTCGAGGAGCTGCCCGCCGATCAGCAACCGGCGATCGACGCCGACGGTTCCGGCGGCAGGTTCGGAACTCGAGACGAGGGTCGCTTCCTGCATCATCCTCCTCAGACGTGGGTTTTGGTGGTGTGATGGAAACTTCATTCTCATCCCCGGCGAATCATACATTCGCACGAAGAGAACTCAAGAATTTGAGCGGAATCGCCACTGCCTGCGAAGAGCGGTGCGACAATCGTCCGTCGAACGTCTCACCAGTGCGAATCGCCAAGCCCTCGTGTCTTGCGGAGTTGCAAGATGCGAGAGTACGGTTCTCATAATCGAAAGGACGATTCTTGATGGCGTCGCGCACGCATGCGAGGAGCATGATGACCAAGGCCCGGGCGGAGGCATGAAGAACGCCGTCGTGACCGGAGGCGGTTCGGGGATCGGGCTGGCCGTCGCGCAGCGTCTGCGCGCCGACGGCATGCACGTCGCCACCATCGACATCAACCCGTCGGACGCCGACTTCGCCTACACCGCCGACGTCACCGACCGCGCCCAGGTCGACGAAGCGTTCAACGCCGTACGCGCCCAACTCGGCCCGATCACGGTCCTCGTCAACGCCGCGGGGCTGGAGAAGTTCAAGCGGTTCACGGATCTGAAATTCGAGGACTGGCAGCGCGTCATCGACGTCAACCTCAACGGCGTCTTCCACTGCGTCCAGGCCGTCCTTCCCGACATGATCGAAGCCGGGTGGGGGCGGATCGTGAACATCTCGTCGTCAAGCACCCATTCCGGTCAGCCCTACATGGCGCCGTATGTGGCCGCCAAGTCCGCGGTCAACGGACTCACCAAGTCGCTGGCACTGGAGTACGGCCCCAGCGGTATCACCGTCAACGCCGTGCCGCCCGGCTTCATCGACACCCCGATGCTCCGCAAGTCCGAAGAGCGCGGCTACCTGGTGGTGCAGCAGAACATCGACTCGACACCGGTGCGCCGCATCGGCAAGCCCGAGGACATCGCGGCCGCCTGCGCATTCCTGGTCTCCGACGAGGCCGGATACATCACCGGACAGATCTTGGGCGTCAACGGCGGCCGAAACACGTAGCGGCGACAAGTAATAAGGAAAGGATCCTCAGTGGGACGCGTACAGGGAAAGGTCGCATTCGTCACCGGTGCGGCTCGTGGGCAGGGACGCAGCCATGCGGTACGGCTGGCTGAGGAGGGCGCCGACATCATCGCGGTCGACCTCTGCGAGAACATCGACACAATCGGTTATCCGATGGCCACACCGGAGGATCTCGAGGAGACCGCGGCGTTCATCGAGAAGACCGGCCAGCGCGTCTTCACGGCCAAGGCCGACGTGCGCGAGGCCGCACAGCTGAAGGCCGCGCTCGAGGAGGGCATCGCCCAACTCGGCGGGCTCGACATCGTCGTCGCGCAGGCCGGTGTCGCGGGCATGAAAGGTCAACCGCCCCTGCAGGCGTGGATCGATGTCATCAACACCAACCTCATCGGGACCATCAACGCCATCCAGGTGTCGCTGCTGCACCTCAAGGAGGGCGCGTCGATCATCGCGACCGGCTCCACCGCGGCGCTGATGGACACCCATCAGAAGAACGATCCGGGCAACGACCCCGGCGGCATGGCCTACGTGCATTCCAAGCGGGCGCTCTCGGCCTACGTCCACGATCTGGCCACCGAGCTCGCGGCACGGGGCATCCGCGCCAATGTCGTGCATCCCACCAACTGCAACACCAACATGCTGCAGAGCGAGCCGATGTACCGGTCGTTCCGCCCGGATCTCGAGAAGCCGGAACTCAAGGACGCCGAGCCCGTCTTCTACGTGCAGCAGGCCATGAAGGTGCCGTGGGTCGAGCCGGAAGACATCAGCAATGCGGTGCTCTGGCTGGCCTCTGACGAAGCCCGCTTCGTCACCGGTGCGCAACTGCGGGTCGACGCCGGCGGCTACCTGAAGTGGTACGACTACCACAACTGAGCGAAAGGAGTCGCGACAGTGAAGGTTTCGGTTGACGGAACACGCTGCCAGGGGCACACCCTGTGCGCGATGATCGCACCCGACTCGTTCGAGCTCGACGACGTCGACGGCCATGCGTCGGCGGTGAACGAAGTTGTTCCCCCCGACCAGGAGGACCTGGTGCGAGAGGCCGCCCACTCATGCCCGGAACAAGCCATCGTCATCGAATGACGTGGGCCGCCTACGTCGCCCACACGCAATAGGAGACACGCCGTGACTGTCCACAGCGATGAGCCGCTGGCGCGAAGAGCCAACGGAGAAGACGACGGGGACCGCAAGAAGAACCGGTACCACTTCGACCGGCACACCCCCGAATACCGGTTGCAGTTCGAGAAGATCACCGAGGAGATGCAGTCCCGGTGCCCGATGGCATGGACCGACACCTACAACGGGCACTGGGTCGCCGCGGACAGCAAGCACGTGTTCGAGCTGGCCCGGTGCCCCGCGGTGTCCAATCATCACGACATCACCGGTGAGACCCCGTTCCAGGGCATCACGATCCCGAAAGCCAGTCGTGCCACCGTGGTTCGCGGCGGCATCCTGGAGATGGACGAGCCCGAACACAGCGCCTACCGCGGTGCGCTGAATCCGTATCTGTCGCCGGCGGCGATCAAACGCTGGGAGCCGTTCGTCGACGAGATCACCCGCGCCGCACTCGATGAGCACATCGAGTCCGGCCGTATCGATTTCGTCGAGCACCTCGCCAACGTCGTGCCCGCGGTGTTCACGCTGGCGATGATGGGCATCGACCTCAAGAAGTGGAACGTCTACAGCGAGCCGACACACGCCTCGGTGTACACGCCCGAACACGCTCCCGAGCGGGAGAAGATCAACGAACAGCACCGCGAGATGGGGATCGACCTCATCAACAACATGATGGAGATCCGGGAGAACCCGCGGCCCGGCCTGGTGAACGCGTTGCTGCAGTTGCGCATCGACGGTGAACCGGCCCCGGATATGGAGATTCTGGGCAACCTGGGGTTGATCATCGGCGGCGGTTTCGACACCACCACCGCCCTGACCGCGCACGCCCTGGAGTGGCTCGGCGAGCACCCCGATGAGCGGGAGCGCCTCAGCCGCGAGCGCGACACGCTGTTGCACCCGGCCACCGAGGAGTTTCTGCGCTTCTTCACCCCCGCGCCCGGTGACGGCCGGACCTTCTCCGAGGACGTCGAGGTGGAGGGCCAGCAGTTCAAGAAGTACGAGCGGCTGTGGTTGTCGTGGGCGATGGCCAACCGTGATCCCGCCGTCTTCGAGAAGCCGAACGAGGTGATGCTCGATCGGAAGGGCAACCGGCACTTCAGTTTCGGCATCGGTGTACACCGCTGCGTGGGATCCAACGTGGCGCGCACCGTCTTCAAGTCGATGCTGACCGCCGTGTTGGACCGGATGCCCGACTACGTGTGCGATCCGGAGGGCACGGTTCACTACGACACGATCGGGGTGATCCAGGGCATGCGGAATCTGCCCGCCACCTTCACTAAAAGCAAGCCGCTGGGCCCGGGCCTCGACGAGACGTTGAAGAAGCTTCAGCGCATCTGCGACGAACAGGAGCTCGCCCGGCCGATCACCGAGCGTAAGGAAGCCGCCGTCATCACCTAACTGCGCTCGCGATGGGCGCGAAGGTGCTTTGATGGGCAGCGGGCGGGGACATGGGAGGAAACCGGTGACCCGATTCAGGATCTTAGTCGCAGCGGCTGCGCTCATGGCCTCGGTGAGCATCGTCGCTCCACAGCAGGCCCATGCCATGATGCCGCTGGGCAACTACGATCTGCAGACCAACCGTTACACGCAAGCGTCGTGGTTCTGGTTCGTCAGCAACTGCTGGCCGGACAAGCAGCCGGACTGCGTCAAAGTCAGCGCAGCTCCGCGGTTGAAGTTCTACGCCTACTACGGTGGAGAGGCGCAGCTTGTCAACGGCCGGTACACCATGACCGTCGACGTCCCAGACGGTTTGATCTGTCCAGGTCAACGGCTCCCCACTCGCGAGACGTACTCATGGGATGAGATATCTCTGGTCGGCACCATCGAGTCCCATTACAACGTCGGCTGTTTCAACGGTCCACCGGGTATGCAGTTCTGGACGTTCAAGCTGCAGAGGCTCTAGGCACCGCTTCTACCAACCGTAGCGCTGACGAATCCCGTTGAAGCGGACCCACATCTGTGCAACGCGCTCGGCCGGTGTCACCGTCGCGGTGTCGGCCGGCAGCGCGTCGCCGAGGTCGACGCGCTTGACCACTCGGGTGCGCACCGGAACGGGGCGGCCGTCGAGCATGTGCCGGTAGGTGAGGTTTCCTCGCTCGAAACCCTGTGTGTCCAGCCAGTTGTGGTAGCCGGGGTCGTCGTGTGACAACACCAGACGCACCTTGCCGTCCGCATCGACCGTCGTGCGGCTCGGCGTGTAGCTGACCGGGCGGTAGAGGTAATCCATGCTGGTGAAGAACGGCCCCATGTTGGTGAGCATCCACAATCCGTCGTGGGCGTCGAATTCGACGATCAGCGAGTCCTCGGGCGCCAGGCGCCAGTGCATGTTCACCGCCGCGCGACCGCGTCGGGAGTCATCGCCGGTCGCGGTCATGTCGGGGAACCGGTTGGGGTGCTCGGCGTCGACACCGCCATGTGTGAACGGAAATTCGGGCCAGTCCGACATCATCTGAGTGAGGAAGTCACCCGCCCACCCGAGGGCGCTGACCATATCCGCGGGCGTCGGCACCGGCCTGGGCTCGGCCATGTCGACGCGTTCGATGCGCATCCGGGCCGGCCGCTCGTCCCAGCGGTCGAATCCCTGGCGGATGAACAGCTTGCGCGACCCGGGTGTGGTCGGTAGCCAGTTGGGCTCTCGCCGGGATCCGCCAACGTAGATCTCGAAGGTACCGTCGGGGTCGGTCTTCAACTGTGCACCAGTCAGGCTCGTTTCGGGGATGTCGCCGAACGGTTCGTGCAGGACACCGGCGCCTGCGGTGCGCGGGCCCTGAACCGTGATGTTGAAGAACGGCGCGGTGCCGCGCTCCCCGGTGATCCGATACGTCGACGTGCCGTCGATCCACGCCTGTTGATACAGGAAGTCCGCACAGTCCCCGCCGAGCTTTCTGGTCGGGTGGCAGAAGGTGTGGATCTCGGGATACCGGGTGTTTCGGGTCTCCAACGCCAGGTCGAACGCCTGCCCGAGGTTCTGCGTGAGGAAGCGGAAGCCGTCCGCGCGGTGGAGTCCCGAGGTGCCGTTGTGGTCCTTGAAGACCCGCTCCCCCGCCTCCTTCAGCCGATCGCAGAAGGCGTCCCACGCGGACTTCAGCGCGACGTCATCCGGGCCGTCTCCGAACGCCATTCGGTTCCCCTAGCCGTCGAGTTCTTCCAGCATCGTCGATACCACGTCGCAGGCGCGGTGTGCCGCCTCGAAGGGGCCTTCCGCCTCGATGCGCGGCCCGATCAGTTCCAGGTCGAAGCCGTGCGCATAGCCCGAGTCCAGCACCGTCGCGAGAAACGGAGCGATGGGGATAACGCCGTCGCCGGGTACGGCTCGCGCGGGCAGTGCCCGGTCGCCGAGGACGTAGTCGCTCAGCTGGATCATCTCGGTGCGGGGCAGGGCCCGCTGCACCAGTGCGGTCAGGTCCGCCTCCGCCCAGCAGTGGAACAGGTCGATGCAGATGCCGAGTCCGGTCGCTTCGGCGAGGGCGATCGTGTCGCGCAGGGTGTGGGCGATGTGGATGTCGGCGTACAGGCTTGACGCATTCTCGATCGCCAGGGCCACGCCCGCCTGTTCGGCCACCCGCACGCACGGTGTCACCGCCTGGCCGAATCGGTCCGCGGCGTGTTCTGAGGTGAGGTCGCCGCGCCCGCCGGTCAGCATGTAGATCACCCGCGCACCGACGGTATGAGCCGCGTCGATCACCCGCAGCAGCGAATCCGGGGTGGAGAACAGGTGGTACACGGTTTCCACCGAATATCCCTCGCCGGCAATCACCGTCGGCAGTTCGGGTTCGGACAGCTGCGAGTCGATCAGGCTGAGCCGCCGCACCCCGAGCGCACGCCAGTGCGACGTCAGATCGCTCAGCGGCGCTCCGTAGAACGTCACGCTGTGTACCGACAGCCGCTCGTCGGTCACGTCAGCCCCGGTTCTCGATCGCAACGCCGAAACGTTCACGGAATGGCCGGAATTCGTCGTGTAGCCGGTCGAGGTTCTCGCCGATATCGGTGATCAGCGTGGTGGAGTAGCGGAACTTGCCGTGCCGGTCTCCCGGATTGTTGACCAGGTAGGAGCGCATGGCGGTCTCCGCCTCGGCGCTCAACCGCCGACCGCGGAACTCGTAGTAGCGGCGCACGGTGCCGATCTGGTCGGCGATGAAGTCGGTGTAGCGCACGTGCAGGATCCGCGGATCGTCGACCATCGGGTTGGTCATGGTGTTGGCGATGCTCTCGCGGGTCAGCGCCAGGTGCATCTTCGCAGCGGCGTGCACATCTACGGGTCCGATGATGCCGTCGAGGATGTCGGCCATCATCATCGTGCGCGACGCCGCGACCTGAACCGGGTCACGGTGCAGCCACATCAGCGTCGCGTCGGGGTAGGCGTCGAAAAGCTCCCGCAACCGGAACCCGTGAAAGCCCTTGAGTACCCAGTGTTTACGCGGCCGACGGTACTGGAACTGCTGCAGCATCGCCTTGTGGATGCGGTACTGCGCGGCGGGGTCGACGGGTAGGCCTCCGACGACGGTCTGCATCGGCACGCGCCACCACGCCGTCGGGGTCAATACCCGGAAATCGAAGGCCCAGGTCCGTTCGTCCTCCGGCAGCCCATCGCCCAACATGTCGTTGTAGGGGTGGCTGTGCAGCCATTTCGGCAGTTTCGTATTGATCTCGCGCCAGTCGGCGTCGGCGCGCAGGCGACGCGGGTCGTCATCGTCGACGATGCCCGGCGGCGGCGACGGGTACATCACCTCCCAGAACCGCAGGGCGTGGGAGTCCGGGTCCACCGACATCAGTGCGTGCATCAGCGTGGTGCCCGACCGCGGCTCACCGGTGACGAACATCGGCCGCTCGATCACCTCGTCGCCCACTGGGTAGCGCCGGCGGTCCTCGAAGAACTCCAGGCGGGAGGTCAGCAGCCAGTGGCACACCTCGGCGGCGCGTCGAATGCCGTCGGCGTCCATGCCGAGCGTGTTCAGGTGGTCGACCACCAATGAGAACCGTTGCGACAGAGTGGGGTCGCCGTAGTCACGCAAGCCGGTCTCGGCTTCGGCGCGGGCGAGCATGTCCTGGGCCACCAGCCGCGAGGTCACGAGACGTCTCCGCACAGTGTCATCAGCTCGTCCTCGACGTCGCGCACGTTCTGCGCCGATTGGGCGGTGTACCGCAGTCCGGCCATGGCGCCGTAATCCATAATCTTGGGAACGCGCAAGCCGGCGTCGACGTAGTCCGTGACGATGCGGGCGACCTGCTGCGGGGTGCCGTGCGGAACCATCGCCAAGATCATCTCCGGTTCGACCCGATCGAGGAACTCGACGATCCGTTCGCGGGTGAGCACCGCGGGGTCGATGTCCTGGTACCCGCGCCAGTTCTCCCCCATCGGATGCTCGAAACCCGCCTTGCTCAGCACCTCCGCGGACACCTGCAGCAGAAACGACTTCACCAGCGGCGCTTCGAGGATCTCGGCGAGCGCGGCGTCGTCGCGCCCCACCAGGCACACCTGGATGAAGCACGGCGTGATCGCCGAGGGGTCGCGCCCGGCCTTGTCTGCCGAACGGCGGACGGCGGAGAGCTTTTCGGCATAGTCCTCGGGCGACCACGCGCCGGTCGGCCACCACCCGTCGGCGTAGCGGCCCACGATGTCGAGGGTGCGTGGACCGCTGCCGCCGATCCAGATCGGCGGGAAGCGTCCCTCGTAGGGTTCGGTATCGAGGCGGGCGTGGCGCAACCGGTAGAACCGGCCGTCGAAGTCGACGGGTCCGTCGCTGTCCCACAGCAGCCGGATCACTTTGAGCGCCTCTTCGAAGCGGCTGACCGGCGCCGTGAAGTCGAAGCCGTAGGGCACGGTGTTCTCGGTCTCTCCGCTGCCCAGGCCGAGGATGAACCGTCCGGCGGCGAGGTGGTCGATCGTCAGTGCGCCCTGGGCCAGCAGCGACGGGTGGCGACGCACGGTGTCGACGACGCTGGTCACCAGCGGCACGTTCGTGGTCAGGACTGCGGCGGCCGCGGCGACCGCCATACCGTCCAGGTGGCGGTGCGGTGACGGTGAAACCGTTGCCAGATCGGTGAACTCGGGGGTCCAGATGGAGTCGGGCCAGAAGCTGACCATGTGGTCGGGCATCCAGATGGAGTGATAGCGGCCGCTGTCGAGCTCGCCGAGCACGGACAGGTCCAGCGGCAGCGTGGTGCGCAGGTACGCGGCGGGCTGAACCCTCACTGTCCGGTGCCCCCTTCCTGCGCCGAACGTGGGTTACCGTCACACCGAACCGCCACTTCGCGTGACACAACCCCACGCTCGCGGGTCACGGCCGGCCCGTCTCACCCAGGAAGGACTGCGTGTGGGCGATGCGACCGGTCAAGGTCTTCGGATCACCGGTGCACAAGCGAAACGCCGTCTCGGTGATCAGCGAGATGTCCTCGGTGTCGGTCTTGGCCAGGTCGAGGGCACCCGCACCCTCGGTGGCGACCGGGTTGGTGGGAGCGGCGGCGTTGACGGCGATGCCGTCGTCGTACAGTTCGGCCGCAAGGCTTTTCGTCAGCCGGTTCAGCGCGGCCTTGACCGTGCCGTACACGCCGAAGCCGGCGGTACGGTCGAAGTCCGAGAAGGGTGGCCCGTCGGGCAGGTCGCCGCCCACCGAGGTCACGTTGAGCACCCATCCGCGGCCGCGTTCGCGCATCGCGGGGATGGCCATCTGCGTGAGGTGCAGCGGTGCCATGACGTGCATCTCCATCATCAGCCGAACGCGGCGCTCGGGGAATTCGTCGAGCGGCCGCAAGAACGTGACGGCGGCGTTGTTGACCAGGATGTCGGGCGCACCGGCCTTGTCGACCACCTCGGCGAACAACCGGGTGCGCTCCCCGCTGTCGGACAGGTCCGCCGCCACCGCGATCGCCGATCCGCCTGCGGCTTCGATCTCCTCGAGCGTCTGACGTAGTGAACCTTGGTATTTGGGGTTCGGCTCGAGCGTGCGCGCGGTCAGCGCGACCGTGGCACCCTCGCGCGCCAACCGCTGCGCGATGGCCTTACCGAGGCCGCGGCTGCTGCCGGTCACCAAGGCGACCTTGCCCTCACACGACATTGTGTGAACCTCCTGGAATCAGCCCCGCGGAATCCCCGCGAGTTTGTCGGCGAACTTGGCCTCGGCGGCTTCGCGCAGCCGCAACAGGTGTTCGGACGGGAAAACGTCGGGCGCGGGTTCGACGTCCTTGAGCAGCAGCCGCGCCAGCGTGACCTTGTGCACCTCGGTGGGACCGTCGGCCAGGCCCAGCACGAACGACTCGGTCAGGTATTGCACGAACGGCATCTCATGGGAAGTGCCCAGCGAGCCGTGCAGCTGCAGCGCCCGCGCCGAAACGTCGTGCAGCACTTTCTGCATCATCGCTTTGACCGCGGAGATGTCCGCGCGCACCGCCTTGTAGTCGTTGTACTGGTCGATCTTCCATGCCGTCTGCAGGGTCATCAGCCGGAACGCCTCGATCTCCATCCACGAGTCAGCGATCATCTCCTGGACCATCTGCTTGTCGGCCAACGCCGAACCCTGGGTGTAGCGCGACACCGCCCGCTCGGTCAGCATGTCGAAGATCCGCCGCACCAGACCGACGGTGCGCATGGCGTGGTGGATCCGCCCGCCGCCGAGCCGGGTCTGGGCCACCACGAACGCCCCGCCGCGGGGTCCGAGCATGTGATCCTCGGGGACGCGGACGTTCTCGTAGCGGACATATCCCTCGCGTCCACCGCCGCCGAGCGGTTGGTAGCCCAGGCCCACGTCGCGCAGCACGTTGATGCCGGGCGTGTCACCGGGTACGACGAACATCGAATAGCGCTGGTACGGCGGCGCATCCGGGTCGGTCATCGCCATCACGATGATGAACGACGCCATCGACGCGAACGACGAGTACCACTTCTCGCCATTGATCACCCAGTGGTCGCCGTCGCGGGTGGCGGTGGTGGTGAACACCTTCGGATCGGCACCGCCGTGGGGTTCGGTCATCGAGAAACACGACACGATCCGGTTGTCCAGCAGCGGTTCGAGATAGCGCTGTTTGAGCTCAGGCGTGCCGTAGTGGGCGAGGATCTCGCTGTTGCCCGAATCCGGCGCCTGCGAGCCGAAGACGATGGGCGCACACTCGGACCGGCCGAGGATCTCGTTGAGCAGCGCCAGCTTGACCTGGCCGAAGCCGGGCCCGCCGAGATGTGCGCCCAGGTGGGTGGCCCACAGCCCGCGCTCCTTGACGATCTCCTGCAACGGCGGAATCAGCGCCTGGCGCACCGGATCGTTGAGATCGTGCGATTCCTTGACGATCAGATCGATGGGCTCGCATTCGTTGCGGACGAAGTCCTGCACCCACGCCAGCTGTTCGGCCCACTCTGGGTCGGTCGAGAAATCCCAGGCCACTGTCCGTCCTTTCGTCCGCTTCTCAGCTATCCGACCACTTCCGCCGTCGTTGCGCGGCCTCCTCGGAGGCATGGCTGAGCACCTGATTGCGGTTCTCCAGCTCCATCGCGGCGTCGAGACCAGAGGCGTCGGTGTTGGTCTGCAGTGCCCGCTTCGTCAACTGCACACCCAACGGGGACAGGTCGGCGATTGTCGCCGCTATCTCCAACGCGCGCTCGGTCAACCGCTCCGGCGCGACGACCTCGCTGACCAGCCCGCGACGGTCGGCCTCCTCAGCGCTGACCGTGCGGCCGGTCAACATCCAGTCCGCAGCGACGCTGGTGCCGACGATCCTGGGCAAGTGGTAGCTCATGCCCATCTCGGCGCCCGAGAGCCCGAGCAGGATCGCGGCGTTGCCGAAAGTCGCCGCGGTCGAACAGATCCGGATGTCGGATGCCAGGCACAGCGCGAGCCCGGCACCGACGCACGGTCCGTTCACCGCGGCGACGACCGGTTGCGGCATCGCCCGGATCGCCTGCGGCAACGAGGCCATCGCCTCCTGGAAGCGCATCCGCTCGATCGCCGGAGCCGACGCCTTCACCGTCTCGGGCCCGAAGTTGCGCACATCGATGCCGGCGCAGAACCCGCGCCCGGCGCCGGTCAGCACGACGGCGTTGACGGCTGTGTCGGCGGCGATCTCGGCGAAGGTGAGCGACAGCTCGTCGCGCATGACCTCGTTGATCGCGTTGAGCTGCTTGGGCCGGTTCAGTTGCAGGACAACGATGCCCGGGCGCTCGCGGTCGACGACCAACGTCTCGGTCATGTCAGACCCGCTCGATGATGGTGGCGGTGCCCATACCGCCACCGGTGCACATCGTGACCAGTCCGGTGTTGAGGTCGCGGCGTTCGAGTTCGTCGAGCACGGTGCCGATCAGCATGGCGCCCGTCGCCCCGATCGGGTGGCCGAGCGCGATCGCCCCGCCGTTGACGTTGACCCGTTCGGGATCCAACTCGAGGTCGCGGATGGTCCTCAGCGGCACCGCCGCGAACGCCTCGTTGATCTCCCACAGGTCGATGTCGGCGACCCGCATGCCGGCCTTGTCCAGACACCGCTGCGCGGCCGGGCCGGGCGCAGTGAGCATGATGACCGGCTCGCTGCCGATCGCCGCGGTGCAGCGGATCCTGGCCCGCGCAGCAACGCCGTTGACCTCCAACCATCGTCGGGACGCGACCGCCGCCACCGCCGCGCCGTCGACCACACCGGAGCTATTGCCCGCATGGTGGACATGGTCGACGGCGGTCAACTCCGGATACCGGTCGAGGCAGATTTCATCGAATGTGGCGGTCTCGCCTTCGACACGCGCCGCGCCCATCCGCGCGAACGCCGGCGGCAACTTGGCGAGCTTCTCCAGTGTCGTACCGGGCCGGGGATGTTCGTCGCGGTCGAGAACGACCTCACCGGCGGCGTCGGTCACCGCGACGACCGAGCGGCCGAAGCGACCCGCCGCGATCGCTTCTGCGGCGCGCCGCTGGCTTTCGACGGCGTACCCGTCGACATCGTCGCGGCTGAACTTCTCCAGCGAGGCGATCAGATCCGCCGAAATGCCCTGCGGCACCGTCGGGTGGCGTTCACGGAACGCCGGGTTGTCACCGTCGATCGTCGGCACTCCGACGCTGACGGCCCAGCGCGACATCGACTCGACACCACCGGCGATCACCAGGTCCTGCACACCGCTCGCGACACCGGTCGCCGCGACCGTGATGGCCTGTTGCCCCGACCCGCAGAACCGGTTGAGCGTCATGCCGGGGACGGTGTCGGGCCAGCCGGCGAGTAGCACCGAAAGGCGAGCGATGTCGTCGCCGTGCTCACCGGCCAGGATCCCGTTGCCCGCGATCACATCGTCGACGTCGGCTGGGTCGAAACCCGTTCTGGCACAGAGCGCCTGCAGACATTGCGCGAACAGTTCCTGCGGGTGGATCCCGTGTAGCGCGCCGTCCGCTCGGCCACGGCCCCTCGGGGTGCGTACCGCGTCGACGATCCAGGCGTCCATGTCAGCGCCGCGGCAGCCCGAGCACCTGCGTGGCGATGATGTTGCGCTGAATCTCCGACGTGCCACCGGCGATGGTGCCGCCGAAGCTGCGCGCATAGCGCTCGAACCAGCTCGCGAAGTAGTGGTCGAGGTTCATGTGCTCGTAGGGTCCCGAGGTCGACGGGTGGATCAGTCCGTCGGCACCTGCGGCGGCCAGCGCGTTCTCCATGGCCTGACGTTCGGCTTCCGAACCGAACAGTTTGAGCACCGACACCGAGGCGGTGTCCGCCTCCCCGCGCGCGGCTCGCGCCAGCGCCGCCGAGCCCATGGCCCGCAACGCCTGATAATCCATGAGCGTCGTGGCGTACTGGTCGCGTTCGAGTTCGGTACGAGGCCGGAAGTCGGCGATCATGTTGTCGATGCGGTCGGCGAAGCCGAGCCACATCATCGTGCGCTCATGGCCGAGCGAGCCGTTCGCGACACCCCAGCCGCCGTTGAGCGGGCCGACGAGGTTTTCGGCGGGTACGCGCGCGTCAGTGAAGAACACCTCGTTGAAGTCGAGGTTGTCCTCACCGGTCATGTCGGCGAACGGACGACACACCACGCCGGGTGTGTCGGTGGGGATGATCAACGCGCTGATGCCCTTGTGCTTGGGCGCGTCGGGATCGGTGCGCACGAACGTCAACAGGAAGTCGGCGTCGTGGGCGCCCGACGTCCAGACCTTCTGGCCGTTGACGACGAAATGGTCGCCTTCTAGGACCGCGCGAGTGCGCAGCGATGCCAGATCAGACCCGGCGCTTGGTTCACTCATGCCCAGTGACGCGGTCATCTCGGCCTTCAGCACCGGCACCGCCCAGCGGTGCTTCTGCTCCTCGGTGCCGAACGTGATCAGCGACGCGGCAACGATGTTGACGCCCTGGGGGTTGAAGCTGTGGTAGATCCGCCGCCGGCACAGCTCGTCGAGGTGGACGAACTGCTGCACCACGGTGGCATTGCGGCCGCCGAACTCGGGCGGTTGCGCCGGAAGAAGCCAGCCGTTGTCGAACAACAGACGCTGCCAGTCGCGGGCCCATTGCGGCATGTGCGACACCGACTTCGGCCGCTCCAGGGTCTGCGACTCGGGCGGCAGATGCTCGTCGAGGAACGCGGCGAACTCGGCGCGGAACTGTTCGACCTCGGAATCGAAAGTCAGCTGCATCAGAAGGTCCTGTACTCCGCGGCGATCACCGCGCGATGCTCGGCGGCGCCACCGAGCAGCAGCTCACCGGCTTTCGCCCGCTTCAGCGCGAATTGCAGGTCGTTCTCCCACGTGAATCCCATCGCGCCGAACAGTTGCAGGCCGTGCCGGAACACCAACGCCTGCGCCTCCCCCGCCGACGCCTTGGCCATGGCGGCGGCCAGGCGTCGGCGCGGATCGTCCTCGGCGATGGTCAGCGCGGCGAAATAGGCCAGCGCCCTGGCCCGTTCGATGGCGACGTGCATGTCGACGGCTTTGTGCTGCACCGCTTGGAAAGAACCGATTGCGACCCCGAACTGCTGGCGCTGTTTGACGTGCTCGAGCACCAGGTCCAGGATGCGCTGGCAGGCGCCGACAGTGGAGATCGCCATACCGGTCAGCGCGACGTGGCGGGCCCGTTCGGCGTCCGCGGGCACCCGCACCGTGTCCGGCACGCGTACGTCGACGAACGACACCTCCGCCACGTGCAGCACCGGGTCGAAGATGGGACTGCGCCTCGACGTGACCTGATCGGCGTCGACGACGAAGACGCCGGCGTCGGTTACGACGGCGAAGCGCTCGGCACGGTCACCGTCGAGCACGTGGTGAGCGGTGCCGTCGAGTACCCACCCGTCGGCTACCCGGTAGGCGGACACACCGTCGTACACCGCCGTGCCGGCCTGTTGCGCATCGAAACGGTCGCCGGCCAACGGCGCGAACTGGGTCAGCGTCGCCAGAAACGGCGTGGGGTCGGTGGCCCGGCCCAGCTCCTCGAGCACGATCGCGAGTTCGACCGCGTTCTCCGGGTCGGCCAACTCGGTCCAACCGGCGTCGACGTAGGTCTTCCACAGCGGCGTCGGGTCCACCCCGTTCTCGGCGATACCGCGAATCAGCGAGGCCGGGCACTGCTTGGTCACCGCGTCGCGCACGGTCTCCTGCCAGAGCCGCTGATCGGCGTCGAACTCCAGTAACACCAAGCCTCCCGGGGCCTCGAAGATGGGCAACGCGTCGCAGCGAGAATAACATTCTCCAATCGCGGCGTAACCGTTCTCACGATGTGACTACCACGTTTCGCATAACGTGTGTCATGCAGTTGACCAGCAGACACCCTGACCTGCGCAAAAGTAAGCGTTTTGTAGAGAACTAGATTCTTGCGATTGAAGAACAACGCTTTACACTGGGAGGTGTTCGGCGCTCGCGCAGCGCTCTTCTGCGCCTGCCGACGGCCGGATGACATCGGAGGACAGCCTTGGTGATGCATATTCAGGACGGGACCGCGTCTGGTTTCACGACCCCAGTCATCGATGCCAGCGTGCACATCTTCAGCAAGTCGAACAAGGACTTCCGCAGCTTCCTTCGCGAGCCCTTCAAGAGCCGCGGATTCCCCGACTACGAGATGGACTGGTACGGCGCTCCCGGCGGCGAATACGCCCCGGGCACCGAGGGCGACCGCCGCTACCCCGGTTCGGACCCCGAGTTCGTCGGCGGGCAGCTGTTCGACGAGCGCGGCGTCGACATCGCGATACTGCATCCGATGACCCGCGGCATCATGCCGGACCGGCATCTGGGCACCGCGATCGCGGCGGGGCACAACGAGATGCTGGTCAGCCGCTGGCTCGAGGACAACCCGTACGCCGAGAAGTTCCGCGGCACCATCCGGGTCAACCCCGACGACATCACCGGTTCGCTGCGAGAGATCGCCAAATACGCCGACCATCCCCGGGTCGTGCAGATCGGTGTGCCCCTGCAGTCCCGCGAGTTGTACGGCAAGCCGCAGTTCTGGCCGCTGTGGGAGGCCGCCAACGAGGCCAACCTGCCGGTCGCCGTGCACATCGAAGTGGGGGCGGGTGTCCAGTTCGCGCCGACGCCGTCCGGCGTGCCCAGGACGTATGAGAACTACGTCAGCTTCATGGCGCTGAACTACCTGTACCACCTGATGAATCTCATCGTCGAAGGGGTATTCGAAAGAATGCCGACGCTGAAATTCGTCTGGGCCGACGGGGCGGCGGACCTGTTGACGCCGTTCATCTGGCGGATGGACTGTTTCGGGCGCCCACATCTGGAGCAGACCCCGTGGGCGCCGCGGATGCCCAGCGACTACCTGCCCGGCCACACCTACTTCGTGCAGGGCGCGATGGACGGGCCCGGCGATGTGGACTACGCCGGTGAGTGGTTGAGCTTCACCGGCAAGGACGACATGGTGATGTACGGGTCGAGCTATCCGCACTGGCAGCTCAACGAGCTGACGGTGCCCGCCGCGTACTCCGACGAGCAGCGCGACAAACTGTGCTGGCGCAATGCCGCCGAGCTCTACGGCATAGACGTCGGTGCCGCTGTGGGCGCACAGTGATAGGGCGTGAGACGCAGTTGAAAGGCAGGGAGCCACGATGACGGTGACAGTGACAGAGCGCAAGCCCGCAGCGGAGCGCGTCGCGGTGCGCTGCGTCGACTCCGACGTTCACCCGACGCCGAGGGCGGGTGAGCTGACGCCGTACATCCCGGAGCCGTGGCGCAGCAAGTACTTCCTGACGCGGCGGATCGGCGACCAGATCTACTACGACGCACCCGACTACGCCCACGCGTACGCGATGCGGGTCGACACCTTCCCCTCGGACGGCAACTTCGCGGGCAGCGACCCCGAACTGGCGTTCAAGCAGCTGATCATGGAGGCGGGCGCCGACATCGCGATCTTGGAGCCCGCCGCCTACCCGGCGCGTTTCCCCGAGGTCAACCACGCGATGAGCGTCGCGCTCAACGACTGGCAGGCCAATCACTGGCTCGACAGCAAGAACAACTGGCACGAGCGGTGGCGCGGATCGATCTGCGTGGCGATCGAGGCGCCCGAGGATTCGGCCCGCGAGATCGAGCGCTGGGCCGGCCACCCCTACATGGGCCAGATCCTGATCAAGGCCGAACCCCGCCCGGCGTGGGGTGATCCCAAGTACAACCCGATCTGGGAGGCCGCGACCCGCAACGACATCACGGTCAGCTGCCACCTGTCGCGCAGCCATCACGAGGAGCTGCCGATCCCGCCGGTCGGATTCCCCAGCTACAACCACGATTTCATGGTCACCTATTCGCTGCTGGCCGCGAACCAGGTGATGAGCATGGTCTTCGACGGGCTCTTCGACCGGTTCCCGACGCTGCGAATCGTGTTGGTGGAACACGCTTTCACCTGGATTCTGCCGCTGATGTGGCGGATGGACGCCATCTACGAGGCTCGTAAGTCGTGGTTGGACATCAAGCGCAAACCGTCCGAATACGTCAAGGACCACATCAAGTTCACCACCCAGCCGCTGGACTACCCCGAGGACAAGACGGAGCTGTCGCGCGCGTTCGAGTGGATGGAGTGCGAGAAGATCCTGCTCTACTCGTCGGACTACCCGCACTGGACGTTCGACGACCCACGCTGGCTGGTCAAGCACCTGCCCGAGCACGCCCGGGAAGCCGTGATGTTCAAGAACGGCATCGCGACGTATCACCTTCCCGACACGGTTCCGGCCCTCGAGGGCCAGGTGCGGGTGTTCTGAATTGAGCGAACAGGAGAAGACGCCCCGGCTGGCCCAGGGGCGTGAGCACGTCGTCGCCACGGTCGACGAGATCCCGCCGGGCAAGCACAAACTGGTGCCGATCGGACGCCACGGCGTCGGTGTGTACAACGTCAACGGCACGTTCTACGCGATCGCCAACTACTGCCCGCACGAGGGTGGTCCGCTGTGTTCGGGCCGCGCCCGCGGCCGCACCGTCGTCGACGACAGCGTGCCCGGCGATGCGGTGATGGTCCGCGATATGGAGTACATCTACTGCCCGTGGCACCAGTGGGGTTTCGAACTGGCGACCGGCACCACGGCGGTCAAGCCGGAGTGGAGCATCCGGACCTACCCCGTACGGGTGGTCGGCAACGAGGTGTTGGTCCAGGCATGATCACAGGTTCCCTTGTTGGCGTGAGCGTGCGTGTTTGCACACGACACGCCGCGAAAAATCAGCAGTTTGCGCACGTTCGCGGAGGCTCAGCATGACCACCACGGAGGCCGCGGGCCCCACCCTCAAACCGGGCGAAGAGACCGTCGAGATCAACGGCGGCCACGTCGTCTACGAAATCCTCGGCACGGAGGGTGATTTCATCGCGCTGACGCCGGGCGGCCGATTCAGCAAGGACATTCCCGGCCTACGACCACTGGCGGAGGCGCTGGCGTCGGGCGGTTACCGCGTGCTGCTGTGGGATCGGCCGAACTGTGGCAAGTCGGACGTGCAGTTCTACGGTAAGAGCGAATCGCACATGCGCGCCGAAACGCTGCACGCGCTGATCACCGGACTCGGCATCGAGCAGTGCGTCATCGCGGGCGGTTCCGGCGGTGCGCGGGACTCGATGCTGACGACGATGCTTTACCCCGAAATCGTCCGAAAGCTGGTGGTGTGGAACATCGTCGGCGGCGTATACGGGTCCTTCGTACTGGGCGGACACTACGTGGTGCCGAGCATCCTGGCCGCCCGCGGTGCCGGCATCGACGGCCTGCTGCACGTCGCCGAGTGGAAGGAGCGCATCGCCGAGAATCCTCGCAACGAGGAGCGGTTCAGAGCCCTCGACGTCGACGAGTTTCTGAAGGTGATGTTGCGTTGGCTCAACGCCTTCGTGCCCAAGCCCGGTCAGACGATTCCCGGTGTCGAAGACGAGATGTTCGACAACATCGCGGTGCCGACATTGATCATCCGCGGTGGTGAGAACGACTGGGATCATCCGAAGCGCACGTCGCTGGAGGTCAGCTGCCTGATCAAGGGTTCAACGCTGATCGACCCGCCCTGGCCCGAGGATGCCTGGGAGCGTGCCGGTGAGAAGTTCGCGGCCAGCGGCGGAAAGGACTTCTGCCTTTTCGACACGTGGGTGCAGGCGGCGCCGGCAATTCTGAAGTTCCTGGACAGTTGATGAGCGGATCTCCGGCAACCGCGTTTGCCCACACGTCAGTAGGCGACGCATATCGTCGTACGCCCGCTACGGCGCTTCGTGTTCGAGACTGTGCGCTCGCACCGACGCCCTACGTCGTACGGATGTGGACCTCGCAGTTGAGTGAGGCCTCCAGCGCGGTGTGCACCCGGCTCTCCGGAACGCGTTCGAGGTCGGCTCTGCGCAACGTCACATGTATGACGTCCCAGCCTTCGTCGCCGGGTACCCGTTCGATCTCCCCGGAGAGCCCGAGCCCGGCAAGGACACCGTGGGCATCGTCGTCGGTGCCGCGGCTGATGAACGTCACCACGCCGGGCGCCGGTGTGGTGCCGAATGCCTTGTCGCACAGGTCGACCGCGAGCCGACGGAGTTCGTCCTGGTCGTCGCCGGCGATCAACAACTCGACCTCACGGCGTTTCGGCGGCAACCCGGCCAGATCGTTGGCCACCACCTCGATACCGTGCGCAGCCGCCGATTCCCTCAGCCGAGCAAGGCCGTCGTCGAGTTGGGCCGGGCCGAGTTCGCCCGCCGTGTCGACACCGACGCGCACGACCGCAGTCCTCATGTCCGTCAGCCTATCCGCGGGCCGGAAGGACCAGCCATGACCTCTACTGCCACCGATCTCGCCGTCGCCGCCTGGCCGGATTGCGCGCCGCGGCTGTTGCGCCCGTCGGAGGCGGGCACGGAGGACTACGCCGAGTACACCCGGGCGGGCGGATACCGGCCGCTGATCGATGCCGATGCGCTGCTGACGCAGGTCGACCTGTCGGGGCTGCTGGGCCGCGGCGGCGCCGCATTCCCGATCGGCACCAAATTGCGCGCGGTGCACAACGCCCACCAGCGCGGGTCGGAGACCGTCGTCGTGGCCAACGGCGAAGAAGGTGAACCCGCGTCGGTCAAAGACCGCTGGCTCCTGCGCAACCGGCCTCATCTCGTGCTCGACGGTCTGCGCCTCGCGACGGCCGTCGCAGGCGCCCGCCGGGCGTACGTCTACGTCTCCGACTCCCCCGCCGCCAACGCCGTCACCGCCGCGCTCAGCGAAGTGCCACCGGAAACGTTCGGCGCGACCGAGATCGCCGTGGTCACAGTCGAACCCGGATACGTGGCCGGAGAAGAGACCGCCGCGGTCCGGCGCATCAACGGCGGACCCGCCAAGCCGACCGACAAACCGCCACGGCCCTTCGAAGAAGGCGTGGCCGGCGTCCCCACCATGGTCAGCAATATCGAGACGCTGGCCAACCTGCCCTATATCCACGAGCACGGCGCCGAGAAGTTCCGGTCGGTCGGCACGCCGATGTCACCCGGGACGTTTCTCGCGACCATCACCGGCGGCGGGCGACCCGCCGCGCTGTACGAAATCCCGCACGGCGCATCGTTCGCCGATCTGCTACACCTGCACGGGGTCACCAACGACGCGGTCACCGGCGTCTTGATGGGCGGCTACTTCGCCGGCCTGGTGAACACCGACATCCTCGACGCGACGCTCGACCACGAGTCGGTTCGCCGCCTCGGCAGTGGTCTGGGATGCGGGGCCATCTCGATCCTCACCGACGACTGCCCCGTCGCCGTCGCGGCCGCGGTGATGTCGTACTTCGACCGCGAAAACGCCGGCCAGTGCGGATCCTGCTTCAACGGCACCGCCGCGATGGCCGCCGTCACGTCGGCGCTGCGCGACGGCGTAGCAACCCAGGACGACGTCACCCGCTTGGAGCGTTGGTCGGTGGTACTTCGCGGCCGTGGCGCCTGTGGGACTCTCGACGGCGCCACCAACGTCGCCGCGAGCCTGCTGCGACAGTTCCCGCAAGTGGTGGCTCGACATCTCGCGGACGACTGCACGGCCTGTCGGACCGACGCGTTCGCCGCCGTGCGGCCTTACGAAGTGGAGGCGGTGGCTCAATCATGAGTGAGGGCTTGCGAATTCGGCTCGACCGGACGCTGTGCGACGGCTTCGGGATATGCGCTAAGCACGCCCCGGGATACTTCTCCCTAGACGACTGGGGTTACGCCTCCCTCATCGGTGACGGCACGGTACCGGAGGAGGACAGGGACGCGGTGATGCGCGCACTATTGGACTGTCCGGTGCACGCGATCATCTACATGGGCGAACACCGGCCCTCCGGCGACACCGCGGTGCATCAGGAGGCGCACGAGGTGCCCGAGCCCGAACCCAAAACCGATGACAACGAGGCGATCTCGGGATTCGTGCGGTGACAAGACCACTACCCGAGCTGACGGTACTCAACGAGTTTTTCTGGACCGCCGGCGCCGACGGTGTCCTGCGCATCCAGGAGTGTCGTGACTGCACGGCGCTGATCCATCCGCCGCAACCCGTGTGCCGGTACTGCCGGAGCCACAACATGGGCGTTCGCGACGTCTCCGGCAAGGCCACGCTGTCGGCGTTCACCGTCAACCACCGGTTCGGCTTCCCGGACCTGCCGCCGCCCTACGTGGTGGCCCAGGTGGCGATCGTCGAGGATCCGCGAGTTCGACTGACCACCAACATCGTCGACTGCGACCCCGACGACCTGAAACTCGGTCAAGTCGTCGAGGTGACGTTCCAACAGCTCGGTGATGGGGCCGGAGCTGTCTGGCTGCCCGTCTTCACACCCGGCACCGACGAACAGAGTGGCCCGGTTGCCGAGGACGAGATCGCACCACAGGACTTCGCTCGTCACGTGAGCCAGCCGCTGACTCGCCAACGGTTCGAAGAGCATTCGGCGATCACCGGAATCGGCGCGTCGCGGCTCGGTCGGCGATTGATGGTGCCGCCGCTGTCGCTGACGATCGAAGCGTGCGAGGCCGCCGTCGCCGACGCGGGTCTGACGTTCGACGACATCGACGGCCTGTCGACCTATCCCGGGTTGGACATCGCGGGCATGGGCGAAGGCGGCGTCGCCGCGCTCGAGGGCGCTCTCGGTCTACGCCCGGTGTGGATCAACGGCGGCATGGATACCTTCGGACCCGGCGGCTCGGTCATCGCGGCGATGATGGCGGTGGCCACGGGTATGGCCCGGCACGTGCTGTGCTTCCGCACATTGTGGGAGGCGACGTTCCAGCAGTTGATGAAGGAGGGCAAGGCGTCACCGCCGGGTGGCGCTCGAACCTCGAGCTGGCAGATGCCGTTTGGTGCGATGTCGGCCGCGCACACGCTGGCGCTCAACGCCCAGCGCCACTTCGAGCGCTACGGGACCACGCGCGAGACGCTCGGTTGGATCGCGCTCAACCAGCGCGCGAACGCGGGGCTGAACCCGACCGCCATATACCGCGAGCCCATGACGATGGACGACTACCTCAACGCGCGGATGATCACGACCCCGTTCGGGTTGTACGACTGCGATGTTCCCTGTGACGGCGCCGTCGCGGTCATCGTCTCGGCCGTCGAAACCGCAGAAGACATGCCACACACGCCGGTGTTGTTCGAAGCGGTCGGTACGCAGATCGTCGAACGCACCGACTGGGACCAGGGCACGCTGACCCACGAACCTCAGGTGCTCGGTCAGGCCGCCCATCTGTGGACTCGAACCTCGTTGCGGCCCAAGGATGTCGATGTCGCCGAGCTGTACGACGGCTTCTCGTTCAACTGCCTGTCGTGGCTGGAGGCTCTCGGTTTCTGCGGTATCGGCGAGGCCAAGGACTTCCTCGACGGCGGCAAGGCCATCGCTCGCGACGGGGTGATTCCGTTGAACACCCACGGCGGTCAGCTGTCGCACGGCCGGACACACGGAATGGGTCTGATCCACGAAGCGGTCACCCAGCTTCGCGGCGACGCGGGCGAGCGCCAGGTGAAGGACGCCAGGGTCGCGGTGGTCAGCAGCGGCGGGCTCACGCCGAGCGGGGCGATCCTGATGCGGACCGACGGGTGAGCCCGCGCCCCCGCGTCGTCCTCGTCGACGGCGTTCCCATGTCGGGCCTGGTCGCACAGGGCGAGAACCCGACCGCCGTCATCGTCACCCTCCACGGAGGTGCCAGCACCGCAGCGTATTTCGACTGTCCCGGCCATCCTCAGCTGTCGCTGCTGCGCGCCGGTCCGGCCCGAGGAATCACGGTGGTGGCGTTGGACCGTCCCGGCTACGGCAGCTCGGCGCCCTATCCCGAGGCGATGCACGAACCCGACCAGCGGGTCGCGCTCGCCTATGGTGCCGTCGACAAGGTGTTGGGCCAGAACCCGCGCGGCGAAGGCCTGTTCCTGCTCGGCCACTCGGCGGGCTGTGAACTGGCGGTGCGCATGGCCGCCGACGAGCGTGCCGCACAGGCGGGGGTGCTCGGACTCGGCCTGGCCGGCACCGGGTTGCGGTATGCGGACTCCGCGGCCGAGATCCTGAAGACGACGACGGCCACCCGGCGGCCGGTGGGGCTTCGCGACCTGCTGTGGGAACCCGCCGACCTGTATCCGCCCGAGGTGCTCTCGGGTATCACGAACTCGTCGACGGGCGCGCCGTACGAGGCGGACATGACGAAAAACTGGCCGCGGCGGGACTTTCCGGCGATGGCTGCGCGGGTCGAGGTGCCCGTGCAGTTCACCGTCGCCGAACACGAGCGGGTGTGGCGCACCGACCCCGAGTCGCTGGCCGACATCGCCGCGGTGTTCAACGCCGCGCCCCGCTTCGTCCTCAACGAACAGGTCGGCGCAGGTCACAACATTTCGCTGTCCTACGCGGCCGCGGACTACCACGACAGGGTCCTGTCATTCGTCGAGGAATGCGTCGCGGCCCGAAAAGGCGCCGAGGACAAGGTCGAGCAGAAAGTGGAGGCGGATTGATGCGCGTCGGATTCATCGGACTGGGCAGCCAGGGCGGCCCCATGGCCCGCAAGATCGTCGAGGGCGGGTTCGAGACGACGCTGTGGGCGCGTCGGGCGGCCAGCCTCGAACCGTATGCCGGCACGGCAGCCAAGACCGCGAGCACGCCTGCGGAGTTGGCCGCGGCCAGCGATCTGGTCTGCTTATGTGTGGTCGGCGACGACGACGTGCGCGAAGTGCTCAACGGTGAGACCGGTGTGCTCGCCGGCCTGGCCTCCGGCGCAACCATTGCCATCCACAGCACCGTACATCCCGACACCTGTAGGGAGATCGCCGAAGTCGCTGCCAAACAGGGTGTTTCGGTCATCGATGCGCCGGTGAGCGGCGGTGGGCCCGCCGTCGAAGAGGGCAAGCTGCTGGTGATGGTCGGCGGCGAGGAGGACGTCGTCGAACGCTGCCGCCCGGTGTTCGCGACCTATGCCGACCCGATCGTGCATCTCGGCCCGCTGGGCAGTGGACAGGTCACCAAGATCCTGAACAACCTGCTGTTCACCGCCAACCTCGGTAGCGCGCTGAGCACTCTCGATCTCGGTGAGTCCCTGGGTATTCCGCGCGTGCGCCTTGCCGAGGTGCTCAACGGT
The DNA here is from genome assembly GCF_002245615.1 of Mycobacterium neumannii. Classification (NCBI taxonomy): domain Bacteria; kingdom Bacillati; phylum Actinomycetota; class Actinomycetes; order Mycobacteriales; family Mycobacteriaceae; genus Mycobacterium; species Mycobacterium neumannii. Next base: position 165,315 of record NZ_NKCO01000002.1, on the reverse strand, counting down.
GGATCGGCAACCAGCAAGGCGTTGGGCAGCATCGCGATGTTCGGCGGCACGGTCGAGGCACTGGCGCCCATCGCAGGCGCGTTGCTGCAGAAGGACGTTCGGCACGCGGCCAGCATCGCGGCCACGGCATCGGCACCGGAGGGATCGGTGTTCACCGTGGCCGACACGGCACTGCAGAACATGGACCACCCGCGGTGACGCGGGTCGGCTTCGTCGGGGCGGGGCGCATGGGCGCGCCGATGGTGCGCCGCCTTATCGAAGCCGGTCACGAGGTCCGCGCACTCGGTAGGACCGACGAGAAATGCGCCGCGCTGCGCGATATCGGCGCGCAGCCCGTGACCCGCGCGGCCGACGTCGCCGACGGGGCCGACGCCGTGGTCATCTGCGTGTTCACCGACGAGCAGGTCGGCCAGGTGTGCCTGGACGACGGCCTGGCCGCGGCCATGCGACCGGGCAGTGCGCTGATCATCCACACGACGGGCAACCCGGCCACCACGCGAAAGCTGGCGGCCGAGTTCACTGACATCGACGTCGTCGACGCGCCGGTCAGCGGCGGCCCGCACAACATCGCGGCCGGCGAGGTGACCCTGTTCGTCGGCGGCGCGCACGCTGCGGTCGACAAGGTCCGACCGGTGCTGGCCAGCTACGGCGACCCGATCCTGCACGTCGGCGAGATCGGCGCGGGCCAGGCCGTCAAGCTCGTCAACAACAGCCTGTTCGCCGCCCAGATCGGTCTGCTGCGCACCGCCGTCGACCTCGGCGCCCGACTCGGCGTCCAGGAGGCCGAGCTGCTCACCTCGCTCACCCACGGCAGCGGGACCAGCCGGGTCGGCGAGTTCATCGCCGCGCGCGGCTCGGTTCAGGGGTTCGTCACCGATGTCGGCGAGTTCATCGGCAAGGACGTCGCGGTGGTTCGCCGGACGGCGGGCGAACTGGGCAGTGACCTTGGCCTGCTCGACGAGGTCATCGACGCCGGGATCCTGGCCATAAACAGCGGCGATTCCCCTTACCAGGAGGCATCCGGTGAGGCATACTAGAGGCGTTACATTATTGCGGCCTCGCGTAACGGAAGCGGTCGACAGCCCGCCGCGAAAGAGGAGACCATGACCAAGCCCAAACTCGTGTTCGACCCGGTGTCGCAGGAGTTCTTCGACAACCCGTACGAGATCTACCAACGGATGCGCGACGAAGCGCCCCTCTACTACGACGAGGAGCAGGACTTCTACGCGCTGACGCGGCACGCCGACGTGGCCGCAGCACTCAAGGACCACGAGTCGTTCTCCTCATCTCGTGGTTGCGACCTGGCGATGGTGCGCTCGGAGGAGGGCCCGCACAAGTCGATCATCTTCATGGACCCGCCCGAGCACCGGCACATGCGCAGCCTGCTCAACAAGGCTTTCACCCCCCGGGCCATCCAATCGCAGCGCGAGAACATCACCGAACTCGTCGAGCAGTACCTCTCGAACGTCGATCCCGACAACTTCGATGTGGTGCAGGATTTCTCGGGTCCGTTCCCGGTGGAAGTGATCACCCGGATGGCGGGGGTGCCTGAGGAGTTTCGTCAACAGGTCCGGCGCTGGATCGACATCAGCCTCCAACGCAAGCCCGGCCAGCTCGAGCTGTCCGAAGAGAACATGCAGGCCAACATTGACTCGGGCATGTACTACTACGGCCTCGTTCAGGAGCGGCGGCAGAACCCACTGGACGACATGATCGGCCGGCTCATCCGCGCGGAGATTCCCGGTGAGAACGGTGAGATGCGTCAGCTCGACGATCTCGAGATCACCGGATTCCTAGCACTTCTCGGTGGCGCCGGCGCGGAGACGGTCACCAAGCTCGTCGGCAGCGCGGTGGTCGAGTTCGCCCGCCATCCCGAACAGTGGCAGATGCTGCTCGACGACCGCAGCCTGGTGCCGGCCGCAGTCGAAGAATTGCTGCGCTACGTCGGGCCGGTGCAGTACAACGTGCGCTACACGCTGAAGGAAGCCGAGGTGCCCAGCGGCACCATTCCCGCGCACAAGCCCGTGTTCCTGATGAAGGCGGCGGCCAACCGCGATTCCCGCGCATTCGACAACGCCGAGACGTTCGACATCACCCGGGATCGCACACAGTCGCCGAACCTCGGACTGGGCTACGGCATTCACAGCTGCCTTGGCGCTGCGCTGGCCCGCCTGGAAACCACGATCGCGCTCGAGCACCTGCTCGATTTCATGCCGCGTTACGAGGTGAACTTCGACGGCCTCGAACGCGTGCACATGCAGAATGTGGCCGGATACCACCACGTCCCGGTGAAGGTGTTGAAGTGACTCAAAAGATCATCGTCGACTTCGGGCTCTGTGAGAGCAACGGAGTGTGCATGGGCATCATCCCGGAGGTGTTCGATCTCGACGAGGAGGACTACCTACACGTGCTTCAGGAAGAAGTGACGCCCGAGAACGAGGAGCAAGTCAGGGAAGCGGTGCGACAGTGCCCGCGCCAGGCGATCTCGATCGAAGACGCATGACCACGTCGAAAATCGTCTTCGACCCGTTCTCGCAGGAGTACTTCGACGGACCGTGGGAGATCTACCGGCGCCTGCGCGAAGAAGCACCGGTCTACTACAACGAGGAACTCGACTTCTACGCCTTGTCGCGGCATGAAGACATATCCGCGGCTTACAAGGACTTCGCCACCTACTCGTCGGCATACGGTCTGGATCTGGCGACCATTCGCTCTGACGAGCCGATGCCGGCCAAGATGATCATCCTGATGGATCCGCCCGAACATCGCCACATGCGCAGCCTGGTGAATAAGGTGTTCACCCCCCGGGCGATCGAGGCGATGCGGCCGATGGTGACCGAGACCATCGACAGGTACATCGCCAAGGCCGATCCCTCCCACTTCGACGTCGTCAGCGACTTCTCCGCATTCTTCCCGGTCGAAGTCATCACCCAGATGCTGGGCGTGCCAGAGGAACACCGGCAGCAGGTCCGCGAATGGGTCGACGCGTCGCTGCATCGCGAGCCCGGCCAGGTCGACATGTCCGAAGAGGGTATGCAGGCCATCGGCGAAGCCATGGGGCTGTACTTCCAACTGATCCAGGAGCGGCGCGCTAACCCGACGGACGACATGTTCAGCCGCCTGGTGGCCGCCGAGATCACCCGCGAGGATGGTGAGAAGGAATCACTCGACGACTTCGAGATCGCCGGATTCGCAACCCTTCTCGGTGGTGCTGGCGCGGAGACCGTCACCAAGCTGGTCGGCAACGCGGCGGTCACGTTCGCCCGTCACCCCGACCAGTGGCAGAAGCTTCTCGATGACCGCAGCAAGATTCCGGCCGCAGTCGAGGAACTGCTGCGCTACGAGCCGCCGGTGCACTACAACGTGCGGCGCTCGATGCGCGATGTGGAACTGCACGGCGTGACGATCCCCGAGGGCAAGCCGGTGTTCCTCCTGCAGGCCTCGGCACACCGCGATCCCGAGGCATTCACCGACGCCGACACTTTCGACATCGACCGCAACCGCACCGAGGCGCAGAACCTGGGCTTCGGCTACGGCATTCACAGCTGCCTTGGTGCGGCGTTGGCCCGGATGGAGACGGCGATCGCACTCGAGCGGCTGCTCGACCTGATCCCCCGATATGAAGTGCTGTGGGATGACTGCCGTCGGGTGGCGATGCAGAACGTCGCGGGCTGGTCGCACGTTCCGGTGCGCGCCCTGAGTTGATGCGATTCGTCTTCGTACACGGGGGCTTTCACGCCGCCTGGTGCTGGGAGCGCGTGATCGACGAGCTGACGGCGATGGGCCACGACGCGGTCGCGGTGGACCTCCCGGGACACGGTGCACGCGTCGACGAGGAGTCGACACTGGCCAACCGGCGCGACGCGATCGTGGAATCGTTGCGGGCAGCAGGTTCGGCTGACAGCGTTCTCGTCGGACACTCGGGCGGCGGCTTCGACGCAACGCTGGCGGCCGACGCTGCGCCCGAATTGGTCGGCCACATCACCTACCTCGCCGCGGCCCTGCCGCGAGAGGGTCGCACCTATCCCGAAGCGATGGCGATGCGCGACGACGGCGACGAACTAGGCGAGGATTTCGACGCCGACGTCGGAGAGATGTTGGGCTACCTGAAGTTCGACGACGACGGCGCGATGTGGTTCGCCGACTTCGAAGGCGCGTGGCGGTACTTTTACCACGATTGCGACGAGGCCACCGCGCGCTGGGCGTTCGAGCGCCTCGGTCCCGAACGCTTCGGCGACACGACGGTGACGCCGGTATCCGTGCCGCGGTTCTGGGAGGCCGATCTCCCCCGCAGCTTCATTCGTTGTCTGCAGGACCGGTCGATGCCGCGCTGGCTGGCCGACACGGTGACCCGTCGCCTCGGCGTCGAACAGTTGACCATCAACGCCTCGCACTCGCCGTTCCTGAGCCGACCGCGCGAACTGGCCGAGTTACTGGTCCACGCCACCACGACGACACCGGCCGGCCCGCTGGTTTCCGTTTGAAGTTGCGCCGAGACCGACGTTTTGGCGGCTTTTGCTCGAATTTTCCCGCCGAAACGTCGGTTTGGGCGACAGCGATATCAGCCCAGCCCGTGCAGGATGACGCCGTTGCAGTCGGCGGCGGCCTGACGCAGCTTCGCGGCGGCTTGGTACTCGTCGGAGTAGTACCACGCCTTGGCCGCTTCCTCGGACTCGAACTCGAGCAGCACGGTCTGCGTGCCGTGCCAGTTGCCCTCGATCACCTCGGCCTTCTGGTCGAACGCCAGCAGCGTCGCGCTGGCCATCGTCTGGCTGGCCACCTTGCCGTACTCCGCCATACCGTCGGGGTCCTTGACGTCCTCGGTGATGAGGATGTACGCCTTCGCCATTCGAGCTCCTTCGTGTTGGATGCCGGCACCGCGCCGACGTCGCTTGTCAGTCGATCTCGCGGATTGCGCGTTCCGGGCAGTTGTCGATCGCTTCGCGTGCCGCGGATTCCAGTTCGGCGGGAACCTCTTCCGGGTTCGCGACCGCCCAACCGTCGTCGTTGAGCTCGAACACCTCGGGGCACAGCGTCAGGCACATGCCGTGTCCTGCGCAGCGATCCTCGTCGACGGTGACCTTCATTCGGCATCACCCGAGACCACGTCGAACTCCAGATGAAGTTCGGTCAGCCCACGCAGGATGTAGGTCGGGATGTAGTTGTAGCGACGCTCCCCCGCGGGTCCGTGATGGGCTTCGCTGATCCGAATGTCGGTGGTGCGGTCCAACAGTCGCTCGAGCCCGACCCGGGTCTCGGCCCGGGCCAGCGGCGCGCCCGGACAGCTGTGGATGCCGCGGCCGAACGCCAGGTGCTGGCGGGCGTTCTTGCGCTCCGGATCGAAGCTGTCCGGATCCTCGAAGCGGCGCGGATCGCGGTTGGCCGCACCGTTGATCACCATTACGGTGCATCCGGCGCCGAGGGCCTGGTCGCCCACCGTCGTCGGCACCCGCGACAACCGGAAGTCACCCTTGACCGGACTCTCGATGCGCAGGCACTCCTCGATGAAGTTCGGCAGCAGGCTGCGATCGTCGCGCAGCTTGCGCTGAATGTCGGGCCGGTCGCCGAGCACCTTCAGCGCGGTCGAGAGCAGCCGCACCGTCGTCTCCTGGCCGGCGGAGAACACGTTGGTGGCGACGCGGACCACGTCGGCCACCTCCGGCACCGTGCCGTCGGGGAACGTCGCGGTCGCCAAACCCGTCAGCACGTCGTCGCGCGGTTCGCGACGACGGTCTTCGATGTACTCGGCGAACACCTCGTAGAGGTACTCCAGCGGTGTCTTCGTCAGGGTCTTGTCGGCGTTGCCCAGCCCGCCGCCGTGCGTGCCGCGGGCCAACCGCTCGAGCAACTCGGGCCGGTCCTCGTCGGGCACCCCGAGCAGATCGGCGATCACCCGCAGGGTGAACGGAGCGGCGAAACCGCTGATGAATTCGCCCTCGCCGGATGCGAGGAAATCGTCGAGGATGTCGTCGGCGAGCTGCCACATCGCGTCCTCGTTCTCCTTGAGGCGCTTCGGCGTGATCAGCCGCATCAGCAGGGCGCGGTGGTTGGTGTGCGTCGGCGGGTCGAGCGTGGGCAGCTGGTCGCTGAACGGGATTTCGTCGCGGTGTTCGACGATCAGGTCGGTGACGTCGTCCCCTTCGAGCGGAACGGGAAAGCCCGGGAACGGACCGGTCACGGAGATGCACGACGAGAACGTCTCGGCGTCGTTGTAGACGTCCACGGCCTCTTGCCAGCCGGTCACCATCGTCACGCCGTAGTGGTCCTCACGGGCGACCGGGCACTTGTTGCGCAGCGCCTCGTAGAACGGGTACGGGTCATCCGTCAGGCGCCCGTCCCGGAAGAAGTCGACCGTGGTGAGGTCCTCGGTCATGCGCCCTCCATTTCGACGATCTCAACGTACGAGAACGTGATTCTCATATCTGGGTATCAGATTTCCATAGCGGCACGCCCTGCGTCAACGCGCGGGCGTGCGAGTCCGGGGCGCCAGCGGCTATGCCCCGACGCCATTCACTGGATGGGCTCGTCACCCAGCACCGTGGTGCGCAGCATCTCGCGGGGCGAGTTCGGGTCGTACGGCGCGGCGCGGTGCAGAACCCCGTTGTTGTCCCAGATCACCGTGTCGCCGACGGACCAGCGGTGGCTGTACACCAGCTGCGGCTGCGTGGCGCGGTCGAGGAGTTCGGCGAGAAGCGCCCGACCCTCGTCGACGTCCATACCGACGACGTAATCCGCCGACGCACCCAGCACCAGCGACTTGCGACCGCTGCGGTGAGTCCACACCAACGGGTGCTCATGGGTGGGTCGCGACCGCCACTTGGCCACCAGCTCGGGCGACGGGTCCGGCGTGACCCGGCGTTGGGAGGCCTCGAGGGAATGCACCACCCGCAACGCCCCGAAACGCTCCTTCTCTTCGTCGGTGAACGCCTCGTAGGCGGCGTACGAGTTCGCGAACTCGGTCTCGCCGCCGGTCTCGGCGACCTGCTTGGCGGAGAGCACGGTGGCCTTCTGCGGGCACTCGTCGTTGGTGGGCGTGCATCCGTCGATGTGCCAGTCGAACGTGGCCCGCAGATAGTCCGCCGAGGCGTTCTTCGACTTGTCGAGCGTCACGGGGTAGATGCCGGCGACCGGATGGTGGCCGTCCGACGAGTGGTCGATCTCGCCGAGGCGCCGGCAGAACGCCACCTGAGCCTCCGGCGTCAGCCCGAGCCCGGGGAACACCAGTACACCGTTGTCCTCCAACGCATCCAGAATCGTGGCGCCCAGCGCGTCGTCGTGGGCCAGCGCGTCGGAGTCGACGTCGGTCACCTCCGCGCCGACCGATGCGGTCAGCTTGTTGATGGTGAGCAGGCTCATGGTGTCTCCTTCGTCATGGCACCGGCGCGCTCACGCGGTTCATCACCGCGTCGGCGGAGTCGGCGGGTTTCTGGGTACCGAACACCTCGACGGCCATCGACACCATGATCATCGAGTAGATGAGATGCAGCAGGTTCAGCACGTCTTCGGGCAGGTCGTCGAGCGGGAACTTGTCGCAGTAGTCGATCGCTTCCTCGAAGCGCGGCGTGAACGCGTCGTAGAACTCCCGGATCTGCGACATCGGGGTGGCCATCCGGGTGGCCCACCTCTCGGCTTCGGTTGGCAGGCACCACGTCTCGGCGAACGATTCGAACTCCGCGAACGCACTGGGCAGACGCGTCATGGTCACACCCCCACCGGTGAGCGTTCGGCCTTGTACTCCTCGACCCACTTGACGGCCTCGTGGTGCAGGTGGCGCACCAGGATCTCCTGATCGCTGAGCGGATAGTCGTCGACGATCGGCTCCCCCAGGCCGTACTCCAGCGCCGCCTGGGTGCCGCCGAGCATTCCGGCGTCCTGCAGCGCGAACTCCTTGAGCACCACCGAAGCGACCTCGTGTTCGATGCGCTCGCGCACGGTGCGGGCGGGATGGAATGCGTTGTACGCCTCGAACTTATGGGTGTTGTGCGACGTCGGCCAGTACCGGTACAGCAGATACCAGCCGTGATAGATGAGAATCTCCAGATTCGGGAAGATCTGGAAATTGGTGATACCCCAGGGTTCGATGCCACCGGGGTTCAGGCCGGCCGACTGATGCGTCTCGGGGGTGCGCCACGGCCCGACAAGCCCAGAGCGCGTGACCCGTTCGACCGGATACATGTACTCCGGGTCGAGCAGCCAGCGCCGGGTGCCCGCCGTCGACACCAGGCGGTGTGGTCCGTCGATCTGGAAATGACCGCATTCGAACGTCGCGTTCGGCTGGCGCACCGCGCTGGGCACCTGCTGCGAGTGCAGCGAGGGCACGTGGTAGTACTCCTGGAACGCGTCGGCGAAGATCTTCCAGTTGCTGTTGTTGCGCGCCTCGAATTCGTAACGCTCGGTCATCAATTCGAACGGATAGTCGTCGAGCGCGGTGATCATCGGGCCGAGGAACTCGCGCAGCGTCCACCGCGGTTCGGGATCGAAGTTGATGAAGATGAACCCGTTCCAGACATCGCACTGCACCGGCTTCAACCCGTGCCGCTGGTGGTCCAGGCCGAAGAACTCGCCCTCCTGCTGCACGAAGGTCAGATCGCCCTTGAGGTCATAGCGCCACCCGTGATACTTGCAGGTGAACTGTCGACAGGTGCCCTTGACCTCTTCGTGGGGAAAGTCGTTCCACACCAACTTGTTTCCGCGGTGACGGCATATGTTGTAGAAGGCGCGGATCTGCTGATCCTTGCCCCGTACCACGATCACCGACGTCTTGGCGGCGTCGATCTCCTTGGTCAGGTAGCTTCCGACGTGCGGCAGCTCCTCGACACGCGCGACGTTGAGCCAGGCGCGTTTGAAGACCGCTTCGCGTTCGAGCTCGTAGAACTCCGGCGAGATCGAGTCGCGGAACGAGATCGGTCCGGTCCCCAGCTGCGGATAATGCTCAGTCCAGCTGCCCTCGGCCGGCTTGGGCCACTTAGCCATGGAAACCTCCGTGTCGTGTTTGGTATGCGGAAAGCGGGGCGGCCATCACAGCACCGACCCGCCGTTGACGCCGAGAATCTGACCGGTGATGAAACCGGCCTCCTCAGAGCACAGGAAGCCCACGGCCGCGGCGATGTCGTCGCCGGTGCCGAGGTGGCCGAGCGGGACCGTCGCGGCCATCTGCTCGTTCGACGGCAGGTGTCCGGACTGCTGACCGGCATGCTGCATCGGTGTCTCGATGGCCGACGGCGGGATATTGTTGACCGTGATCCCGGCCGGGCCGTACTCGCGCGCAAGCGATTTGGTCAGCGAGAGCAGTGCGCCCTTGGACGCGGCATAGTGCGCCATCCGGGGAGAGCCGCGCTGCGCACTGGACGACGAGATCATCACGATGCGACCCCAGCCCGCGTCGAGCATGTCGGGCACGGCCACCTGACAGCAGTGGAACGTTCCGGTGAGGTTGACGTCGATGAGCCGCTGCCACGCCTGGGGCGTGATGTCGGTGAAAGGCGCCCAGTCCACGGCACCGGCGCTGGTGACCAGGATGTGCACCGGCCCCAGCTCGCTCCGCACTTTCGCGAAGGCCTCCTCGACCGCCGAACGATCGCTCACGTCGGCGGCCACCCCCAGAGCCGTCACGCCGTCCGCCCGCAGTTTCTCGGCGACCCGTTGGGCCGCTTCACCGTTGACGTCGAGTACGGCCACCTTGTGCCCACGACGGCCGAGCTCGTGGCACGTCGCCTCCCCCATGCCCGAGGCGCCCCCGGTCACCACCGCGACCCGGGTCATCGCGTCCGTCCCATCAGTCGACCTCGTCTTCTACTCATAGATCATGTGGACCGTTCGGCTCGTCGGCAGCGACTGGCATGTCAGCACCCAACCTTCGGCCACTTCGTCGTCATCGAGCGCATCGTTGTTCAGCATGCGGGCGCTTCCGGACACGATCCGCGCCATACACGTTCCGCATGAACCCGTCTCACATGACGAGGGCGCACGCAACCCCGCCATGCGCGCGGTCTGCAGCAGCGTGTTACCCGACCGGTAGGGCGCGGTGGTGGTCTTGCGATCGAGTTCGATGACCACCTCCTCGGTCTGCTCCGAGGTGGCGGCGACCTCGTCGGAAACCGGTGCCACCGTGAACCGTTCGAGGTGAAGCCGCTCGCGCGGCACGCCCATGCCCAACACCGTGTTCTCCACGGTGTCCATGAACGGCCCAGGACCGCAGATGTAGTAGTCGACGTCACCGCTCGCCGATGCGAATGCCTCGACCGCCGCGGCCTGCACGACGCCGGCTTCGTCGTCGAAGTGGTTGGTCACCGACAGGCGCTCGGTGTTGGCGGCGGCCAGCGCTGTGAGTGGCTCGCCGAAGATCACCGAATCGCGGCTTCTGTTGGCGTAGAACAGCCTGACGCGCCTGCGGGTGCTCACCAACGCCGAGCCGATCAGCGAAAAGATCGGGGTGATACCGCTGCCGCCGGCGAATGCGACGATGTCGCGCTCGGTGTCGCCGAGCAGGAATCGACCGTCGGGTGGCGAAGCGTGGATCTCGACGCCGACCTGCGCGGTGTCGTTGAGCCAGTTCGAGACCAGCCCACCCGGGTCGCGCTTGACGGTGATCTGCAGGTCGTTGCCGTTATGCGGGCACGACGACATCGAGTAGCAGCGCCGGTGGTCGTCTCCGTCCACCCTGACCTGCAGCGTCAGGAACTGACCCGCCTTGTAGACGAAGCGATCGGAGCAGTCCGCCGGAACATCGAGAACCAGCGACACGGCGTCGCTGGTTTCGTGCACCACACGTTTGATGCGCAGTGGGGCGAACTCGGCGTCGGACATCGTCACCACAGTATCAAGTACTTGCGATTGATCTCAAGCACTTGATGCGGCCCCGTGTGCGGGTGACGTAGCGTGACCGGATGCAACGGCATCGCGTCATCGCATGGGGCACCGGCGCCGTGGGCGTCGAGATGATCACCGCGGTGCTGGACAACCGGTCGGCGTTCGATCTGGTCGGGGCGCGTGTGTATTCCGCGGACAAGGACGGTGTCGACGTCGGCACGCTGGCCGGCCGCGACCCGATCGGCGTCGCCGCCACCACCGACGTGGACCGGATACTCGCCCTCGATGCCGATTGCGTGCTGTACGCGCCCCGAAACACCGATGTCGACGAGGTGTGCGCGATCCTGGCCAGCGGCAAGAACGTGGCCACGACCGCATTCCTGTTCCACCCGCGTCGCACCCGGCCTGCGGACCGCGATCGGTTGCTCGACGCGTGCAAGACCGGCAACAGCACCGTGCACGGAAGCGGCCTGAATCCGGGCAACCTGTCCGGCGTGCTGCCGTTGGCGTTGTCGGGGATGAGCCGCACCATCGACAGGATCACCCTGCAGGAGCGCGCCGACTGGTCGGTCTACGACAGCACGGCGATCACGTTCGACAACATGTGCTTCGGAGAACCCGTCGAGACCATCAGCCCCACGGGCACCGACTTCCTCGCGTTCAACAGCGCGATCTTCAGCGAGCAGGTCTGGCTCATCGCCGATGCGCTCCACGCGGGCATCGACGAGGTGACCGCCTCGGTCGACGCCGTCGCGGCCACGTCCGACCATCAGATCTTCGATCGCGTCCTGGCCGCGGGAACGACGGCGGGCCAACGGTGGACCTGGTCGGGCCGACGCGACGGTGAGACGTTGGTCGAGATCGAGACGCTGTGGACGGTCGGCAACGAGTACCCCACGCATTGGCCGAAGCCACAACACGGTTGGACGCTGACCATCGAGGGTGATCCCTCGATGCGCACCCACTTCTTCTCGCTCGCCAGCTTCAGCCGCGATGCGAGCATGGCCGAGCACGTGCAGTCGGCGAATGTGGCGACGGCGATGCAGGTGCTCAACGCGGTGCCGGCGATCGTCGCCGCGCCCGCTGGATTCGCGACGATCTCGGATCTTCCGTTGATTCACAGCCACATCGGTTTCGGCAACGGCTGAGTCGATCAGTCGCCGATGTGGTCATCGGCCATCGTGTGCCCGGTACCCTTCACGACCACCCGGGCCAGCAGGTCACGCAGCGTCTGCTGCTCTTCTTCGGTGAGGACGCCGAAGACGGCTTCGTGGGCGGCGATGGCATCGCTGACGACCGCGCCCGCGACCTTGCGTCCCTCAGAGGTCAGGTACGCCTTCAGGATTCGCGCGTGTTGCGGATCGGGTTTACGTTCGACCAGCCCCCGCTGCTCAAGAGACTTGACGGCCAGTTGCACCCCCTGCGGGGTGATCAGCAGTCGGCGCGCGAGTTCGGCTCCGGACAGTCCGGGCTCATTGGCCAGTTGACGCAGCACACCGATCTGGGCGGTGCTGACGCCGTGCTGGCCGACCGCGTCGTTGACGGCGGTCAGCGCGAAGTACCAGGCCTGCTTCAGATGCCACAGGGTGTTGTCGCCGAGTTCCATGCCCAGCTCTGGGTTTGTCTCCCTAGCCACCGCCGTCACCCCCTTCGTGCTTGTAGACGTGACCGTCCTTCATCACGAAGCACACATCCAGGGTGGCGGCGATGTCGGTCAGATTCCCGGGCACCGCGATGATGTCGGCGAGGTAGCCGGGCGCCAAGCGGCCCAGCTCGTCGTCGGCCTCGATCAGCTCGGCGCTGGTCACGGTGGCGGCGCGGATCGCCTGCATCGGCGTCATGCCCCGTTCGACGAGCGCACACAGTTCCTTGGCGTTCTGTCCGTGCGGGATCGCCGGGGCATCGGTGCCGCAGGCGATGCGCACACCGGCCGCAATGGCCTTGGGCAGCATGGCCTGTGCCCGGGGGAACACCTCCTCGGCCTTCTTGCGCAGCTCGGGCGCGATGCGGTCGATGGCCATCGCCTGGGTCAAGTAGGTGGTCGAGACGAGGAAGGTGCCGGTGTCGGCCATCAGTCGGATCGTGTCGTCGCTGGCGAGGAATCCGTGCTCGATGCAATCGATGCCTGCCTTGATGCACGCACGGATCGCGCTGTCCCCTATCGCATGTGCGGCGACGCGGACGCCGGCACGGTGTGCCTCGTCGGCGATGGCGGCGAGTTCCGCGTCGGAGTACTGCTGCGCGCCGGGAGCGGTGCTGTGCGACATCACCCCGCCGGAGGCCGACACCTTGATCAGCTTGGCGCCGTGGCGGACCTGGTAGCGCACGCACGCGCGCACGTCGTCGACGCCGTTGGCGATGCCCTCGGCCACCGACAATGGCATGATCCCCGGAGCCAGCCGCTGGAACACCGTCGGATCGAGATGGCCGCCGTACGGGGTGACCGCGTGCCCGGCGGGGTAGATCCGGGGGCCGACGTGCCAACCCTGGTCTATCGCCCGCTGCAACGCGACGTCGAGCAGGTAGCCGCCCGTCTTGACCATGAGGCCGAGGTTGCGCACGCTGGTGAAGCCGGCCTCCAGCGTCTTGCGGGCGTTGACCGCCCCGCGCAGCGTGCGATAAACGGGATCGTCCTGCACACCGTGCATCGGGCTGGGCAAGCCCTCGGGACCGCCGGGGCCTCCGATGAGGAGGTTGAGCTCCATGTCCATCAGTCCCGGCAGCAGCGTCACGTCACCGAGGTCGATCTCGGTCGCCGAATCGACTTGAGATTCCGGTGGATTGACCGCGGCGATGCGGTTGTCCTCGACGATCACCACGGCCGGCGAGCGCACCTCACCGGCCTCGACGTCGGCCCAGCGCGCGGCGCGCAGGACGATTCGCTCGTGACCCGTCACGGAACCGGTTCGGAAACGCAGTCGAGCGTCGTGGCACCCGAATCGGGGACCTTCGGTTGCTTCCAGCACTCGACCGGAAAGGAGACCTGAATCATCGAGTACAGCAGATGCATCAGGTTGAGCACGTCCTCGGGCAGGTCGTCCAACGAGAACTTGTCGCAGTAGGCGATGGCCTCCTCGGCGCGCGCGGTGATCGCGTCGTAGAAGGCCTGCATCTCGGTCATTGTCGAGGACAGCCGCTTGGCATAGCGTTCGGCTTCGGAGCCCAGGCACCAGTCCGAAAACTGTTCCAGGTCGGCGAATTCGGGTGGCAACTTGGCGTCCGTCATCTCACACACCCGCCGTGTTGCGCTCGTAGTTCTCCACCCAGGCCGCGGTCTCCTTGTGCAGGTGGCGGATCAGCACCTCCTGGTCACAGAGCAGGAAGTCGTCGAGAACCCGCGACTCGATCATCGACTGGGTGGCCTCCAGCGTGTTGGCGTCCTGCAGCCCGTATTCCTTGAACGACACCGCGGCCAGTTCCTGCGCGATGCGTTCCCGGGGGGTGCGCGGTTGCGGGAAATAGACGGTGCCCTCGAACAGGTGCGTGTTGTAGGACGTCGGCCAGTAGTGGTAGGTCAGGTACCAGCCCTGCCCCCAGAACAAGATCACGAAGTTCGGGAACAACTGGAACGAATCAAGGCCCCACGGATCGCATTTCGCCGGGTTCAAGCCGGGAGGCATCTCCCCCAGATCCGGTTTGTCCCAGGGGCCGAACAGTCCGCTCTGGCAGATGTCCTCGATCGGCTTGCGCATCTCGTCGGCCATCTCCCACGCGCGCACACCCGAGGTGCTGACCAGTCGGTGCGGCCCCTCGATGCGGTAGTGCGGAGCCTCGAAGCCGGCCTCGGCGGCGGCCTTCGAGTAGGCGGTCGGCGACTGGTTCGCGTGCAGCACCGGTGCGTGATAGAACTCCTGGAACGCGTCCATGTAGAGCTTCCAGTTCGCCTTGACCTCGGACCGGTAGTAGAACCGCGACGTCATCTTGTCGAACGGGTAGCCCTCCAAGTTGGTGATCATCGGACCGAGGAACTCGCGCAACGACTGTTCGGGCTCCTTGCCGAAGTTGACGAAGATGAACCCCTCCCAGACCTCACAGTGCACCGGCACCAGCCCGTAGCGGCTCTTGTCGAGGTTGAAGAACTCCCCCTCCTGCTGCACGAAGGTGAGGTTGCCGTCGAGGTCGTAGCGCCAGGCGTGGTACTTGCAGGTGAACTGCCTGCACACCCCGCTGGTCTCTTCGAGCGGCATGTCGTTCCACACCAGTTTGTTGCCGCGGTGCCGACAGATGTTGTGATACGCCTTGACCTCACCGGAGGTGGTCCGCACCACGATGATCGACGTGCCTGCGACCTTCAACTCCTTGGTGAAGTAGCTGCCTTTGCGCGGAACCTGTTCGGTCCGACCGACATTCAGCCACGCGCGCTTGAAGATCGCGTGGCGTTCCTTCTCGTAGAACTCCGGGCTGATGGAGTCCTCGTAGGAGACCGGATCGGTTCCCAGTTCGGGATAGTGCTCCGTCCAACTTCCTTCTGGCGGTTTGGGAAAGCGAGCCATTGCCTACTCCTGTCCGCCCGGCCTGGACCGTGCCGGGAGCTGCAGCGCCGACGGTATATGCTCCATGTCACAATCGCAAGTAGTTGATACAGACCGGCCGGGGCCGGGCAGCGTCACCGATTTCCGCACCGCGGTCGGGCTCCCATTCGGACCACAACCGTGGTGCAGACATCGGCGCGGAAGGGTGAGCAGACAATGCGATCGGACGAGTTGTTCATCGGCGGCCAATGGTCGCCAGCGAGCGCCGGAGACCACATCGAGGTCGTCTCCCCTCACACCGAGGAACCCGTCGCGCGTGTCGCCGCCGCCGGGCCCGCGGACATCGACAGGGCCGTCGCCGCCGCACGCTCCGCGTTCGACTCCGGTCCGTGGCCGCGCCTGACCCCCGCCGAACGCATCGCCGCCGTGCGCCGGCTGGCCGAGCGGTATGGCGAACGGCGCGGCGAGATGGCCGAGACCATCACCGCCGAGATCGGGGCGCCCATCAGCTTCGCCCAGCGCGCGCAGGTAGGACTGCCCACGATGATGATGTCGGCGTTCTGCGATCTGGCCGACACGTACCCGTGGGAGGAATCCCGCCCGGGGATGTATGGAACCGATATTCGTATCCGGCGCGAGCCGGTGGGCGTCGTCGCCGCCGTCGTGCCGTGGAACATGCCGCAGTTCCTGATCGTCACCAAGCTGATCCCGGCGCTGCTCGCCGGCTGCACCGTCGTGCTCAAACCGGCGGCCGAATCGCCGTTGAACGCACTGCTGCTCGCCGACATGATCGGCGAGGCCGGGCTGCCCGACGGCGTTGTCAGTGTGCTGCCCGGTGACCGGTCGGCGGGCGAGTACCTGGTGAAACATCGCGGGGTGGACAAGGTCTCGTTCACCGGGTCGACCGCGGCGGGCAAGGCGGTGGCCGCCGCGTGCGCCGTCGATCTGCGGCGCGTCAGCCTCGAACTCGGCGGCAAGTCGGCGGCCATCGTGCTCGCCGATGCCGATCCCGCGGCCGTCGCCGCAGGCGTCCGCTCGGCAAGCCTGTCCAACAGCGGTCAGATCTGCAACGCGCTCACCAGGATTCTGGTGCCTGCGGCACGTTCGGCTGAGTTCACCGATGCCCTGGCCGCCGAGATGACGTCGCTCATCGTGGGGGATCCGACGGATCCGGCCACACAGGTCGGACCGCTCGTCGCACAACGTCAGCAGGAGCGCGTGCGGGGCTATATCCAGACCGGCCGGTCCGAAGGCGCGCGCCTCGTCGTCGGGGGCGCCGACATGCCCGACGGGCTCGACCGTGGCTGGTATGTGAAGCCGACGCTGTTCGCCGACGCCGACAACGACATGACCATCGCGCGCGAAGAGATCTTCGGGCCCGTCCTGACCGTCATCGCCTATGCCGACGAGGACGAAGCGGTGGCGGTGGCCAACGACTCCGACTACGGCTTGGCAGGATCGGTGTGGACGACCGACACCGAGCGCGGAGTCGCCGTCGCCGAGCGCATCCGCACCGGGACGTTCGGCGTCAACCAGCGTTACACGATGGATCCGTTCGCCCCGTTCGGCGGCGTCAAGGACAGCGGATACGGCCGCGAACTCGGACGCGAGGGCATCGACGGGTACACCGACACCAAATCCATATCGATTGCCACAGCCTAGGTTTCGATCCGTTCCGGCGGCTCACGTCATGGGAATTTGATCGCCGAGACGTACATGTCGATGATCGGCCGGTACAGGTCGACGTCGTCGAGTTCACTGCCGAGCACGATGGCGTCGCTGGTGGCGATCAGCACCTGGGCGAACGTCAACGGCGAGATCACCAGGGTTGCGCCGAGCCGATCGATGCCGTCGACGATGAATTTCGCCAACGCCTCGACCACCTCCGCGCGCTTGCCGACCACGCGTTCTCGCGCATCCGGATTGCGCAGCAGGTACAACGTGAACTCGTGGCCGAGGGCAGCATGCTCGGCACCGCGATCCTGGCTCAGCTGACGCCACCGTTGCGCGATGTCGTCGCGCTCGCGGGCTCCCACCTGCTTCGACGACGACATCACCTCGGCGAAGTTGTCGAAGTAGCGCCGCCAGTAGCGGTCGCTGACGGCCAAGAACAGCTCTTCTTTGGTGGCGAAGTGCTTGTATATGGCGCCCTTCGTATAACCGGCCTCAAAGGCGATGTCGTCGACAGTGGCTGCCGTGAAACCCTTTTCGGCGAACACGTTCTCGGCCGCGTCCAGCAGCAGGGACCGGGTGTGCTCGAGCCGCCGCTCCCGGGTCCACCGCTCCGCCATGCCGGAATTCTGCCACAAGAATCTAAGATCCCATTGAGTTCTCCAGATACCGACCGGTATATTTCTCGAGATCGCGATGACGAGGCGCGATCGAGGAGGCGTCGTGAGCGAACTGTCGAACAAGCCATCCACTGAGTCGCTCAGCACAGTGGGACGACTCGAAGAGGCGTCGCCACGGCCGTCGAACCGGGTCAAGATCTGGGCGACCCTGGGCGGCGTGATCCTGGTCCTCCAGATCTACGTCTGGATCCGGTGGATCACCGGCCCGTACTTCACGCCGGTCGATCCCGGTCCGACGGAGCCGCCGACCTTCATGAAGGTCGCACTGATGATGTGGCAGATCGGTTCACCGGTGCTCTTCCCGGTCGCCATCTGGTGGTTCATCATCCGGCCCTGGCGACGCGAACGTCGCATCACGTTGGACGGCATGATCATGGTGTCCACGGGCCTGTTCTTCTTCCAGGACCCGCTGCTGAACTACATCAACACGTGGTGCACCTACAACGCGTGGGCGTTCAACATGGGGTCGTGGGCTCCGCACGTCCCGGGATGGCTCTCACCCGAGAGGCCGGGCGCCCAGGTGGCAGAACCGTTGGGCATCAACGTTTCCGGATACGCGTACGGCGTATTGCTGTGCACGATCCTGGGCTGCTGGGTCATGCGAAAGGCCCAGCAGCGGTGGCCGAATCTCGGCACCAAGGGTCTGATCGGCGTCGCCTTCGCGTGGGGTTTCGTGTTCGACTTCGTCATGGAGGGCCTGGTCCTGATGCCGCTGGGGATGTACACGTTCCCCGGTGCCATCCAGGCGCTCTCGATCAACGCGGGCACCTACTACCAGTGGCCGATCTATGAGGGTCTGATGTGGGGCGGCGTGCAGGCCGCGCTGTGCTGCCTGCGGTTCTTCACCGACGACCGCGGCCGCACAGTCGTCGAGCGCGGCCTGGACAACGTCCGGGGCGGATTCGCCAAACAGCAGTTCGTGCGTTTCCTCGCGATCTTCGCCGCCATCAGCGCATCGTTCTTCGTCTTCTACATCATCCCCGCGCAATTCATGGCGACCCATGCCGATCCGTGGCCCGAGGATGTGCAGAAGCGTTCGTATTTCACCTCAGGCTTGTGCGGCGAAGGTACCGACCGGCCGTGCCCCGACCCGTCGCTGCCGATCCCGACCAGACACTCGGGTTACATCAACACCGACGGCGAATTCGTGCTGCCGGAGGGCGTGGAGATGCCCGCCGTCATACCGCACGAGCGGAGCGAATGAGGTGTCGGCGAACAACCACGCTCCGACGCTCGAAAACCGGTCGCGGGCACCGTTCTACCGGCCCATCGGCGATGAGGTCGACGTGTTTCGTGCCGCGGCGCGGCGAGGTTCGCCGGTGCTGCTCAAGGGTCCCACCGGATGCGGTAAGACTCGGTTCGTCGAGGCGATGGCGCACGAACTGGGCCGCGAGTTGATCACCGTCGCCGGCCACGAGGACATGACGTCGGCCGATCTGGTGGGCCGGTTCCTGCTCAAGGGCGGCGAGACGGTCTGGGTCGACGGACCGTTGACCAGAGCCGTTCGGACAGGGGCGATCTGCTACCTCGACGAGATCGTCGAGGCACGCCAGGACACCACCGTCGTGATCCACCCACTGGCCGACCACCGCCGCGAACTGCCGGTCGACCGGCTCGGTACCACCCTGTCCGCGGCGCCCGGGTTTCAACTGGTGATCTCGTACAACCCCGGCTACCAGAGCGTGCTGAAGAACATCAAGGAGTCGACGCGCCAACGGTTCATCGCGATCGAACTCGACTTCCCTCCGCCCGAGGTGGAAGCCGAGATCGTCGCGCACGAGGCCGGAATCGACGCCGACACGGCACAGACCCTGGTGGCGATCGGCAACGCGATCCGCGGCATCGACGGCTCACCGCTACGCGAGGCGTCCTCGACGCGGATGCTCATCCTGGCCGGCGGCCTGGCTGCCGAGGGGCTCGGTCTGCGGCGCGCCGTGCAGGCCGCGATCGTGGAGGCGCTGTCCGACGACAGAGACGTCGTGCGCGCGCTCGGCGAACTCGTCGATGCGCTGCTACCGAGCCCGTGAGTGCCTCGGGCGCAGCCGGACTCGATCGGTTCCGGTTTCTGGCGACGTTCATCGCCGGTCGGTCGATCGACATCGCGGCTGCGCCGGAGGCCCAACCCGCCCACACCAACGGCACGGCCATCTTCGTCACCGGCAGCGGTTCGGACGAGCAGATTCGGCGGGAAGTGCTGTTGCACAGCGCGCTCATCGGGGCGGGCAGCCTGCAGGAGCCGTTGGTCCGTCCGTTGCGTGCGCGTCCGGCCCTCGCGCGTCGCTACCTGGCGGTCGAGGGACGCCGGGTGCTCGTCGACCTGGCCCGGCGGCTGCCGCTGGCCGCGGCCCTGGAACCCGAGGATCCGCATGGCTCCACATCGGCCGCCGAGTCCCTCGAAATCGCGCGTAGCCGAACACGAGTCAGCGAAGCGCCCGACTGGTTCGGCCTCCTCAAACCGTCGGCACTGCTGAGCACGGCCGCCGAACCGGGCGCCCGTGCCTCCGACGCCGACCTGCGGTTCACACCCGATCCGGCCGCCATACCGGTGGACGACGGAGACGATGACGACGACGAGGGACCGTCTGAGGAAAGCAAGATCCTCAAGATGTTCGACAACCCGCTGTTCAACTCGAAAACGGTCGGGGATTTCCTGCGCAAACTGCTCGGCACATCGGGATCGTCCGGCAACAGTGCCGGCGGGGATCCGCAGGCCGAAGCCGTGCGGCGGGTCCGCGCGGGCGGCCCGCACGCCAGGCCGCTGCCCCACCGGATCCACTTCACCGACGACGAACGCCCAGGTGCCGCCGTCGGGGTGGGCGGAGCGCTGCATCCCGAGTGGGACGTCTTCCGCCGCCGGTACCGGCCGGACTGGTGCCGGGTGATCGACTACCCCCTGACCACGCCCGCCGACGTCACCGCTGCCGCCGTCGCCCGCGACGACGTCCTGCGCCGCCGGCTTTCCCGGATCGGGTTGGGCCCCAGGGTGTTGCGGCGCCGACCCGACGGCGACGAACTCGACATCGAAGCCCTCGTCGACCTGTCCGTCGACCTGCGTTCCGGATTCTCCCCGCCTGAGCACATCTTCACCGAGCACCGCAAGGTCGCCAGGAACCTCGGGGTACTGATCCTGCTCGACGCGTCCGGTTCGGTAACCGACGCCGACCCGGACGGCCTGGCCGTACACGAGCACCAGCGGCGAGCGGCCGCCACACTGGCGGCCACGCTCGAGGACCTCGGCGATCGGGTCGCGGTCTACGCGTTCCGGTCCCGGGGCCGCCATGCGGTCCACCTTCCGACGATCAAGAAGTTCGATCAGCGCTTCGGGGCGGTCGGACGCGCTCGTCTCAACCAACTGCAACCGTCGAGCTACACCCGCCTCGGCGCGGCGATCCGCGGCGCGGCCGAGATCCTCAAGGAAGAGGCGGGCACCCCCAACAAGCTGTTGCTCGTCTTGTCCGACGGACACCCCTACGACGACGGTTACGAAGGTCGCTATGCGGAGGCCGACGCGCACAAGGCCCTCGAGGAACTGCGCGCCGACGGCGTTGCATGCCTGTGCCTTTCAATCGGTTCCTCAGCTAGTGCCGATGCGCTGGACCGCGTCTTCGGTTCCGTCGGCCATGCCGGTGCCGCCTCGTTGGCGGAGCTCAGCCCGCGGATGGACGAGTTGTTCATGGCGTCACTGCGGGACCTGGCGGCCCCCGCACCGCGCTGAGCGCCGGTTTTCTTCCGGGAAACGTCAGCGGGCAGGCAACCCCAGCACCCGCTGCGCGATGATGTTGCGCTGGATTTCCGACGCCCCGCCCGAAATGGTCCCGGCATAGGTGCTGATGTAACGGGTGAACCAGTCGGCCGTGAAAAGGCCTGGGCTGTAGGGGTTGTACGGCGCGGTGAGCCCCGGACTGCGTAAGCCTTCTGCGCCGGCGGCGTCGAGCGCATACCCGAGCGCCTTCTGCTCGGCCTCCGATCCGAACAGTTTCAACACCGAGACGCCGGGGATGTCGCGTTCACCCCGCGCCGCCTGCCCCAGTGCGACGGATCCGAGCAGGCGCAGCGCCTGATAGTCCATCGCAATGGTCGCGTAGCGGTCCTGGTTCACCGCTCCCGCCGGGCGGAAGTCCTGCAGTAGTTGATCCAGCCGGTTGGCGAACGCCATCCACATCATGGTGCGTTCGTGGCCCAGCGATCCGTTGGCCACGCGCCAACCCTCATGCAGAGGACCGACGAGATTCTCGGCGGGCACCCGAACGCCGGAGAAGAACACCTCGTTGAAGTCCAGGTCCTCACGGCTGTACACCGAAGCGAACGGCCTGCGCTCGACTCCGGGTAGGTCGGTGGGGATCAACAGCGCGCTGATCCCCTTGTGCTTGGGGGCATCCGGGTCGGTGCGCACGAACGCGAGGATGACATCGGCGTCGTGTGCGCCCGAAGTCCAGACCTTCTGCCCGTCGACGATGAAAACCTCACCGTCGCGCACCGCTCGCGTCGCCAGGCCCGCCAGGTCCGAACCGGCCCCGGGTTCGCTCATGCCCAGCGATGCGGTCATCTCGGCACGCAGAATCGGCACCGCCCACCGCTGCTTCTGCTCCTCGGTGCCGAAGGACAGCAGCGACGCGGCGATGATCCCGACGCCCTGCGGATTGAACGCGTGGTAGATCCGACGCCGCGCCAGCTCCTCGCGGTGGACGAACTGTTCGAGCACGCCCGCGTTGCGGCCACCGAACTGCGGCGGGTTTCCCGGCAGCAACCATCCGTGATCGAACAGCAGCCGCTGCCAACGGCGTGCCCACTGCGGCACATGGGCCGTCGATCGGGACCGCTCCGCCGCCTCGGCCTGCGGCGGCAGATGCTCGTCGAGGAAGGCGACGAACTCCGCGCGGAACGCCTCCACCTCGGCATCGAAGGTGAGCTGCATCCCGCCAACATATCAAGTACTTAACATTTGACGCGCGGTGCGCTAAGACTTAAGGGATGCTCGACGGCGAGAAGATCCTGATCACCGGCGCCACCGGCAAGATCGCGTTCCCCTTGGCGCGGAAGCTGGCACGCAACAACGAGGTGTGGGGTGCAGCCCGGCTGCGCGAGCCGGCCGGCCGCGACAGGCTGAGCGCCGCCGGTGTCATTCCGGTCGCCCTCGACATCGGCGACGGCGACTTCTCCGCGCTGCCCGAGGATTTCACCTATGTCTTCCACGCCGCGGTCGATCCCGGAGCCGAGGACTGGACGCGCTGCCTGGAGACGAACGCTCAGCGTTCGGGCGACCTGCTGCACCGGTACCGCGCCGCGAAAGGCTTCGTACTGTGTTCGACCGGCTCGATCTACGCGTACCAGGGTCAGCGGCCGCTGATCGAATCCGATCCGCCCGGGGTGCCGTTGCGGGCGAACTACAGCTTCTCCAAGGTCGCCGCCGAGGCGGTCTGCACGTGGGTCGCCCGACAGTACGAGATTCCGTTGACCATCATCAGGATCTGTTCCACCTACGGGCCCGAAGGCGGCGCCCCCGCCGACCGTCTCGACGCGATGCTGGCTCGGCGACCGATAAGGCTGCACCCGGACCGGCCGAACAACTACAACCCGATCTACGAGGACGACTACGTCGCGCTGGGGATCAGGGCGATGGAGGCAGCCGACACGCCACCGGTCGTGGTGAACTGGGCCGGCAGCGAGACGGTCAGCGTCGAGGAGTACTGCGCGTACATGGGAGAACTGGTCGGCGTCGATCCGATCTTCGAGTACACGCCAGAGGCCCACACGCCGTTGTGGCCCGACGTCAACCGCATGCACGAGGTACTGGGGCGCACGACGGTCGGCTGGCGCGACGGTTTCCGCCGGATGATCGAGGCCCGCCACCCCGAAATCCCGCTGCCACAGCCGGATTCAGTGTAGAGGAGACGTCGATGCAACTGCCGGGCAGACCGTCGGACGAGGTGCCCGAGGTGCTCGCCAACGGAGACGGGGACATCACCACCGTGTTCGTCTCGATGGCGCGACGCCATCCCGACGGCGCGGACGCGGACTATCTGCGCTGGCACACCCTGGACCATCGGCCCGAACAGCACCGGATGCCGGCGGTGCGCGCATCCCTGCGCCTGGTGTCCACGCCGCAGTGCCGCGTCGCACGCGCAACTGGTGAAACTCCCTACGACGAGATCGATCACGTGATGACGTACTTCTTCACCGGGGTCGAGGGCATGGAACCGTTCCTCGCGCTGTCCAAGGCGCTCGGTGATGCGGGCCGCAAACTGCCGCTGCTGCCGCCCGTCGAACGCGGTGTGTACGACGTCCGGCGGCGCGCCGCAGCGCCACGGATCAAGGCCGGCGCCGACGTGCTGCCGTGGTGGCCGAATCGAGGCGTGTATCTACTGCTGGAACGCGGCGCAGCTTCTCCGGACGAACTGGTGGACGTCGACGGGGTGGCGGGCGCGTGGGCGGCGACGTCGCTGCCCGTCGAGGGCCGTCTGGCCAGTGCCCCTGCCGGGCAGACGATTACGTACTGCTTCCTCGACGACGACCCCGTGGCGGTCGCGGAGCGGCTCCGACCGGTGCTGCAGGTCCGATGGGACGGCGATGGCGTCGAACCGCTTTTCGCCGCACCGTTTCACACCGTCGTCCCCTACGAATGGGACCGCTATGTGCCGTGACCGGAGGTATGAATGCGCATCGGATTGATGGTCGGCTCCGACAAGGAGCGCCCACGCAGCGATCGGCTCAGTGGACTGATCGACGACGGAAGAGCCGCCGAGAAGCAGGGTTTCGCGACCTTCTGGATGCCGCAGGTGCCCGGTTATCTCGACGCGATGACGGCCGTGGCGTTACTCGGAAACGCTACCGACCGCATCGAGATCGGAACCGCCGTGGTGCCGATCCAGACCCGCCATCCGCTCATCATGGCCCAACAGGCACTGACCACTCAGATCGCCTGCGAGGGACGGTTCACGCTGGGGATCGGTCCCTCGCACCACTGGATCATCGCCGACCAGCTCGGCCTGCCGTACGACAAACCCGCGCGGCTGGTGCGCGACTACCTCGAGGTGCTCGACGCCGCGTTCAGCGGACCTGGCGCGATCGCCGTCGACAACGACACCTACCACATACACAGCCCCGTCGACGTCACCGATGCCTTCACCGTGCCGGTGTTGGTGGCGGCGCTCGGCCCGACGATGCTCCGGATCGCCGGCGAACGCACCGGTGGAACCATCCTGTGGATGGCCGACGAACGCGCGATCGGCGACTACGTGGCGCCGCGCATCACCGCAGCGGCGAAAGAGGCGGGCCGAGAAGGTGTCCGCATCGTGGCCGGTGTCCCCGTCGCGCTGTGCGCCGACGGTGAAGTCGACGATGCCCGGGCGTACGCGAGCGAGGTGCTGGGGCACGCCGACTTCTCCCCCAACTACGTACGCCTGCTCGAACAGGGTGACGCAGAGGACGTCGGCGACACCATGGCGGCGGGCGACGAGGCGACCGTTGAGGCGCGGCTGCGCAGCTACCGCGACGCCGGCGTCACCGATCTGGCAGCGCGCGTGGTTCCGCTCGGACAGGATGCCGCCCAGCGTCAGGCGTCGCGCAGGCGCACTCAGGAGTTCGTCGCGTCGCTGGCTTCGGAGTTCGCCTCAGGGACATAGCTTCCCATGAACTCGATGGGCACCCCGCCCATCGTGCAGAAGAACAGGTCCACGCCAGGCACACCGGTGTCCAGCATCGTGACGTCGTCAACGAAGGCGCCGGCCTTCGCGCGTGTTTCGGCGAAGTCGGGTGCCATGAACGACAGTGCTGCCAACCCCTCGGGCACGAGTTCACGAAGGTGCTCGGGAACGTCGAGCACCTCGATGAGCCCCGTGTCGCCGGTGCCGAGCATGGTGACCTCCGCACCGTCCGACGCCGGCCATCCAAGCGTCTTCTGCAGCACCTCACCGGGGACGTGCATCCGAAACTGCACCGCCATCCCCATCACCTCGGTCAGGAACGCGGTGAAGGTGTTCGCGGAATGGCTGCGCATGACGACGTGGTGCAGGTTGGGCATGTCTCGCCTTTCGTGGGTCTACGACCCCAGCATGATCAGGCCGCCGTCGACGGCGACGAGTTGTCCTGTCACGAAATGTGACCCCTCGCTGCAGAAGAACACCAGCGCGGGGCCGAGATCACGAACGGGGTCACCAAGTGCTCTGCCGAGCGGGATCGAGGTCTTCAGCTGCTCATCCATGAATTCGGCTGCCGGTCCGAGGAATTCGCGCAGCCGGTCGGCGCCCGGTGTCTGTACCGCGGGCGCCAGCGCGATCACCGACACCTTCTCGGCGGCCCATGCCCTGGCCGCCGAGCGTGTCCACGCGGCCACCGCCCCCTTCGTCGCCGCATATACCGCCGAGAGCGGACTGCCCATCACCGCCTCGGCGGATCCGAAGTTGATGATGCGCCCGCCGCCGTTCTCCCGCATCACCGCATACGCCGACTGATTGGTCAGGATCGTGGCCTTGACGTTGGTGTCGAAGAGGATCTCGATGTCGTCGGTGGTGATCTGACCGGGGATGCCCGGTTGCCACAGTCCGGCCGCGTTGAGCAGTACGTCGAGTCCACCCATCTCGTCGGCGACGGCCTGCACGGTCCGGTCGACCGCTTCGGCGTCACGCACGTCGCAGTGCACCCAGGACACGCCGGGCACGTCGGGTGGCGCCGTGGTGTGGCGGGTGGCCACTACGCGTGCGCCGGCCTCGGTCAGCACGCGCACCGCGGCCGCGCCGATGCCCGTGGCACCGGGGGCCACCAAGATGCGCCTGCCGTCCAGTGTCGCGACCATCATTAGATAGTTGGACAAACGTCAACTATTTGCAAGCCTCAATTGCCCTGTTACAGTGCCGGAGTGTCCAAGGCCAGCGGCGAAGTCATAGCTGGCGCTGGTCAACGGCGCGCGTCATTTCAGCGGGCTCGTTCGCATGAGACGAAGCGCGCGCTCGTACAAGCGGCCATGGCGTTGTGGCGCACGAACGGGTATGCCAAGACGACCGTCGCCGACATCTGCCGGGCCGCGGGCGTGTCAAGGGGCCTGTTCTACTTCTACTTTCCGGGCAAAGAGGACATCCTCTTCGAGGTCGGTCTGCTGTCGACCCGGTCGGCGCAGAACAAGGTGCGCATGCTGTTGCGCGCCGACTACGACGTCGAGGCGGTCATCGGTGAGGCGTTACGCAGCCTCGAACGGTCGATGGCGCGCAATCCGCGCGAACTGATCATCCAGACGATCCTCGAGGGTTACCGGCATGAACACCGGATCCTCGCGGGTGAGGCCGTCGGCGAGACCGCCGACGCCGACATGTTCGGCGAATTGTTCTCCCGGGCGCAGCGGGACCGGAAAATCGGTGCGCATGTCGACGTCGAGCACCTCTCCCGTTTGGCGGGAATGCACGTCAGCGAAGGCGTCCGGCACTGGGCGAGCGGCACTTTCGGCGACCGGTCGTTCGCCGACGTCGTCACCGACGACATCGCGGCGCTGATCGCCGGGTTCAACACCAGAACACCGACGCCGCACACAGCTCAAGATTGATACAGCGCGAAAGGAGACCACGATGGCGTGGGATTTCGAGACCGACCCCGAGTACCAGAAGGTTCTCGACTGGGCCGACGAATTCGTCAGGGAGGAGGTCGAACCGCTCGACCTGGCGTTTCCCGACCAGCAGTTCGTGCCCCTGGACGCCAACCGCCGCAAGGTGATCGACCCACTCAAGGACGAAGTGCGTCGACGAGGGCTGTGGGCCACCCACCTCGGCCGCGAACTCGGCGGACAGGGTCACGGCCAGCTCAAGCTCGCGCTGCTCAACGAAATCCTCGGCCGTTCCCAGTGGGCACCGATCGTGTTCGGCTGTCAGGCACCCGACACCGGCAACGCCGAGATCATCGCCCACTACGGCACCGACGCCCAGAAGGAGCGCTATCTGCATCCGCTGCTGGAGGGTGAGATCTTCTCCTGTTACTCGATGACCGAACCACACGCCGGTGCCGATCCGACGCTGTTCAACACCACCGCCGTCCGTGACGGCGACGATTGGGTGATCAACGGTCAGAAGTTCTTCTCCTCCAACGCCAGGACCGCCTCGTTCCTGATCGTCATGGTCGTCACCAACCCCGACGTGAGCGCCTACCAGGGCATGTCGATGTTCCTGGTGCCCACCGACACCCCGGGCGTGAACATCGTCCGCAACGTCGGACTGCACGGCGAGCGTGACGACGAAGGTTCGCACGCGCTGATCCACTACGACAACGTGCGGGTGCCCGCGGATGCGCTGCTGGGCGGCGAAGGCCAGGCTTTCGTCATCGCCCAGACCCGCCTCGGCGGCGGCCGTATCCACCACGCGATGCGCACGATCGGACTGTCCCGCAAAGCGCTGGACATGATGTGCGAACGCGCGCTGAGCCGGGAGACGCAGGGCAGCAGGCTGTCTGAGAAGCAGTTCGTGCAGGGCTACATCGCGGACTCGTACGCACAGTTACTGCAGTTCCGGCTGATGGTGCTCTACACCGCATGGGAGATCGACAAGTACAACGACTACAAGAAGGTCCGCAAGGACATCGCCGCTGTCAAGGTTGTGATGCCGACGGTGCTGCACGATATCGCTTGGCGCGCAATGCAGGTCCACGGAGCGCTGGGCGTCACCAACGAGATGCCGTTCCTGGGCATGGTCACCGGCGCCGCGGTGATGGGACTGGCCGACGGGCCGACCGAGGTGCACAAGACGACGGTGGCCAAGCAGGTGCTGCGCGACTATGCGCCGAGCAATGACACATGGCCCAGCGAATGGATCCCGGCCAAGCGGGAGAAGGCCAGGGCGAAGTTCGCCGAGTATCTGGACCGTGAAGTGGGGAACCTGTGAGCGACACCACGATCGACGTTGCGCGGCTGACCGATTGGATGGACGCGGCGGAACTGCCCGGCAAGGGTGAGCCGCTGCAGACCCGGTTCTTGTCGGGCGGCACCCAGAACGTCATCTACGAGTTGCGCCGCGGGGAACACAGCTGTGTGCTGAGGATGCCGCCGCCGGGTGCCCCGCCCGACCGCGACAAGGGAATCCTGCGGGAGTGGCGCATCATCGAGGCGCTCGACGGCACCGACGTTCCCCATACCGAGGCCGTCGCGGTGTGTGAGGATGCCGCGGTGCTCGGCCGCCCGTTCTATTTGATGGGTTTCGTTGACGGGTGGTCGCCGATGGATCTCGACGATCGGAAGTGGCCCGAACCGTTCGACTCCGACTTGTCTGCGCGCGGGGACCTGGCGTATGAACTCGCCGAGGGCATCGCGCTGTTGTCCCAAGTTGACTGGAAGGCAAAGGGTCTGCACGATCTGGGTCGGCCCGACGGCTTTCACGAACGCCAGGTCGACCGCTGGACCGCGTTCTTCGAGCGCATCAAGGGCCGTGAGATCGACGGCCTCGACGTCGCCACCGACTGGCTGCGCACGCACCGCCCGCTGGACTACGTCCCCGGGCTCATGCACGGCGACTACCAGTTCGCCAACGTGATGTATCGGCACGAGGCTCCCGCGCGGCTCGCGGCGATCGTCGACTGGGAGATGGGCACCGTCGGGGACCCGAAGCTGGATCTGGGCTGGATGGTGCAGAGCTGGCCCGAGAACACCGCGGCACCGACGGATTCGGAAATGGGTTATGTCGACATGCGCGGGATGCCTTCGCGCGCAGCCGTAGTCGATCACTATGCGAAGGTGTCCGGGCGCCAGGTCGACGACCTCGACTACTACCTGGTGCTGGCGAAGTGGAAGCTCGCCATCGTGCTCGAACAGGGTTTCCAGCGCGCGGGCGACAACCCGAAGCTGCTCGCGTACGGCCCAGTCATCGTCGAGTTGATGCGCTCGGCCGCCGAGTTGGCCGAATCCAGCGACTATCAGTGACGCGGCCGGCGCCCGCCGAAATCAGCTGGCGGGCACCAGATCCGCGGCGACGGAGACCATCATCCCGCAGCGGAACATCTCGCAGCCGCTGACCTCGGCGGCTCCGGGATCGCCGGCTGCCGCCAGCGCCTTGGCCTTGAACGCTCTGGCCGCCGCGCTCAGGCGGTGCTCGACGGAATCGACGCTGCTGTCGAGCTCGGCGGGCACCCGCTCACCCCACAGGGTCACCTCGGTCGCACCCTGATCGAGCGCGTTGCGCACATGCTGGAGAACCCGCGCGTCGCGGTCGATCATGTTGGCCGCGACGGCGACGGTGGCCGGATGCGGCCGTTCCTCCCACTCCGCGAGAACCGTTTCCAGGTCGAGGGTCTCGGCTCCGAGGATCGTCAACGGGCGAACGTCTTCGTCACCACCGACGAGCACGGTGACGTCCCACCCGGCCATCACCCGGTCGTAGATCCAGCCGCCGGCATACTTCACCGCGTCCGTCACCGTCGGGGCAACGATGTCGAGCCGGTACCTCATGTCGAGCTCCGCGGCGCCAATTCGCGTCCCAGCGACTCGGCGTACCCCTTGAACACCTCGGCCAATTGAATCGATGGGTCGAGTAACCATAGGGTCTCCATTCCATAGGTGAAGGCGAGGATTTCCACGGCCTTGGTGGCCGCGTCGAGGTCTTGGCGGTACTTGCCGCTGCGCTGACCGCGCTCGATGATCGCGGTGATGATGTCGACCGCGTCGCGGTAACGCTTGACAAGGCGGTCGTGCAGCGGCGCGTCGGGCGCGATGTTCTCCACCAGCAGCACGGTGAAGGTCCCGACGAGTTCGGGCGCGCGGTCGAAGCGTTCGGGGACCCGGCCGAGCTCGGTGACAAGGTCGCCGGAGCGGTAGTCGGCGTGGATGGCGTCGTCGGCGTCACGGGCGTCGAGCACCGCGTTGAGGAGCTGCTCCTTGGACTCGAAGTGGTGCAGCAGACCAGCGGGCGTGACCCCGGCTTCCTTGGCGATCTGGGCCAGCGACGTGTTGCGCCACCCGTTGCGCGCGAGCAGGCGTTCGGCCACCGCGAGGATGCGCTGACGACGATCCTCGCCCTTGGCGAGGAGCGTGGCATACGGCCGCGCGGACTCCGTGGCGGACACCGAACTCCTTCGTTCAACCAACCTAGTGAACACACAGTAGGTAGGTTTGGGCGCTGTGACAAGCGTCTCAGCCAAAATCGGTTTAGACGGCCATCACATCAGCAGGTCAAGGGCTATTTCGACCGTCGGCCATCACCGCCGCGCCCGATTCCTACCGGCGCGTGAACTCGATGTGCAACTCCGTCAGCCCGCGCAGCAAAAAAGTCGGCTCGTAGGCGTAGCGGCGCTCACCGGCCGGACCGTGGGCAGACTCGCTGATCCGGATGTCGCGCATGCGTTCGAGCAACCTCTGCACGGTGATGCGGCCCTCCACTCGAGCCAGCGGCGCGCCCGCGCAGGAGTGGATCCCGCGACCGAACGCGATGTGCTCGCGCACGTTCTTGCGGTCCGGTCGGAACTCGTGCGGATCGTCGAACTTGCGTGGGTCTCGATTGGCGGCGCCGAGGCACAGCATCACGATCGTGCCTGCCTTCAGCGCCACCCCGCCCAGCGTGGTGCTCTTGCGGACGAGCCGGAAGTCGACCTTGGTCGGTGAGTGCATACGCAGCGCCTCTTCGATGAACGCCGGTATCCGCTCGGGGTGCTCGCGCAGCATCTGCTGGAAGTCCGGCCGGTCCCCGAGGGTCTGCACCGCCGCGCTGAGCAGCTTGGTGACGGTCTCCTGCCCCGCGGCGAACAGGAACGTCGCCGGCTTGACCACCTCGATCAGCTCCGGTGTCGAGCCGTCGGGGTACACCGCCGTGGCCATCCCCGACAGCACGTCGCCGCGCGGTTCGCGGCGACGCTCGGCGAGATAGCCGGCGAACTTGTCGTCGAGATACTGCAGCGGGTCGCGCCCCACCGGGGCGCCGTCGAGCGCGCCGACGCGCGTGCCGTAGCGCTCCTCGACGCCGAGCGCGGCCAGAAACTCCGGACGGTCCTCCTCGGGCACGCCGAGCAGGTCGATGATCGCCGACGTGGCGAAGGGCTTGGCGTATTCGGAGAGGAACTCGCAGCTCCCCTCTTCGGACTCCGGGCCGATGATCTGGTCGATCTGACTGTCGACCAGTTGCCACATGTAGTCCTCGTTCTCCTTGAGCCTGCGTGGTGTCAGGAGTTTGGTCAGCAGCGACCGGGCCCGCTCGTGGGCCGGCGGGTCCATCACGACCATGTGTTCGTGGATCGGAAACAGATGGCGGTGCGCCTCGATCTGTTCGGTGATGTCGTCGCCGTCGGGGACGAACGGCAGCGGCGGGAACGGCCCGCCGATCGCGTTGACCGCCGAGAAGGAGTCGTGATCCTTGAAGGCCGCCACCACTTCGGCGTAGCCGGTGACGGCGACGACGCCGTAGTTGGGTTCCCGAAACACCGCGCCCTGCCCGCGAAGGCGGTCCCAGTAGTCGTAGGGATCCTGACTGATCGCATGGTCGGAGAAGTAGTCCACCGAGGCGAGATCGGTCATCAACGGCCGTCCTTCCGGTCCTGGCGCCCGCAATCAATCTGATCGATCGATCAAACTGTTAGGATGCGCCATGCCTATCACGGGCCGTGACAGAGGGTCAAGCATTCGGGCGGAGGGTCCTTGATGCCGCGCGCCGAAAAGGTGAAACCAGCCGAAGCGGGAGCACGGCAACGCCTCATCGAGGCCACCGCGAAGGTCATGCGCGACGAGGGTTATGCCGCAGCGACGTCGCGACGCGTGGCCGCCGAAGCCGGGGTCAAACAGGCGCTGGTCTACTACTACTTCCCGACGATGGACGACCTGTTCGTCGAGGTGCTGCGGGCCGGCGCGGAGGCGTCCCTGGAGAACATGCGCGCGGCGCTCACCGACGACGACCCGTTGCGCACGCTGTGGCTGATCAACAGCGATCTGCGTCGGACCGGCCTGAACACCGAGTTCATGGCGTTGGCGAACCACCGCAAGGTGATTCGTGCCGAACTGAAGACGTATGCGGAGCGCGTACGCGACATCGAGACGGCCGCGGTCACCGTGGCCCTGCGTGCTCACGGCGTCGATCTCGACGACTACCCGCCGGTCGCCGTTTCGATGCTGATCGTGCAGATCGCGCGCAGCCTGTGCAACGAGGAGGCGGTCGGCGTCACGCTCGGACACGACGAGATGCGCGACTTCATGCAGCGCTGGATGCAATCGCTGACGGAATCGTTGACGACCGGCGGCTCGCGGCCTCCGCCTGGCTGACGCGGCATCCACAGAGCACATCACCGCGATGCGCTATCTCATGAGCCCCGACTGTTGACACGTGGGCCGATCGGTGCCACGCTCCTGATCGATCGACCAATATTTCGAGCGGCCAGAAGGTGGACACATGGGTGGACGAGTCGAGGGCAAAGTCGCGTTCGTGACCGGCGCGGCACGGGGTCAGGGCCGCAGCCACGCGGTGCGCCTCGCCGCAGAAGGCGCCGACATCATTGCCGTGGACGTCTGCAAGCAGATCTCCAGCAACGACGACATCCCCTGGGCGACACCGGATGACCTCGCCGAGACGGCCGACCTCGTCAAGAACCTGAACCGCCGCATCGTCACCGCCGAGGTCGACGTGCGTGACTACGACGCACTCAAGGCGGTCGTGGACGGCGGCGTCGAACAGTTGGGCCGACTCGACGTCGTCGTCGCCAACGCCGGCATCGGCAACGGCGGCGCAACGCTGGACAAGACCAGCGAAGACGACTGGCGCGACATGATCGACGTCAACCTCTCCGGCGTGTGGAAGACCGTGAAAGCCGCGGTCCCCCACATTCTTTCCGGCGGGCGTGGCGGTTCGATCATCCTGACCAGCTCGGTCGGCGGCCTCAAGCCCTACCCCCATACCGGCCACTACATCGCCGCCAAGCACGGCGTGATCGGCTTGATGCGCACGTTCGCCGTCGAACTGGGTCAGCACTCGATCCGGGTCAACGCCGTCTGTCCCACGAACGTGAACACGCCGCTGTTCATGAACGAGGGGACCATGAAGCTGTTCCGTCCCGATCTGGAGAATCCCGGACCCGACGATCTCGCCGTCGCAGCCCAGTTCATGCACGTGTTACCGGTTGGCTGGGTGGAGCCCGAGGATGTCAGCAACGCCGTCCTGTTCCTCGCATCGGACGAGTCGCGCTACGTCACGGGCCTTCCCGTGACGATCGACGCCGGCAGCATGCTCAAGTAGCCCGGGCGATTTCGGTGCAGTACGTATCGCTCAGCGACTCGAAGTGCACCCAAATCCCGTGATAGGAGTCCGTCGTGAAGCTTGTGTTCAACCTTCCGCACATGCTGCGGCTCAAGGCCATGATGCAGCCGTGGGAAGCATCGGTGACGGGTGCCGACCAGACGCGGATGGCCAGGTGCGCCGACGAGTGGGGCTACGACATGATCGCGGTGCCCGAGCATTTCGCGATCCCCAACGACCACGTCGAACTGTCCGGTCCGCACTATCTGCAGTCGACTGTCGCGCAGGCGTATCTCGCCGGTGCCACGCAGCGCATCATGCTTAATTCGTGCATCACGGTGCTGCCGCTGCAACATCCGATCGTATTGGCGAAGTCGCTGGCCACCGCCGACTGGATGAGCAGCGGCCGCATGATGGTGACGTTCGGAGTGGGCTGGCTGGAACGCGAATTCGACCTGCTCGGTGTGCCGTTCCGCGAACGCGGCCGCATCGCCGACGAATATCTGGCTGCGATCGTCGAACTGTGGACCAGTGACTCGCCCAGCTTCGACGGCACGTATGTGTCCTTCGATGACATCGCCTTCGAGCCCAAGCCGATTCAGAAGCCGCATCTGCCGATCTGGATCGGTGGCGATGCCGACGCGGCCCTGCGCAGGGCGGCGAAGTACGCGTCGGGTTGGTGGTCGTTTCTCACCCCGCCCGACAAGATCGCCGAGCGCCTCGGCTTCATCAAGTCCCAGCCGGGCTACGACGGACGCCCGTTCGACGTGGTGCACGGGCTGGGAACGAACCGGGTGGGCGAAGGCCACACCGTGCAGGACGACCCCGATGGCCGGCCGGGCATGAGCGCCGCCGAGATCGTCGACCGGTTGGGCTGGCTCGCGCAACAAGGCGTCACCGTCAGTGCGGTTCCCCTGCCACCCGTGAGCGGCGTCGACGAGTACCTCGACTACGCGCAGTGGGTCATCGAAGAAATCAACCCGCAGCTTCCCTAGTGATTTCGGTGCACTACGTATCGCTCAGCGACCCGAAGTGCACCGAAATCGCTAGAGGCCGAGCGACTTGGCGATGATCACCTTCATCACCTCACTGGTGCCGGCGTAGATGCGCGCAACGCGGGCGTCGGTGTACAACCGCGCGATCGGATACTCCATCATGTAGCCGTAGCCGCCGAACAACTGCAGACAGCGGTCCACGACACGCTGCTGCATCTCGGTGCAGAACAGCTTCACGCGGGCCGCATCCGCGCCCGACAACTCGCCGTCCACGTGCAGGGCCACCGCGCGATCCAGCATCGCCTGTGCGGCCTCGACCTCCGCCGAGCAGGCCGCCAACTCGAACTTCGTATTCTGGAATGACGCCACCGGAGTCCCGAATGCCTTGCGGCTCTTGGTGTACTCGATCGCAGCCGCGATCGCCGAGCGCGCCTGCGCGACCGATCCGACCGCGACGGTGAGCCGCTCCTGGGGCAGATTGTGGCCGAGGTAGCTGAAGGCCTCGCCTTCTGCGCCCAGCATGTTGGCTGCCGGCACGCGGACGTCGACGAACGAGAGTTCGGCGGTGTCCTGGACCTTGCAGCCCATTTTCTCCAGCTCGCGGCCTCGGGTGAACCCGGGCATTCCGTCCTCGACGACGAACAGTGTGAGCCCCTTGCGCCGGTTGTCGGGATCGGTCGAGGTCCGCGCCACCACGATCACCAGGTCAGCCTGCATACCGCCGGTGTTGAACGTCTTGGCGCCGTTGAGAATCCAGTCGTCACCGTCGCGGACCGCGGTGGTGCGCACACCGGCGAGATCGGATCCGGTGCCCGGTTCCGTCATCGCGACGGCGGTCAGCAGCTCACCGACGGCGAGTCCGGGAAACCACCGCTTCCGTTGCTCCTCGTTGGCATAGTGCAGGAAGTACGGGAGGATCACCTCGAGCTGGGTGCGCACGGTCGACAGCGTGACCAGTGCGCGCGCCGCCTCCTCTTGCAGCACAACGTTGTAGCGGTAGTCGGAGGTACCACCTCCGCCGTACTCCTCAGGGATGGCCATGCCGAGCATGCCCAGCGACCCCATCTGTTTGAAAACCTCGCGGGGCATGCGGCCGCCCTTCTCCCACTCGGGATAGTGCGGGACCACTTCCTTTTCGACGAAGTCACGGGCCAGTTCGCGGAACGCCTCATGGTCGTCGGTGAACAGGCTTCTCTGCACGCGGGTCCTCCCGTGAAGTCAGGCGACGTGTTGGGGCACCATCGCCAGCGATGGGTTCTATCAAGCCGCTAGGCGATGGTCGCTACGCGATGAGTTCGACCAACGTGGCGTTGGCGGTTCCGCCGCCCTCACACATGGTCTGCAGGCCGAACCGAATCCCGTTGTCGCGCATATGGTTGAGCATCCGCGTCATCAGCACCGCGCCCGAAGCCCCGAGTGGATGTCCCAATGCGATTGCCCCGCCGAGCGGGTTGAGTTTGTTCTCGTCGGCGCCGGTCTCGGCCAGCCATGCCAGCGGCACCGGCGCAAACGCCTCATTCACTTCGAACACACCGACCTCGTCGAGGGCCACTCCGGCCTTGTGCAGAACCTTCTCCGTCGCCGGGATCGGACCGGTCAGCATCAGCACCGGGTCGGCGCCGGTGACCGCACCAGCGCGGTAGCGCGCGATCGGGTTCAGGCCCAGCGCCACGGCGTTGTCGGCGGCCATCACCAGCAGTGCTGCGGCACCGTCGGAGATCTGTGACGAGTTACCCGCGTGGATGACGCCGTCGTCCTTGAACGCCGGCTTGAGCCCCGCGAGCTTCTCGACCGTGCTCCCCCGCCGCACGCCTTCGTCGGCGACGACGGGCTCACCGTCGGTGAACACCGGCATGATCTGCGATTCGAACGCACCCTTGTCCTGCGCGGCGGCAGCCAATTCGTGTGAGCGCACCGAGTACTCGTCAAGCCGGGTGCGCGAGAAGCCCCACTTCTGGGCGATCAACTCCGCCGAGATGCCCTGGTTGAAGGAGAAATCGGCGTAGCGCTCCAGGACTTTGGGGCCGTACGGCATACCGGTGGCGCGCGCCGAGCCGAGCGGCACCCGGCTCATCACCTCGACCCCTCCGGCGACCACGACGTCCTGCTGACCCGACATCACCGCGTGGACAGCGAAATCGAGCGCCTGCTGGCTGGATCCGCAGGCGCGATTGACCGTGGTGCCGGGGATGGTTTCGGGCCAGCCCGCCGCGAGCGCCGCATAGCGGCCGATGTTGCTGGACTGGTCGCCGACCTGAGAGACGCAACCCCACACCACGTCGTCGACGATGTCGGGATCGATACCCGCACGCTCCACCAGCGCGTTGAGCACGATCGCGGACAGGTCGGCGGCATGCATCTCCGACAGTCCGCCGTTGCGCTTGCCGACCGGCGTGCGCACGGCCTCCACGATTACGGTTTCACGCATTGTTCTTCTCCGATCCGGGCCCGAGCGCCCATCGACCAGTAAATACGGCCTCGCGTTTCCCGGCGAACGCGGCATAGGCCTCCGTCGAATCCGCGGTGGCGAAGTTGCCCGGTTGGGCGCGGGCCTCGTTGGCCAGCGCCTCCCGCAGCGTGGCGTTGGCCCCGTCGTTGAGCAGCGCCTTGCTCTGCGCCAGCGCGACCGGTGGGCCCGCTGCGAGCCGTGCCGCCAGATCCGCGACGAAGCCGTCGATCTCGTCCGTGGGCTTCACCCAGGTGACCAAGCCCAGCGTGTGGGCCTCCTCGGCGTCGATCATGTCGGCCAGCAGCACCAGGCGCTTCGCTTGCTGCAGACCCACCATCTTGGGCAGCAGCCATGAACCGCCGAGGTCGACCGACAGGCCGCGCTTCGAAAAGATCTGGCAGAACCGGGCTTCCGGTGTCGCCACCACGAAGTCACAGCCCAACGCCAGGTTCCAGCCCGCCCCGACGGCAACCCCGGTCACCTTGGCGATGGTGGGCACGGATAGTTCGTGCAGCGCCAGCGCGACGTCGGTGAGCCGGCGCAGCTTGTGCCGCGGGTGGATGTCCTCGGGTACGCCGATGTCGGCGCCCGAGCAGAACGCCCCACCCGCCCCGGTGATGACCAATGCGCGCAGCGCGGTGTCGCGCGCGGCCGCCCGCAGCGCATCGGCCAGCTCCTCCCACAGCTGCGCGTTGATCGCGTTCTTGCGGTCCGGCCGGTTCAGCGTCAGGGTCCGCACCCCGTCGCTGTCGGAGGTCAACAGCACGTCACCGCTCACGAGTACGCGGGTCCGATCACTCCGTCCGCGCGCAACCGCGCGAGATCTTCTGCCGTGAGGCCTAATTCGCCGAGGACGGTGTCGGTGTGCTCGCCCAGACCGGGCACCGCCCCCATCGGCTGTTCGAAGCCGGTGATCACCGGCGGCGGGCGCAGCGCGCGGATGTCTCCCTTGGGCGTGGCGACGGTGCGCCACCGGTCCCGAGCGGTGAGGTGGGGGTGCACGACGACCTCGCTGGGCACGTTGTATCGCGAGTTGCCGATTCCGGCGTCGTCGGCGATCTTCTGAATTTCGGCGAGATCACGTTGAGCACACCAGGATCCGATGGCCTCCTCGAGGATCTCGCGGTGGGCGCACCGGTCGGGGTTGGTGGCGAAGCGGGGATCCTCGGCGAGGTCGGGACGGTCGATGATCTCGCGGGCCACCCGCTGCCATTCCCGGTCGTTAGTGGTGCCCAGCACCACCGTCTGACCGTCGCGCGTCGGGAACGCCCCATAGGGCGCGACCGCCGGCGAGCCGACGCCGAGCGGTTCCTGGTCGATGCCCGAATGCTGGGTGTAGGTCAACTGATAACCCATCACGTCGGTCATCACGTCGAACAGGCTCAGCGCGACAGACGGACTCGCGGCCCCGGCATCGCCCCTGGCTCGTCCGACCAGCAGCGCCAGGATGGAGATCGCCGCATACAGGCCCGTCGAGAAGTCGGCCATCGCGGGTCCCGGTTTGGCCGGCATCCCCGGATAGCCGGTGACCGCGCACGATCCCGACTCCGCCTGCACGAGAAGGTCGTAGGCCCGTTTGTGCGAGATGGGACCACCAGGGCCGTACCCGTCGATCTCGACGGGGATCACGTTGGGGTGACGGGCCGCAAGGTCGGCCGGGGCCAGGCCCATCCGCGCGGTGGCTCCCGGCGCGAGGTTGGACACGAACGCGTCCGCCCGATCCAGCAGGCGGTGCAGAAGGTCCATACCCTCGGGCGCCTTGGTGTTCAGCGTCACCGACTCCTTACCGCGGTTGCACCAGACGAAGTGTGCGGCCAACCCACCGGGGCCGTTGACCACGTCGTCGTAGTCACGGGCGAAATCACCCCCCTTGGGGTTCTCCACCTTGATCACGCGGGCGCCGAAGTCAGCGAGCACCCGGGTGCACATCGGCGCGGCGACGGCCTGTTCCATCGCGACGACCGTGACGCCGCTCAGTGGCGCTGCGGCGCTCACATCACCATTCCGCCGTCGACCGGCAGCACCTGTCCGGTGATGTAGGACGCGGCGTCGGACGCCATGAACACGAACGCGCCG
Source organism: Mycobacterium neumannii (assembly GCF_002245615.1). Lineage (NCBI taxonomy): Bacteria > Bacillati > Actinomycetota > Actinomycetes > Mycobacteriales > Mycobacteriaceae > Mycobacterium > Mycobacterium neumannii. Next base: position 125,991 of record NZ_NKCO01000002.1, on the reverse strand, counting down.
GCGACCTCCTCCGGGTCCGCCCACCGCTTCATCGGAATGCGGTTCATCATGTTCGCCGAGAACTTCTCATTGGTGCGAATGGTCTCGGTCATCGGGGTCGCTGCCAGCGGCGCCAGCGCGTTGACCATGATCTTCTTGGTGGCCAGTTCGCGCGCAAGGGATTTGGTGAACCCGATGATGCCCGCCTTGGCCGCCGAGTAGTTGACCTGGCCGAGCGTGCCCGTCAGGCCGGCCGCCGAGGTGACGTTGACGATGCGGCCGGTGCCGTCGGTCGGGATGTGCGGCAGCGCGGCCTGGGTGACGTTGAACGCGCCCATCACGTGGATGTCGAACAACAGGCGGAACGACTCCTGCGTCGTCTTCTCGAACATCGCCAGCTTGGTCACGCCCGCGTTGTTGATCAGGATGTGCAGGGCACCGTCGGCCAGAGCGGCCGCCTGTGCGGCAGCGGCATCGGCGGAGTCCCGATCGGCGACGTCGAGCGCGGTGGCCTCGGCGCGCCCACCGTCGGCTGAAATGCGTTGCGCCACCGCGGCTGCGGCGTCCTTGTCGATGTCGGTGACGAGCACCGCGGCGCCCGCGTGGGCCAGGGCCTGCGCGACCGCCGAGCCGATACCGCCGGCGGCACCGGTCACCAGCGCCGAACGGCCCGACAAGTCGAAATAGTTGACCATCAGTCAGGGCTCCATCGTCAGTAGCTGCGCGGCAGCCCGAGAACGTGCTCGCCGAGGAAGTTGAGGATCATCTCCTGGCTCACGGGTGCGATCTTCATCAGCCGCGACTCGCGGAAGTAGCGGGAGACGTGGTACTCCTCCGAGTAACCCATGCCGCCGTGCAATTGCAGGGCCCGGTCGGCCGCGCCGAAACCGGCGTCAGCACACAGGTACTTGGCCGTATTGGCTTCGCGCCCACACGCTTTGCCGTTGTCGTAGAGCCAGGTGGCCTTGCGCAGCACCAACTCGGCCGCATCGAGGCGGGCCAGGGAGTCGGCCAGCGGGAACTGCAGGCCCTGGTTCATCCCGATCGGCCGGTTGAACACATGCCGCTCGTTGCCGTACTTCACGGCCTTCTCCAGCGCGACCCGACCGATGCCCAGCGCCTCGGCCGCGATCAGCATCCGCTCGGGGTTGAGGCCGTCCAGGATGTACTTGAAGCCCTTGCCTTCTTCGCCGACCCGGTGCGCGACGGGCACCATCAGGTCGTCGATGAACACCTCGTTGGAGCTGACGGCGTTGCGCCCCATCTTCTTGATGGGCCGGATGTCGACGCGGTCGGGGTCGAGGTCGGTGAGGAACAGCGTCATACCGTCGGTCTTCTTGGTGACCTCGTCGAACGGGGTGGTCCGAGTCAGCAGCAGGATCTTCTCGGACTCCAGCGCTTTGGAGATCCACACCTTGCGCCCGTTGACCCGGTACTTGTCGCCTTCGCGCTTGGCGAAGGTGGTGATGCGCGAGGTGTCCAGGCCCGCACCGGGTTCGGTGACGCCGAAGCAGACGTGCAGATCGCCGTTGACGATCCGCGGCAGCGTCTCGGCTTTGAGCTCGTCGGAGCCGTGCTTGACGACGGGCTGCATCCCGAAGATCGACAGATGGATGGCGCTGGCGCCGTTCATCGCGGCGCCGGAGCGCGACACCTCCTCGAGCAACAACGTTGCCTCGGTGATGCCCAGGCCGTGCCCGCCGTACTCCTCGGGGATGGTCATCCCGAGCCAGCCGCCCTTGGCGATCGCGTCGTAGAACTCCCGCGGGAACTCGTGGGCGAGGTCCTTTTCCATCCAGTAGTGGTCGTCGAACTTGCTCGCCAACTCACGGACGGACTTGCGGATCAGCTCCTGGTCCTCGGTCAGCTCGAAACTCATCCCGCCGGGCACGGTGGTTCTCCTCTTGTCATCGTCTCGCAGAGCAGTGCGCCGGCGCGTGAAGGCAGCTTCCGCACCGGCGCACTGGAAGACGCTCCTTCCGGCCCAGCGGCCGGAACTTCCGATACTTGCAGACCTCTTTAGTCCTTGTTGCCCGTCACCTGCTTGGCGCTGGCCGCGAAGTCGGCGAACGACGCGCCGGTCTTTTCCTTCTTCGACAGGGCCTGGATCGAGACGTCGTGGCCCTCGGCGGCTTTGCGCAGGGCACCCACGGTGGCTTGTTCGCGGGTGATGTGGGTGAACGGATCCCAGTGATACCAGCGCATCGCGTTCTCGAACGTCATCTTGTTGATCTCGTCGTCGGGCACGTTGTTGGCGGTGAGCACCTCGTTGAGCTGCTCGGGCGCGCCGGGCCACATCGAATCGCTGTGCGGGTAGTCGGCCTCCCAGCAGATGTTGTCGATCCCGATCGCGTTGCGGGTGGCCACCCCGACCGGATCGGCGATGAAACAGGTCAGGAAGTGCTCGCGGAACACCTCACTGGGCAACTTGCCCCCGAAGTCCTGACCCGTCCACGTCGAGTGCATCTCATAGGTGCGATCCACCCGCTCCAGGAAGTACGGAATCCACCCCGTGCCGCCCTCACTCAACGCGATCCGCAGCGTCGGGTACTCCTTGATCGGACGCGACCACAACAGATCGGCCGCGGCTTGCACGATGTTCATCGGCTGCAGCGTGATCATCACATCCATCGGCGCATCCGGAGCGGTGATCGCCAACCGCCCCGACGAACCGATGTGCACGTTGAGCACCGTCTCGGTGTCGACCAACGCGTCCCACATCGGCTTCCAATGATCGAAATCGTGGAAACTCGGATATCCCATCGCCGCCGGGTTCTCGGTGAACGTCAACGAATGCACACCGCGCTCGGCGTTGCGCCGGATCTCGTTGGCACACTCGGTCGGATCCCAGATCACCGGCAGCGTCATCGGGATGAACCGCGCCGGATAAGCCCCGCACCACTCCTCGACATGCCAGTCGTTGTAGGCCTTCACCAAAGCCAGCGAGAACTCCTGATCCTCAGTGGCGAACAACCGACCCGCAAAACCCGGAAACGACGGAAAACACATCGACCCCAAGATGCCGCCGGCGTTCATGTCCTTGACCCGCTCATCGACCTGCCAGCAACCCGGCCGGATCTCGTCGAGCCCCTGCGGCTCCAGGCCGTACTCCTCCTTCGGCCGGCCCGCCACCGCATTGAGCGCCACATTCGGAATCACCGTGTCACGAAACTGCCAGGTGTCCGAACCATCGGGGTTGTGCACCAACCGCGGCGCCTCATCGATGTACTTCTTGGGCAGGTGGTTTTTGAACATATCGGGCGGTTCGACGATGTGATCATCAACGCTGATCAAGATCATGTCGTCCTTGTTCATGCCCGTTCCTTTCGTCGCGTCCCCCGAGGCTAACTATCCGGACTGTGCTCAGTGTGAGGAAACTATCTTCTCACCCTACGAGAATCAATGTCCGAAAGCCACCCTATGGCCTCCTGTCAGGGCAGTTAGACCCTGCGGGGCACCCGTGTGACCACCACCGATGGCCTCGAACGTTGACCATCGGCAAGAAAGGTGGAAATCTATTGGCGAAATATGAGAACCTGATTCTCATCACCGAGAGCACACAGGAAGGAGACGCCTTGCGCGTGCCGCCGCTGCCCGCAGCAGAGTGGGACGAATCCGTCGAGCAGGCCCTGTCGAGCATGTCTCCCGAACGGCGCAATCCCGAGCGGGCGGGCAACCTGCTGGCGACGATGGTCCGCCATCCGAAGTTGACCCGCGCCTTCCTGCGGTTCAACTTCCACCTGCTGTACGGGTCGACGCTGCCGCCGCGGCTGCGCGAGTTGGCGGTCCTACGCGTCGCGCATCTGACCACGTGCGAGTACGAGTGGCGCCACCACGTCGAGATGGGCCGCGACGAGGGCCTGACGGACGAGGTCATCGACGCCGTCCAACGCGGTGAGGCGTCAGATGAGCTCGACCGGGCCGTACTGCGTGCGGTCGACGAACTTCAGGACAGCGCCAATGTCTCCGACGCGACGTGGGCCGCCCTGTCCGAACACCTCGAGGATCGTCAGCTGATGGACCTCGTCTTCACCATCGGCTGCTATGGCGCACTGGCCATGGCCATCAACACTTTCGGCGTAGAACCAGACTCCGAAAATCTCGCAGAGAGGTAGACACCGTGGCATTTTTCCCAAAACCAGAAGAGGGTAGCTGGACCGAGCACTGGCCCGAGTTGGGCACCGCGCCGGTCGACTACACCGATTCGATCGACCCGGAACAGTGGAAGCTCGAGCAGCAGGCCATCTTCCGCAAATGCTGGCTCAACGTGGGACGAGTGGAGCGGCTTCCCAAGAAGGGCAGCTACTTCACGCGCGAGATGCCGTCGGCCGGTGCGGGCACCTCGGTGATCATCGTCAAGGACGGCGACGAGGTGCGCGCATTCCACAACATGTGCCGCCATCGCGGAAACAAGCTGGTGTGGAACGACTACCCCGGCGAGGAGGTCTCGGGCACGTGCCGCCAGTTCACCTGCAAGTACCACGCCTGGCGCTACAACCTCAAGGGTGATCTGACCTTCATCCAGCAGGAGGGCGAGTTCTTCGACGTCGACAAGGCCGACTACGGGTTGGTGCCGGTGCGCTGCGAAGTGTGGGAAGGTTTCATCTTCATCAACTTCGACGACGACGCCGAACCGCTCACCGAATACCTGGGCGACTTTGCCAAGGGGCTGGAGGGTTATCCCTTCCACGAGATGACCGAGACGTATTCCTATCGGGCCGAGGTCAACTCGAACTGGAAGCTGTTCATCGACGCGTTCGTCGAGTTCTATCACGCGCCGATCCTGCACATGAAGCAGGCGGTCAAGGAGGAGGCCGAGAAGCTGGCCAGCTACGGCTTCGAGGCACTGGCCTACGACATCAAGGGCAGGCACTCCATGGTGTCCTCGTGGGGCGGGATGAGCCCGCCGAAGGACATAAACATGGTCAAGCCCATCGAACGGATCCTGCACAGCGGCCTGTTCGGTCCGTGGGACCGGCCGAAGATCAAGGGCATTCTGCCCGAAGAACTTCCGCCCGCGGTCAACCCGTCGCGGCACCACGCCTGGGGTCAGGACTCCTTCGAGTTCTTCCCGAACTTCACGCTGCTGCTGTGGGCGCCGGGCTGGTACCTGACCTACCACTACTGGCCCACCGACGTGGACAAGCACATCTTCGAGTGCACCCTGTACTTCGTGCCCGCGACGAACACGCGCGAGCGACTCGCCCACGAGCTTGCGGCCGTGACGTTCAAGGAGTACGCGTTCCAGGACGCCAACACCCTCGAAGCCACCCAGACGATGATCAACACCCGTGTCGTCAAGGACTTCCCGTTGTGCGACCAGGAGGTGCTGCTGCGTCACCTGCACAAGACCGCGTGGGACCACGTGAACGCCTACAAGAAGGAAAAGGGCCTCACCAACGGACAGGCCGCCGCAACCGCGAGCGAGAAGGACGCGATCAATGCCTAAGCTGCCGGAAGAATTCGCCGACCTGGAGCGGTTCACCGACTGGTGCCTGCCCAACGAAGAGGAGCGCTACCAGAAGCGCCTGTCCTCGACGATGGAGGAGATGCAGGAGTTTTACGACGCCGGCATGGAGCGCCTCGAGGCCGTCATGGAGTACTGCGACGCCCGCTTCCCGCTGGACGGAATGCCCGAGGACGCAAAGGCTCTCATCCACATGATGCAGTCGCTGGTCAACGTGTCGTTCCCGATCGAGGTGTGGAAGCAGCCGCGCGTGCTCGACAGCGGAGCCACCTACATCACCTGCATCAGGGAGCCGGTGGTCTGACGGTGCAGATGCCCTTCACGCAACCGGCTCATCGATGCTGACCCTCAAAGCCGCGGGTCTGCTCGACGTCGACGCCGGTGAGATCGTCCGGCCGGGAATCGTCCGGATCGACGACGACCGGATTGTCGCCGTCGGCGGTGCCGACAATTCAGCAGCCGTCGGCGGTGCCGACAATCCAACAGGAGTCGGCGGCGCGGCCGAGGGCGATGTCATCGATCTCGGTGACGCCATCCTGCTGCCCGGCCTGATGGACATGGAGGTCAATCTCCTGATGGGCGGCCGGGGCGAGAACCCGGGCCTGTCCCAGGTCCAGGACGACCCCGCGACCCGGGTGCTGCGGGCCGTCGGCAATGCCCGGCGCACCTTGCGGGCGGGTTTTACCACGGTTCGCAACCTCGGGTTGTTCGTCAAGACCGGCGGGTACCTGCTCGACGTCGCGCTGGGCAAGGCGATCGACGCAGGCTGGATCGATGGTCCGCGGGTGGTCCCGGCGGGCCACGCGATCACCCCGACCGGAGGCCACCTCGATCCGACGATGTTCGCCGCGTTCATGCCCGGCGCGCTGGAACTGACGGTCGAGGAGGGCATCGCCAACGGTGTCGACGAGATTCGCAAGGCGGTGCGCTACCAGATCAAGCACGGCGCGCAGCTGATCAAGGTCTGCGTGTCCGGCGGTGTGATGTCGCTGACCGGAGAGGCTGGCGCACAACACTATTCGGACGAGGAACTACGGGCCATCGTCGACGAGGCACACCGACGTGGGCTGAAGGTGGCCGCGCACACCCACGGAGCCGAGGCGGTCAAGCACGCCGTCGCATGCGGTATCGACTGTATCGAGCACGGCTTCCTGATGGACGACGAAGCCATCCAGATGCTCGTCGACAACGACCGATTTCTGGTGACCACGCGTCGCCTCGCCGAGGCCATGGATGTATCCCGGGCCCCGAAAGCGCTGCAGGACAAGGCCGCCGAGATGTTCCCCAAGGCGCGTACGTCGATCAAAGCCGCATACGAAGCGGGTGTGAAGATCGCGGTCGGCACCGATGCTCCGGCCATTCCGCACGGCAAGAACGCCGACGAGCTCGTCACGTTGGTGGACTGGGGCATGCCACCCGCCGCCGTGCTGCGCGCGGCCACCGTCGTCGCCGCCGATCTGATCGACAGAACCGACCTGGGCCGCATCGCCGAGGGGTACCTCGCGGACATCATCGCGGTCCCCGGTGATCCCCTCGCCGACATCGGGGTTACACGGGATGTCAAGTTTGTAATGAAGGGCGGTAAGGTCTTCCGACATGACTCGAACTGACGATCTCGTCGAGATCCAGCAGCTGCTGGCCAAGTACGCCGTCACCATCACCCAGGGCGACATCGAGGGTCTGACATCGGTGTTCACCCCCGACGGGACGTACAGCGCGTTCGGCTCCACCTACACGCTCAACCGGTTCCCCGAGCTCGTCGAGGCCGCACCCAAGGGCCTGTTCATGACCGGCACGTCGCTGGTGCATCTCGACCCCGACGACGCCGACAAGGCGTCGGGCACTCAGCCGCTGTGTTTCATCGAGCATTCCAAGCACGACATGCGCATCGGCTACTACAACGACACCTACGTACGCACCGATGAGGGCTGGCGGTTGAAAACCCGTGCCATGACGTTCATTCGGCGCAGCGGTGACCACGACTCCGGCCGCCCACATGCGATCGGAAGGCCGGAAGCAGGATGACAGAGCTCTTCGAGCCCGCGGCATTCCGCACGGCGCTGCGGGAATGGCTCGACGCCAACGACCTGACCCCGCCCGCCGACGACGACTCGCTCGACGCGCATCAAGCCCAGCACCTGCGAGTGCTCAAGGCGCTGTACGACGCCGACTGGATGCGCTACGGCTGGCCGGAATCGGCCGGCGGGCTGGGCGGCCCCGACATCCTTCGCGCCATCGTCGGCGAGGAGGTTGTCGGACGCGGTCTCGACCATCCGGGCCCGTACTCGATGCTCGACGTGCTGACACCGACCATGATCGACTACGCGCGGCCCGAACTGGCCGCCGAGATGGTGCCGCGGTTGCTGTCGGGTCAAGAGTCATGGTGCCAAGGCTTTTCCGAACCCGGTTCGGGCAGTGATCTGGCGTCGTTGACGACCCGCGCTGTGCCCCAGGGTGACAACTGGGTGATCAACGGCCAGAAGGTGTGGACCAGCTTCGCGCAGTACGCGACGCGGTGCATCCTGCTCACCCGCACCGGCGACGCGAACACAGCCAATCACGAGGCGATCACCGCGTTCTTCGTCGACCTCGATTCCCCGGGTGTCTCGGTGCGCCCGTTGCGCACGATGCACGACGTCGACGAGTTCTGCGAGGTGTACTTCGACGACGTCGTGGTGCCTGCGGATCGCATGCTGGGCAATCCCGGGGACGGTTGGAAGCTGGCGATGGACCTGCTCCCCTACGAGCGTTCCACCTGCTTCTGGCAGCGCATCGCCTACCTGTACTCGCGCTTCGACGATCTCGTCAACGAAGTCAAAGGCCTTGGCACCGCGTCGGATTCCGACCTCGGCGAGGTGTACCTCGCGCTGCACACAGTGCGTTGCCGTTCGCGCGCCACCCAGCACCGGCTGGGCGAGGGACAGAAGCTCGGTGCGGACACGTCGATCGACAAGGTGCTGCTTGCCGGCGCCGAACAGCGGCTCTACGACACCGTGCGCGATCTGCTGCCCGGGCGCATCGAACTCGAAGACAACACGTGGCGGACCGAATACCTGTATTCGCGGGCGGCAAGCATCTATGGCGGAACCGCCGAGGTGCAACGCAACATCATCGCCCGTCGCCTGCTCGATCTCGGTAAGGAGTGAGGAGTGGAATCCGGTTTGGACGCCGAATCACTGGCGATGCTCGAGGACACCCTGCGCAAGACGATGCTGTCGGTCTCCGGGGCGGAGTTGGACGCGGCACTCGCGGAACTCGGCTGGGCCGAGATGCTGGCCGACACGCCCGACCAGGCGATTCCGCTGGTATTCCGGCTGCTGGGTGAAACCGGTTCGCACGCTTCTGTTCTCAACGATGTGCTGCTGGAGACCATCGGCGGACTGCCCGGCGGCACACCGCCGATGCCGTACACCGGCGGTGGCTGGGTGGTGTGGGAGCGCACTGCCAACACCGAGCCGACGCTGGGTGACCTGCCGCTTCGCCGCGTGCCCGACGGCGAGTTGATGCGGATGGGCGAGGCCCGTCGCGCGGTGGGCTGGTGGCTGGTCGGTTCGGCTAGGGGCATGCTGGCGCTGGCCCGTCAGCACGCACTGGATCGCGTCCAGTTCGGTAAGCCGATCGCGTCGTTCCAGGCGATCCGGCACCGGCTGGCCGAGACGCTCGTGGCGATCGAAGGCGCCGAGGCGACGCTGGGCCTACCCGGTACGGAAAGTGCGGACCTCACCGCGATGTTGGCCAAGGCGGCGGCGGGCAAGGCGGCGATGACGGCGGCCAAGCACTGCCAGCAGGTGCTCGGCGGCATCGGCTTCACCGCCGAACACGATCTGCACCGGCACGTCAAACGAGTCCTCGTGCTCGACGGATTGCTCGGTAGCTCACGCGAACTCACCAAGAGAGCCGGAGCCGGCCTGCGGGCCAGAGGCTCCGTCCCGAGGCTGGCCCACCTCTAGCTCCCTTTGCCGCGAGCGTGCGCGTCTGCACACGACACGCCGCGGAATTTCGACACTTTGCGCACGCTCGTGCAGCCTCGACGGTGCACAACATCAGATTCATCCACAGACGGCATTCTTCGCGTCCGAGGTGTTGCCGCGTCGGCGCGACGATTGCCGTCATGGATACCGCCCTGGGGCAGTTGTTCGACGAGCAAGGTGGAGTGGCGACCAGCGGCCAGATCCTGGCGATCATTCCTCGATACACGTTCGAATCGGTACTGAAAGCCAGGTATCTCGAGCGACTCTGGCACGGGATCTACTGTCTGGGCGAGCCGAGCGACGACATGCGGTTGCGGGGCCTGGACCTCTCGTGTGGCACAACGGTCCCGGTATGCCTGTCGACCGCGGCCGCTCTGTTCGGCTTCGACACCGAAGAACCCGACGAACTTCACGTCCTCAATCCGCCCGGTCACCAGTTGCGCAAGGCAGACGGTCTGGTCGTGCACCGCCGCGACGGCGCGCCGCTGGTGCAGGCCGCCGGGCGGCTCGCCACGTCCCCGGCGTGGACCGCGATCGAAGTGGCCTGCACCTTGCGTCGGCCGCGTGCGCTAGCAACGCTCGACGCCGCGCTCCGCTCAGGCACCTGCAACCGGGCGGAGTTGTGGCGCGCGGCAATTCGACAGGCCGGTCGGCGCGGCATCGTCGCGGTGCGCGACCTTCTGCCTCTCGCCGACGCGCGCGCCGAGTCGCCGATGGAAAGTGAAGCGCGACTTGCGATGATCGACGGTGGCTTGCCGATGCCCGAACTGCAGTACGAGGTCGTCGACGGCAACGGACAGCTACGACGTCTCGACTTCGCCTGGCCCGATTTCGGCGTCGCGGTCGAGTATGACGGCATCGATTGGCACACCGAACCCGACGTGTTACGCAACGACCGTCGGCGTCAACTCGCCTTGCAGGACGTCGGATGGACCGTCATCGCCATCGTCTTCGACGATGTGCGACACCGGCCAGCGGATCTCGTAGCGAGGGTCGATCGACAACTTCGTCACGCTCGCGCCGCGTGAGCGCGCGCAAAGTGACGAAAATTGGCGGCATGTTGTGTGCAAACACGCACGCTCGCGGCACAAAGGATTACTGAATGCTGGCTTTCATCTCGTCGAGGTTCACCAGCACCGGCCATCCGCCGACACTGAGCGCGTTGCCATGGCCGGTCTGGTGGATGTCGAACACCGACTGGATGGCGGCGTAGAACCCCTGCACGTCGAGCGTCTGGTTCACGGCACGCTTGGCTTGGCGCAGCGCGAACGGTGACATCTTCGCGATCTGCTCGGCCATCGCCCTGGTCTCCGAGTCGAGCTGGTCGCGAGGCACCACCTTGTTCACCATGCCGGTGGCCGCGACCTCCTCGGCCGTCATCGCGCGGCCGGTGAATAGGATCTCCTTGGCCTTCCGCGGTCCGAGTTCCCAAGTGTGGCCGTGGTATTCGACACCGCCGATGCCCATCAGCACCACCGGGTCCGAGAACTGGGCGTCGTCGGCGGCGATGATCAGATCGCACGGCCAGCACAGCAGCAGCCCTCCGGAGATACACCGGCCCTGCACCGCGGCGATCGACGGCTTGGGCACGTTGCGCCAGCGCAGCGTGTACTCCAGATAGCGCTTCGCCTCGTGCTCGATGATGAACTCCAGCGTGATCTTGTCCGGTACCGGTCCGCCGCCGCGCAGGTCGTGTCCGGCCGAGAAGTGCTTCCCGTTGGCACGCAACACGATCACCGACACCTCGGGGTCCTCGGCCGCGCGGGTCCATGCCCCGTCGAGTTCGTCGAGCAGCTCCGGGTTCTGCGCGTTGGCGGCCTCGGGCCGGTTCAGGGTGATGGTCGCGATGCGATCGGCGACCTCGTACTCGATGTACATGTTGCAGTCCTTCTAGTTTCGAGGCAGTCCCAGCAACCGCTGGGCGATGATGTTGCGTTGGATCTCGGAGGTGCCACCGGCGATGGTGCCGCCGAATGTGCGGACGTAACGCTCGAACCACCCGCACCGGTACAGCTCGAGATGCTGCGCGCTGTACGGCCCAGAGAACGTCGGGTGATCCAGCGCGTCGGCGCCCGCGGCGCCCAGCGCGTACTCGGTCGCCGCCTGCGACGCCTCCGAACCGAACAGTTTGAGCACCGACAGCGCGGCCGCGTCCTCGTCGCCACGCGCGGCGCGGGCCAGTGCCACCGAACCGAGAAGGCGCAGCGCCTGGTTGTCCATCACCAGCCCGGCGTACCGGTCACGATCAAGGACCGAGGTGGGACGGTAGTCCTCGACCAGCTCTTGCAGGCGGTCCGCATAGCTGAGCCACAGCATGTTTCGCTCGTGCCCGAGCGAGCCGTTGGCGACCCGCCAACCCTCGTTCAACGGTCCCACCAGGTTCTCGGCGGGCACCCGGACGTCGTTGAAGAAGACCTCGTTGAAATCCAGGTCGTCGGTGCCGCACAGCGACGCGAACGGCCGTCGCACCACCCCGGGCAGGTCCGTCGGGATCATCAGCACGCTGATGCCCTTGTGCTTGGCCGCTTTCGGATCGCTACGAACGAAAGTCAGCAGGACGTCGGCGTCGTGCGCCCCCGAGGTCCACACCTTCTGCCCGTTGACGACGAAATGGTCCCCGTCGCGCACCGCGGTGGTGCGCAGAGACGCCAGGTCCGATCCGGCGCCCGGTTCACTCATCCCGAGCGACGCGGTGATCTCCGCGCGGAGGATCGGCACCGCCCAGCGCTGCTGCTGTTCGGGTGTCCCGAACGAGATCAGCGATGCCGAGATGATCCCGACGCCCTGCACGTTGTAGGTCAGATACACCCGCCGGCGCGCCAGCTCCTCCTGATGGACATACTGCTGCAGGATCGTCGCGTTGCGCCCGCCGAACTCCGGCGGGTAGCCCGGCAGCAGCCATCCGTTGTCGAACATCAGCCGTTGCCAGTCGCGGGCCCAGCCCGGCACGTCGCTGCTGGACCGCGACCGCTCCAGGGCGACGGCATCGGGGGGAAGATGTTCGTCGAGGAAGGCGTTGAATTCGGCGCGGAACGCCTCGACATCAGCATCGAAGGTGAGCTGCACGGGACTCCCGCCGGATCAAATCTTTGGTAGGACTATTGTTATCTCCAAAATGAGAATACTATTCTCATCGTGAGAAAGTTACAATCTCTGACACGTTGGCCGCGAGGGGGTCGAGGACCGCAATGGCGAGACGTTCTCCGGTACAGTCAGTTCATGTTCTCCCCACCCGGCCGGCGTCTGAGCCGCCGGTGACGAGCCCCAGCGAGGAGCCTGCCTGGAAGCAGCGCGCGGTCGAACGGTCGATCAAAACCGCGAAGTTACGGGCCGCGCAACGCGTGCAGCGCTTCCTGGACGCCGCGCAGGCGATCATCATCGAAAAGGGCAGCACCGACTTCACCGTCCAAGAGGTCGTCGACCGCTCGCGGCAGTCGCTCCGCAGCTTCTACCTGCAGTTCGACGGTAAGCACGAGCTGCTGTTGGCCCTCTTCGAGGACGCACTGAGTCGGTCTGCAGACCAGATCCGCGCCGCCACCACCACCGAGGACGAGCCAATCGAGCGACTCAAGGTCGCCGTGCAGTTGCTCTTCGAATCCTCGCGTCCGGACCCGACGGCTAAGCGCCCGCTGTTCACCGACTTCGCCCCTCGGCTCCTGCTCTCGCACCCCGCCGAGGTCAAGATCGCACACGCGCCGCTGCTCGCGCTGCTGACCGAGCTGATGGAAGAGGCCGGTGAGGCGGGCCAGCTGCGGGAGGGTATCAACCCGAAGCGGATGGCGGCCATGACCATGCAGACGGTCATGTTCGTGGCACAGTCCAACGGTGCCGAGGACGGCACCACGCATCCGATCACCGCCGACGAGGTCTGGGACTTCGTCTCGCACGGATTTGCCGCCCAGTAGGCGGAGAACTCCGTTCTCACCTCTGGCGCGAGAATCGCGTTCTCGCTCCCACCGCGCCCCGGAACGGTGCCTGACAGGCGGTGCGGAGAATCGTATTCTTCTGAGCGAAGAGCTTAAATATTCCGATTTGAATCCCTTGTTGACACTCCTTCATGACGAATGCCAGAGTTGTGAGACAAATGCCAGCCCACTGTCTTACGCGACCTGACCGGCGAGAGGCGATCCGGTGACGATCAGCGCTGAAAATCCCGACGTGCACGATGCGGAACAGGACGAGTTGTACTACGACCCGTACAGCATCGAACTCAACATGAACCCGTACGCGGTCTTCGCGCGCCTGCGCGAAGAGGCCCCGCTGTACTACAACGCCAAACACGACTTCTACGCGTTGAGCCGGTTCGAGGATGTCAACAAGGCCGTCATCGACCATCAGACCTTCATCTCGGGTCGCGGCGCGTTGCTCGAGATCATCAAGTCGGGGATGGAGATCCCCCCGGGCACACTGATTTTCGAGGATCCGCCGATCCACAACATCCACCGCAACCTGCTGTCCCGGGTGTTCACCCCGCGCAAGGTGCAGGCGCTGGAACCCCAGATCCGCGAGTTCACCGCCGGATGCCTGGACCCGTTGACCGGCACGGACAAATTCGACTTCGTCAACGATCTCGGCGCGCAGATGCCGATGCGGGTCATCGGAATGCTCTTGGGCATACCGGAAGCCGACCAGCGCCGCGTCACCGAGCACGGTGAGGCGACGTTGCAGAGCGACTCAGTCGACCTGATGGCCAGCGGTGAGGTGTTCGCCGAATTCATCGACTACCGCACCGAGCATCCCTCCGACGACATCATGACCGACCTGCTCAACGCCGAGTTCGAAGACGAGACCGGCACCCGTCGCCGACTTCGCCGCGAGGAACTGCTGATGTACCTGACGGTCATCGCCACCGCGGGCAGCGAAACCACGACACGCCTGATCGGTTGGGCCGGAAAGACACTCGCCGACTATCCGGACCAGCGCGCCGAGTTGGTCGCCGACCCGGCCCTCATCCCGCAAGCGATCGAGGAGATCCTGCGCTGGGAACCGCCGGCGCTGCAGATCGCCCGGTACGTGACACGCGACGTCGAGTACTACGGCCAGACGGTGCCCGAGGGATCGGCGATGCTGATGCTGGTCGGCGCGGCCAATCGCGACCATCGCCGCTTCCCGCCGGACGGCGACGTCTTCGATATCCACCGAGAGCTGCACTCGCACATGACGTTCGGCGCCGGAACCCACTTCTGCATGGGTAACGCGCTGGCACGCCTGGAGGGCCGGATCGCGCTCGAGGAAATCCTCAAGAGATTCCCGACCTGGGAGGTCGACTGGCCCAACGCGCGCCCATCGCCGACCACCGCGGTCCGCGGCTGGGAAACCATGCCCACCTTTGTCAACTCGAAATAGAACCCAAACCCCCTGTTACGACAACGAATTGAGGTAACCGATGACCGGACGCGTTGAAGGCAAGGTCGCTTTCATCACCGGCGCCGCCCGCGGCCAGGGCCGCGCCCATGCCGTACGGCTGGCGCAGGAAGGCGCCGATATCATCGCCGTCGACATCTGCAAGCAGATCGACAGCGTGCAGATTCCACTGTCGACGCCCGAAGACCTTGCCGAGACCGCCGATCTGGTGAAGGGCCTCAACCGACGCATCTACACCGCCGAGGTCGACACCCGCGACTTCGAAGCACTCAAGGCCGCCGTCGACACAGGTGTCGAGCAACTCGGCCGGCTGGACATCATCGTTGCCAATGCCGGCATCGGCAACGGCGGTGCCACGCTGGACAAGACCAGCGAAGAAGACTGGACCGACATGATCGACGTCAACCTCGCCGGCGTCTGGAAGACCGTCAAGGCGGGCGTGCCGCACATCCTGGCCGGTGGACGCGGCGGTTCGATCATCCTCACCAGCTCGGTCGGCGGCCTGAAGGCCTACCCGCACACCGGCCACTACGTTGCCGCGAAACACGGTGTGGTGGGCCTGATGCGAACCTTCGCCGTCGAGCTCGGCGCCCAGAACATCCGCGTCAACTCCGTGCACCCGACCAACGTGAACACCCCGTTGTTCATGAACGAGGGCACCATGAAACTGTTCCGTCCCGACCTGGAGAATCCGGGTCCCGACGATATGAAGGTCGTCGGCCAGATGATGCACACGCTGCCGATCGGCTGGGTCGAGCCCGAGGACATCGCCAACGCCGTGCTGTTCCTGGCCTCCGACGAGAGCCGCTACATCACCGGGGTGACGCTGCCGGTCGACGGCGGCAGCTGCCTCAAGTAGGCACCCAGATGACCGCTGCCGAGCTGTCGCTTCCGCGCAGCTGGGGGGAGATCACACCGGGGTGGATGACGGCGGCGCTCGGGAAGCACTTCCCGGGCGCCACCGTCGAGGACGTCAGCGTCGCGCTGCGCGACGACGGCACCAATCGCCGGGCGCGGCTGGCGCTGAAGTATTCGACGGGGTCGGGTCCGAAGACGGTGTTCGCCAAGGCCGTCGACCCCGACCACGCCGAACTCGTCGCTCTCACCAGCGGCCTGTTCCACGAGCCGAGGCTGTTCAGTTCGGGTGTGTCGCTGCCGCTTGACCATCCGACCGTCTACGCCGCGTTGATCGACGAGCCCGGTTCGAACTTTGTGATGATCATGGAGGACGTCGTCGCGCGCGGCGCCGACCCCCGCGACTCCACCCGGCCGATGTCGGTCGAGCAGGTCGCCAACGGCGTCCGCGGACTGGCGCGCATGCACAGCCAGTTCTGGGGTGAGCGGCTGACCGCGAACCCGGCGCTGGACTGGCTCGAGCCGTTCGTCGCCTTCGAAGGACTCGAGCATGCGCCACTCGACATCGCCCGAGATCGACTGGGCGACACCGTCTCCTCTCAGATACTCGGCCTCAGCGGCACCGACCTGTTCGTCGACATCTGGGCCCGCTACATCGGCACCCTGACTGGATCCTCGACGTCCGCCCCGACCCTGCTGCACGGCGATCCGCACATCGGCAACACCTATGTGCTGCCCGATGACGAGGTGGGGTTCCTGGACTGGCAGATGGCTCGACGCGGTAACTGGTCCCTGGATCTCGGCTACTTCCTGCAGGGGGCGCTGACGATCGAGGACCGCAGGCGGGCCGAACGCGACCTGCTCGATGAGTACCGCGCATCGCTCACTCTGCCCGCCGCCGAACTCCCGTCGGCCGAGGAAGTGTGGCTGCGGTACCGCGCGTCGGTCGCACACGGGCTGGCCATCTGGATGGCGACGCTCTCCGGCGGCGACGGGTGGCAAGGCGCCGACATCTGTCTGGCGCTGGCGCAACGGTATTCGGCCGCGTTCATCGACCTCGACACCTGCGCCGCGCTGGCGGCTCTGGACTAGGCGCACGACCTAGATGTCGATGACGACCTTGCCCAACGCCTTGCGCTCGGCGACGTGACGCAAGGCGGCCGCGGCGTCGTCGAGTGCAAACCGGGCGCCGATGTAGGGACGGAGCTTGCCTTCGGCGTACAGGGCGTGTAGTTCCTCGTCGTCGCGTACCACCTCTTCCGGGTAGTCTGACGCAAAGGTGCGGATCTCCATGCCACGGACTGTAATACCCTTCAGCAGAACCAGATTGAGGGGAACAGATGGAATCTCGCCGGCCGCATAGCCGAGTGTGACGAAGGTTCCGCCCCGCCCGAGGCCGCGCAGCGCGGGCAGGGAGTACGGTCCGCCGACGGGGTCGACGACGATCTGTGCGCCGGCCTTGCCGGTGATCTCCTTGATCCGATCGCGCAGGTTTTCGCGGTCGTAGTCCACACATGCTTCGGCGCCGCGCTCGCGGCACAGATCGAGCTTCTCTCGACCCGAAGCCGCCGCCAGCACCCTGCCGCCGAGCAGTCGCGCGACATCGACCGCGGCGAGTCCGACGCCCCCGGCCGCACCGAGCACGACGACCCAGTCACCCGGTTGTACCGGCGCGACGGTACGCAAGGTGTAGAACGCGGTCCGATACGTGACACCAAACGCTGCGGCTACGTCGTAGTCGACGCCGTCCGGTATCGGCGACACCGCGCGTGCGTCCACCACCGCCTGCTCGGCGAAGGCGCCGACGAATGTCGTCGCCGTCACTCGGGAACCGACGCGGCAGTCGACGCCGTCACCGACGGCGATCACCTCTCCGGCCATCTCGCTGCCGGGGCTGAACGGTGGCGGCACCTTGACCTGATAGTTGCCGCCGATCAACAACACGTCGGGATAGTTGACCGCGGCCGCGCGCACCCTGATCACAACCTCACCGGGTTTCGGTGTCGGATCGGGAAGTTCGTCGAGCACCAGATCTTCGGGTTGGCAGTACTCCCGGCACACGATCGCCCTCATCGGCCCACTCCAATCGTTCGACCAACTAACAATAGCCAGGGACACGCGCTTGGCTCCCGCCGACCGAAACCCCCCGATCATGGCCGTCGGAGTGGTTCGATGGACCCTTGGGCTCCGACGGTCCGCAGGGGGTGGGGATGTGAAGCGACTCAACGGCATGGACGCCATGCTGCTCTACAGCGAGACGCCCAACCTCCACACGCACACGTTGAAGGTCGCCATCATCAACGCCGCCGATTTCGACGGTGAATTCACCTTCGACCTGTTCCGTCGGACCATCGCCCGGCGGCTGCACCTGCTCGACCCGCTGCGCTACCGGCTCGTCGACATCCCGTGGAAGCTGCATCACCCGATGTGGCTGGAGGACTGCCCGGTGGACCTCGACTACCACCTGCGCCGCGTCCACGTGCCGAGCCCGGGTGGTCGCCGCGAGCTCGACGAGGTCATCGGCCGGATCGCCAGCACGCCGCTCGACCGCAGCCGCCCGCTGTGGGAGTTCCACTTCGCAGAGGGGATGGCCGACAATCGCTTCGCGCTCATCGGGAAGGTGCACCACACCCTGGCCGACGGTATCGCGTCGGCGAATCTGCTTGCGCGGCTGATGGATCTCGCGGACGGCACGCAGAACGAGCGCGAGGAGTACGCCGTGTGCGACGCCCCGGGTCGATCCGATCTGGTGAAGGTCGCGGTGCGGGACCACGCCACGAACGTCGCCGCGCTGCCCACGCTCGCTCGCGACGCGGTGCGCGGGTTCACCAAGTTGCGGCGCCGTGCCAAGGAGCGCACCGATCAACCGGACCTGGCGAAAATGTTCCGCACACCGCCGACGTTCCTCAACCACGTGGTCTCGCCGGGGCGCACGTTCGCCACGGCGTCGCTGTCGCTGGCCGAGGTCAAGGAGACGGCCAAACAACTGAAGGTGACGTTCAACGACATCGTGCTGGCCACCGCTGCAGGTGGGCTGCGCGAACTGCTGTTGCGATACGACGGGCGCGCTGACCGGCCCCTGATGGCGTCGGTCCCGGTGAGCACCGATCTGTCCCCGGACCGGGTCACCGGCAACGAGATCGGTGGCCTGTCGGTATCGCTGCCCGTTCATATCGACGATCCGCACGAACGAGTCCGGCTGACGTCCGTGGCGACGGCGCGAGCCAAGGAGAACTACGAACTGCTCGGCCCCAAGTTGCAGGGACAGTTGATGGAGTACCTCCCTCCCCCGCTGACACCGACGCTCCTCCGCTGGCAGAGCCAACGAGCCAAGCACAACCCCCTGATGAATGTCGCGGTGTCGAGCGTGCCCGGACCACGCCGCCGCGGTCACATCGGCGGCGCCCCCGTGAGCGAGATCTACTCGATCGGCGTGCTGTCGGCCGGCAGCGCGTTCAACATGACGGTGTGGAGTTACGTCGACCAGGTGGACATCTCGATCCTGTCCGACGACGTGACCTTCGACGACATCCACGAAGCCACCGACGCCATGGTGCACGGCCTCGACGAGATTCGCTCCGCGGCAGGGCTTCCCGCGTTGTCCTTGGTGGGCACGGCGATGGCACCGGCCCCCGCGGCCCGTTAGTCGACCAGGTCGAGCAGGTCCTTCCGAGCCACCTTGCCGGTGTTGCCGCGTGGGAGTTCGTCGAGGACGGTGATCTGCCGCGGCACCTTGTAGTTGGCGAGGTTGTCACGGACGTGCTGTTTGAGGTCGTCGGGGCCTGCGCTTTTGCCCTCGTTGAGCACGACGAAGGCCACGAGGCGCTGACCGTACTGCTCGTCGTCGACGCCCAGCACCACCGCCTCCTTGACATCGGAGTGCTGGGCCAGCGTTTTCTCGACCTCGATCGGGTACACGTTCTCTCCCCCGGAGACGATCATCTCGTCGTCACGGCCGACCACGAACAACCGCCCGGCCTCGTCGAGGTAACCGACGTCTCCCGACGCCATGAAACCGTCGCGGAAGTCCTTGGTCTGGCCGGAGGTGTACCCGTCGAACAACGTGCCGCTGCGGACGAAGATCTGACCCGTCTCCCCGGCGGGAAGTTCGTTGAATTCAGCGTCGTAGATGCGGATCTCGGTGCCGTCGGCGGGGGTCCCGGCCGTGTCGGGAGCCGCTCGCAGGTCGGACGGCGTCGCGGTGGCGATCATGCCCGCTTCGGTGGCGTTGTAGTTGTTGTAGATCACGTCGCCGAACCGGTCCATGAACTTGATCACGACATCGGGCCGCATCCGCGAACCTGACGCCGTCGCGAAGCGAAGTGACTTGCCGCTGTAGCGGTTCAACACCTCGTCGGGGAGGTCCATGATCCGGTCGAACATCACCGGCACCACCGCCAGACCGGTCGCCTTGTACCGGTCGACCAGTTCCAGCGTGGCCTCGGGGTCGAACTTGCGGCGGGTGACGATGGTGCAGGCGAGCAGCGCGGCGAACAGCAGCTGCGAGAAGCCCCACGCGTGGAACATCGGCGCGACGATGACGGTGGCCTCCTCGGCGCGCCACGGCGTCCGGTCCAGCACCGCCTTGAGATCGCCTGCGCCGCCACTGCCTTGACCGCGTTTGGCGCCTTTCGGGGTTCCCGTGGTGCCCGACGTCAGCAGGATGATGTCGCTGTTGCGTTCGGTGGCGGCGGGCCGCTTGCCGAGATTGGACTCGATGAGCTGATCGAGGGTCAGCCCGTCGGTAGCTTCGTCGGTCCAGGCGAGGATCCGCGTCGCGTCGGGTTTGTCGGCCATGGCCCGGTCGACGATCTCGGCGAACTCCTCGTCGAAGATGACGACGTCGGCGCCTTCCCGATCGACCACCTCGGCCATGGCCGGACCCGCGAACGAGGTGTTGAGCAGCAGCACGTCGGCGCCGATTCGGTTCGAGGCCACCAGGGACTCGATGAAGCCGCGATGGTTGCGGCACATCACGGCAACGGTTTTCGGCGTGCCGCCGGGTAGCGCTTGCAGCCCGGTGGCCACCGCGTCGCAGCGGTCGTCGATCTGCTTCCAGGTCAGGGTGCCGCGCTCGTCGACGAGTCCTGGGCGGTCCGGGCAGCGCTGCGCGGCCGCGGCGAAGCCGACCGTCGCGGTCATGCCCACGCGCCGCATCGCCGCGCCCATCCGCAGGTACTTATCGGGCCGCAGCGGCGCGATCAAGCCGGCCCGCCACAGCGTCTGCACGAGTCCGAGAACGTCAGCCATCGGTCAGCCCAGTACCGGGAAACGGCGTTCGGCGGCCAGTTCGTCGAGCGCGGTCTGCATCACGGAGCGCACGTGCGCATCGACCTCCTTCACGTCGGGGTCCTCTCCGAACTGCTCGACCACATTAATCGGCGGCAACACCCGCGTGGTGATCTTGGCGGGCAGTGGGAGGTTCGGCGGGAAGAACACCGACACCCCGAACGGGAATCCGACACTGATGGGCAGGATCTCGGCGCGTAAACGCTTGAGCCCGATGCGCCGGGCGATCGAGTCGCCACGTGCGAGGAACAGTTGTGTCTCCTGGGCGCCGATCGACACCATGGGCACGATCGGTACGCCGGACTCGACAGCGGTCCGGACGTATCCCGTGCGGCCGGCGAAGTCGATGACGTTCTCGCTGAACGTCGGCCGGTAGGAGTCGTAGTCGCCTCCGGGGAAGACCAGCACCACCGCGCCCTCGCGCAACGCCTTCGCCGCGTTCTCCCGGTTGGCACCGATGACGCCGGCGCGACGCAGCAGGGTGCCGACGGGCCCGACGAAGATGGCGTCGTGCCCGAGCGTGTACACGGGACGGTCGAAGCCGAACTTTGTGTAGAAGGCCGGGGCGAAGACGAGCACATCGGGGGTGAGCATGCCGCCCGAGTGGTTGGACACCAGTAACGCTCCCCCGGCCGCGGGCATGGCGTCCAGGTCGCGCACCTCGGCGCGGAAGTATCGCTTGATGAGCGGGCCGACCGTGTTGATGATGCCCCGGGTGAACGTGGGGTCCCACTTCGCGACTTCCGGCTTTTGCGCCCCATTGCTACTCATGTCGCACCTGTCATACCCGCGCCCGCCCTCCCCGCCACGTGAATATGCTACTTTCGCAAAAAGAGAATGTCATATTCGCAGGTGGGAGGCGTAATGGCGGGGGTGATATTGGTGACCGGCGGCTTCGGCCTGGTCGGTTCGGCGACCGCACGCAGGCTGGCCGAACTCGGACGCTCCGTGGTGGTGGCCGACCTGGACACGCCGGCGAACAGGAAAGCACAGGCGAAGCTGCCGCGGGGCGTCACCGTGCGATGGACCGACCTGACCGATGAGGCTGCGGTGCAGCGGTTGGTCAGCGACGTCGCACCCGAGGCGATCATTCATCTGGCCGCCGTGATCCCGCCACCGATCTACAAGAACCCGGGCCTGGCGCGGCGCGTCAACGTCGAGGCCACTGCGACGCTGGTGCGCATCGCCGAACAGCAGTCGGCGCCGCCGCGCTTCGTCCAGGCATCGAGCAACGCGGTCTACGGTGCCCGCAACCCGCACACGGCCGCGGCGCCCGTGCGCGCAGACGACCCGATGCGGCCCTGCGACCTCTACAGCGGCACCAAGGCGGAGGCCGAGGCGATCGTGCGGGCCTCGAAACTGCCGTGGGTGGTGCTGCGCCTGGGTGGTGTGCTGAGCACCGATCCCAACGCGATGCCGATGAGCGCCGACGCCTTGTACTTCGAGAGCCTGCTACCGACCGACGGCCGGCTGCACACCGTCGACGTCCGCGATGTCGCGTGGGCCTTCGCCGCGGCGACCACCGCCGACGTCGTCGGGGAGATCCTGCTGATCGCCGGCGACGACTCGCACCGCATCCGCCAGGGCGACGTGGGCGCGGCGCTGGCGGCGGCCCGCGGCCTGCCCGGGGTGCTACCCCCCGGCAGGCCCGGTGACCCCGACCGCGACGACACCTGGTTCGTCACCGATTGGATGGACACCACCCGCGCGCAGGAAGCGCTTCAGTTCCAGCACTATTCGTGGCCCGACATGCAAGCCGAGGCCGCCGCCAATGCCGGTTGGACGCGTTATGTGATGCGTCTGCTGACCCCGCTCGCGCCGCTACTGCGCGCGCTCCTCGAACGCCGCGGCGCTTACCGGAACACCCCCGGAACCTACGCCGATCCGTGGGGCGCGATCCGCGCCCGGCTGGGCGAGCCGGCGTGGGATCGACCCCGCGATCTGTCCTGACGGCCTAGTCTTCGGCGGGTGGAGACGTTCAACGGACGCGCAGCGGTCATCACCGGCGGCGCGAGCGGTATCGGGTTCGCCGCCGCTCAGGAGTTCGCCCGACGCGGGGCGCGCATCATGCTCAGCGACATCGATTCGACGGCGCTCGACCGCGCGGTAGCCGATCTGCGCGGCGATGGCGTCGACGCGCACGGCGTGGTGTGCGACGTGCGGAAGTTCGACGACGTCAACCGGTTGGCCGACGAGGCGTTCGGCGTGTTCGGTGACGTGCACCTGGTGTTCAACAACGCCGGGATCGCCTACGCCGGCCCGATCGCGCAGACCAGCCACGACGACTGGCGATTCGTCATCGACGTCGACCTGTGGGGACCGATCCACGGCGTCGAGGCGTTCCTGCCCCGGCTGATCGCCCAGGAAGCTGACAGCCACATCGCGTTCACGTCGTCGTTCGCCGGGCTGATTCCCAACGTCGGCCTGGGCCCCTACTGCGTCGCCAAATACGGCGTCGTCGCGCTCGCGGAGACGTTGTCGCGCGAGGTGCGCGCCAACGGCATCGGTGTGACGGTGTTGTGCCCGATGATCGTCGACACCAACCTGCTGGCCAACACCGAACGCGTGCGCAGCGAGGACTACGGCCCGGCCACCGCGTCCGGTGCGGACTCGGTGCAGCAATTGGCGTCCGACCCGACGGACGACTCCGTCCTCAACGTCGACGAGGTGGCCCGCCTGACCGCCGACGCGATCGAAGCCAACCGGCTCTACGTGCTACCGCACAGCGCGGCCCGCGGCTCGATTCGACGCCGCTTCGAGCGCATCGACCGCACCTTCGACGACCAGTCCGCCGCCGGCTGGACCCACTGACGGGAACTCCGCCGAGACGGCGGTTTCTGACGAAAAGCGTGCGAATTTCGTCAGAAACCGTAGTCTCGCGACGCGACCGGGCTAGACCGGCCCCAGTGTCGGGCGGCCCGTGTCCGGGTGGTGATACCAGCCGCCCGCCGCGTGGGTCCCGCCGTCGACGTGGATCGTCTGACCGGTGATGTAGCTCGACATGTCGGAGGCCAGAAACACTGCCGCCGAAGCGATTTCGTCGACGTGCCCCGGTCTGCCCATCGGTATGCCGTGGGCGACGTCGGGGTTCAACGTGCCGCTGGAGATCTGCATCAGCCCCTCGGTCATGGTGAGGTCCGGTGCGAGGGCGTTGACGCGGATGGCGTGTGGCGACAACTCGAACGCCGCGGTCTGGGTGTAGTTGATGACCCCGGCCTTGGCGGCGGCGTATGCGGCGTATCCCGGTGCGGCGCGCACACCCTCGATCGACGTCACGTTGATGACGCTGCCGGGCCTGTCGGCCTCCACCAGACGGCGCGCCACCCGCTGGGTGCACAGCAGCACGTGACGAAGGTTCGCCTTGTGCAGCGCATCCCAGCCGTTCTCTGTGGTCTCGAGCATCGGCGAGAAGAAGGTGCCACCGGCGTTGTTGACCAGAATCGACACCTCGCCGAGCGCATCGGCGGTCTGCTGCAGCGCCGCGTCGACCTGAGTACCGTCACGCACGTCGGTGACGATGCCCAGCGCGCCGATCGTCGAGGCCGTCCCCGCACAGGTTTCCGGGTCGCGCTCCCAGATCGCGACGGACGCCCCGAAGGCGGTGAGCCCTTCGGCGATTCCCTTGCCGATGCCCGCGCCACCGCCGGTGACGACCGCCACGCGGCCGGTGAGCAGGATGTTCGACGGATCGATGGCCATCGGTCGAGGCTAGCGACTCGCTACGCGCCTAGCACCGACATTGCGGTGAGGGTCGTTCACAGGCCCACAGCCCTGGCTGCAATCTTAGGCGCCCGTTGCGGTCATTCCTGCGCCCGTCAACCGGTCTTCGTTGTGCGAATGGTGAGACCCGCAGGCGCGTTTCCGATGACCCCTTCCTCCTCGAGCGCCGTGATCTCGTCATCGCTGAGCCCGAGCGCGGCCAGTACCTCGCGGTTGTGCTGTCCCAGCAGCGGTGCGGGGCTGCGATGAAAGCTCCGGACGGACGCGATACGCATGGGCAGCGTGCTGTGTCGGGCCGGAGGGTTGACGGGATGGTCGACCTTCTCGTAGAAGTCGCGGTGCACCAGCTGCTCGAGGTCGCCGACGCGGTGCGGTTGCATCACCTTGGCCACCGGAACCCCGGCCGCCCAGAGCGTTTCGACGATATCGTCACCGATGCGGTCGGCGCACCATGCGCCCAGATGCTCATCGATGGTGTCCTGGTTGCGCCGACGGCCGTCGGCCGTGGCGAGCTCGTCGGTCACCCACGCCGGTCGCCCGAGGGCATCGACCAAGCCCGCCCACTGCTCGTCGGTGGCCACCGCGATCGCGACCCAGTCGTCGGGGCGGCCGAACTCGTCGAGCTCGCTGGTGCGATACAGGTTCTGCGGCGCGGCGGTCGGCCCGCGGTTGCCCTGCCGCTGCAGGAGATTTCCGTAGGCCGAGTATTCGATGACCTGCTCGGCGGCGACATTGAGCGCGGCGTCGACCATCGCGGCCTCGATCCGCACCCCCTGTCCCGTCCGTCGCCGGTGCGCCAGCGCGAGCAACAGCGCGTTGAGACCGTGCACCCCGGCGTTGGGATCGCCGACCGAATACGGCTCGACCGGGTTCTGATCCGGATGCCCCGTCAGCCAGGTGATTCCGGAGCAGTCCTCGATCACGTAAGCGAACGCGGGCTTGTCGCGCCACGGCCCGTCGAGCCCGAATCCCGGCATGCGCATCATGATCGCGTCGGGGCGCAGCCGGTGTACGGCATCGAAGTCCAGACCGATCTGGTCGAGCACCCGCGGGGTGTAGTTCTCGACAATGACGTCGCAGGTCGTGATGAGCCGGCGCAGCAGCTCCACGCCGCGCTCGGAACGGATGTCGAGCGTGACGCTCTTCTTGTTGATGTTCAAGCCGGAGAAGATCGGCGAGCGCTCCCACCACTGCTCCTCGGTGATCGGCACCCCGGCGATGAGCCGCGTGCCGTCGGGTCGCGCGGTGGACTCGATGTGGATCACCTCGGCGCCCAGCAACGCCAGCATGTGGGTGCACGACGGGCCGGCCCAGAAGCTCGTCATGTCGAGCACCCGTAGCCCCTCGAACGATGTTCGCGAAACCCCACCCAGGGTCGTGATCCCGGCAGAATCGCGACCCTGTTGTACCGTTCGCGAACGATACAGGGCGGTGTGCTCGCCGAGCCGGGGCGCGGGCAGCGGCGCGCGCAGCAGCGACGGCGTGGTGCGGTACGGCGGCCCGGGCTGGGTGAAGCCGTCGCGCGGATTGGTCACGAACGTGCCGCGTTCCACGAACTGGTCGAAATCCGTGACAGTGGCGCCGTTTCCGACCGGTGCGTTCGGAATACGAAAGGCGCTGGACAGCTCGAGGATGTCCTCGACGCGGTTTTCTTTCACCCACGCGTAGATCTGCTCGGCGTGGATATTGGCCTGTTCGGTGATCGACAGGTCGCCGCCCTCGTCGATCCACTCGTCGTGGCCGACCATCGCGCACAGGTCGAACCACTGTTGCGCGGTGCCGCACCCCAACGCCACCAGCCCGTCGGCCGCGGACGCGACACCTGGCACGGTCAACCGGCGGCGGTCCCGGAACGGGCGTCCGAGCGCATCGTTAAACGACACCGAATAGTAAGTCAGGCACAGAATCTGGGCCTCGAGGATCGAGACGTCGACCAGACCCGCCGCCGCCGTCGTGCCCGCTGCCGCGTACGCGCCCGCCAGCCACTCCCCGATCTGGCCCGCGACGAACAGCGGCGCGCGATCCTGTGCGCCCCGGCCCAGCCCGATCACGCCACCCGACCACGCCTGCAGGGTGAACTCGGTGGCGGGCTTGTCCGCCCACGGTCCCTCGAGTCCGAACGGGGTGATCGCGGTGACGGTCAGATGACCGTACGCATCGGCGAGTGCGGCGGGGGTGAACTCGTCGAGTTCGGCGACCGCCGAACCGCGTGACCACACCACCGCATCGGCGGCTGTCAGCAACCCGCGCAGCATGTCCAGGTCGGCGGTGACGGCCGGGTCGACGACGACGCTGTGCTTCGAGCAGGCCAGGAAGCCGAACAGCGCCCCGTCGCTTCCCGGCTCGATACGGGCACCCGACGCGGACCAGCTTCGCAGCGGGTCACCCTGCGGCGACTCGACTTTGATCACGGTGGCGCCACCGTCGGCGAGCAGTTTGGTGGCGTAGCCTCCCGCGATGCCGCTCGACAGGTCAACGATGGTGTACTCGTCCAGCGCCGGCACTAATCCTTCTTTCTGCGGTTGGCCTTGCTCAACCGGAACTCGGGCGGGTACTTGTCGTCGTTGTCGTTGACGGCGTCCGCGAGGCCCACATCGATCGCATCGGCGAGCATGAAGTCGTCGCCGTCGGGCCGCGCCGCGCCGCCCATCGACTCGAACATCGCCGACAGCAGGCTCCCGAGGTATTCGCCCTGGAACTGCTTGACCACCTCGAAGAACATCTTCTGCTGAAAGACGCTGTCCACCGGTCGGTTCCGCGCACACGCGTGGGCGTACTTGGCGACCTCGGCCTCGAGCTGGTCGCGCGGCACCACCTTGTTGAGGAAGTTGCACTCCTTCATCTCATCGGCGGTGAACGGGCGACCGGTGTACACCATCTCCTGGAACGGCCGAAGCCCCATGGTCATCACCCAGGTCCACATCCGCGGGCCCCAGCCGAAGTACCGGAATGACGGATGGCCGAACAGCGCGTCGTCGCTGGAGATCACCAGGTCCGCGTCGGCGCACTGGTAGAAGTGCCAGCCGTAGCAGTACCCCTTGGCCTCAACGATGCTGATCTTCTTGAGTTCTTGCAACGCCCGGTTGCCCGCCGCGACGTTGGCGTACCACTGCCCCATCGTCGCGCCGTGCCGGAACGATCCCTTCGGCGGATAGATGACGTTCGGATCGTCCACCCGCAGCTCGGCCAGCCGCGCGTCGTCGTCGCCGGCCATGAACTCCGGCAGGTCCGCGCCACTGCCGAGGTTCTCGCCGACACCGCGGATCACGACGACCTTCACCTCGTCGTCGACGGTGGCGCCACGCAGAAGGTCGGCGTACCGCAACCGCGCAGCCGACGTGGGCGCGTTCAGGTACTCCGGCCGGTTGAACGTGATGGTCGCGATCTTGGTCGCCGGGTCCTTCTCGTAGAGCACGATCTCCTCAGGGGTGGGCCGACTCCCGGGGTCCGACATGGTCCGTCAACCGATTCCGACGCCCGCACCACTCCAGAGTGGACTGGAGGTCAGCACCTCGGCCCCGTCGGCGGTGACGTGCACAGCGTCGCGGCTGAAGATCGCGCCCACGCCCTGCTGCCAGACATAGCCGCTGACCGCGAGCACCATGCCGGGTTCGAGCACTTCGTCGGCGATGGTAGCTCCCAGGGCCGGGGTGACGACGGGCGAGTCGTAGCCCAGCCCGAGGCCGTGAGCGACGGGCATCACGGGCAGCGGCTCACCGGCCGCCTCGTAGGCGGCGAGCAGGCCACTTGCGGGATGACCCGGCTGACAAGCGTCTAAAAGCTTGTCCCACAGACGGTTCCAGCGATCATAGAGCTGTGGGACTGCAGACCCATCGACTTCACCGACCGGCCATGTGCGGCCGACCTCGCCGACGTAGCCGTCGGCCAGCGCACCGGCCGAGAACGCCACCAGGTCACCGTCCTTGATGTGGCCGTTGCTGCGGGCGCGTCGCCACGGATGTTCCTTGCTCGTCACCCATGCGCCGTCCTGGGTGGCGGGTGTGCAGACACCGCCAGCCGCCATCGCCTCCATCAGCGCGCCCGTCAACGACTTCTCGGTGGCTCCGGCCGCCAACTCGGCGCGGGCCGCGTTGAGCGCCGCTTCGGCCACGCCCAGCGCACCGCGCAACACGGCGATCTCATCCGGTGTCTTGATGCGGCGAGCGGCCCTCAGCGCCGGTTCGGCGTCGACGATCTCTGCGGCGGGAAACGCCATCGGCAGTAGTTGCGCGAACGTCGGTGTCAGCGAATCGGTTCCGACCCGTTTGGCGGTGGCGGCCCCGGGCAGCGCCTTGAGCACCTCGACCAGCGTCATCGGATTCCACGCCAGCCCGTACAGGTGGTCGTGGGGGATCTCGTCGGGGATGCCCTCGTCCCAGGTGCTGTTGAGGTGGATCTCTCCGGTCGAGCGGATCACCTCGCAAATCGGTCCGAACGGGCGGGTGCCCGCCACCCACAGCTGCGGGGCGCCGGTCACGTAGCGCACGTTGGCCTGCCGGCCCAGCACCAGGATGTCGATGTCGCGTTCCTCCATCTGGGCCAGCGCGCGCTCGCGGCGGCCCCGCCGCAGATCGGCTGCGTCAGGGAGAATCTGGAGTGCCATTCAGTTCCGTCCGTAAGGGGCGTAGGAGTAATCGGTGATGGACTGGTAACCGTCGTCGGTGATGACGACGATCTCCTCGCTTCGGTAGCCACCGGTGCCGTCCTCCCACACCACGGGTTCGAGCACCAGCAGCATGCCGGCGGGGAACACGAAGTTGTCGTCGAACTCCTGGCCCAGATCGGTTCCGATCATCGGCATTTCGGCGGCGTTGGTGCCGATGCCGTGGCCGAGGTAGAAGTGCGGCAGCCACGGTTTGGTTCCACCGTTGGCGGCGATCGCCGCGCGGGCCAGATCACCGCTCGTGGCACCGGCTTTGGTGACCGACAGCACGGCAGACAGGATCTCGCGCCACTTCTCGAACTGCGCGTGTTGGCGGTCGTTCGGCTCGTCGCCGACCAGCCACGTGCGCCCGAAGTCGGAGCAGTAGCCCTTGTAGGTGATGCTCATGTCGGTCCACAGCACGTCGCCGCGTTCGAGTTCACGTTCGGTGGTCAGCAGGGGCAGCGCCAGATCTCCAGTGGTGGTCCAGACCGAACCGCTGGTCTTCGTCGTGGGCATCACCTGCCAGATGGCCTCGAGCATGTTGGCGGTCGCGCCGAGTTCGAAGGCGCGCCGGACGAACGCCGCCGAGAGGTCGACCTGCCGCACACCGGGGGCGAGCGCCTTCTGCACGTCGACCATCGCCTCTTCGGTGATACGGCAGGCATGGCGGACGCACGAGATCTGGTCGGGCGTCTTGACCAGCTTGGCCGGCCCGACGACCTGCGCGGCGTCCGACGGCGGACCCGAAGGGAACAGAGCTGCGGATGCGCGGCGCATGGCGCCGGTCAGCTCGTCGACCGCGATCTTGCCGCCCGCGGGAACCAGGTCGGCCAGCACCTTCGCGAATTGTTCGACACCCTCGTCGAATTCGAGGTAGAGCGGGCCGTGCACATGATCGTCGGGAACCTCGCACTGCGATGACGACCCCTCGCGCAGCGGCATGAACAAGTGCGGATGCGGGTCGTCGGCGAGCACGATCGCCACCGGGCGTTCCACGTGTGAGAGCCCGGCGTCGAGCAGCGGCCAGCTGATTCCGGTCGCATACACGACGTTGCCGTTGCCGATCAGCACCAGTGCGTCGACACCCTTGTCCTTCATCGAATCACGCAGCCGGGCACCGCATTCCCGGTACATCCGCGCGAGGTCGGGAAGGTCCGGAATGTCGATCGACGCCGACTGTGGTGCGAATGTGGTCACGAGATCCCCAGGAAGTTCTTGATGTTGGTGCTGACGATCTTCACGGCGTTCTCGGGTCCGACCGCGTCGACGACCGTCTTCAGCGACTTCTCCGAGTATCCGAACGTGGATTCGTTGTGCGGGTAGTCCGACGACCACATCACGTTGTCGACGCCGATCTTGTCGATGAGCTCCAGGCCGAGCGGGTCGACCATGAACGACGCGCACATGTGGTTGTCCCAGTAGTGCCGCACGGGATGCTCGAGCTGGTGGTTGAACATGTGTCGGTACGACGCGAGCATGTGCTCGGCGTCCTGCAGAGCCGTTGGCACCCAGGCGATACCGCCCTCGAACCACCCGATCTTCAGCGTCGGGTGGCGGTCGAGGATGCCGGAGAACACATACTTGGCGAACTGCTCGCGGAACGAGTCGACATTGACCATCATGCCCACCACGACGCTGTTGTGCTGGCACGGCGTCTTGGGTGGCGTCTCGCCGATGTGGTGACTGACCGGCACGCCTGCGGCCTCGATCTCGTCCCACACCGCGTCCATGTCGGTGCTGCCGTAGTCGTAGATGTTGCCGTCGTCATCTTTCCCGGGGTTGAGCGGCAGCAGGAACGTTTTGAGCCCCAGCGACTTCAGCTCCTCCAGCGTGCTCCTGGTGCCCTTGGGGTCCCACCAGTTGATCAGGCCGACACCATAGAAGTGGCCGTTGCTGCGCTCCTGCAGATCGGCGATGTGCTCGTTGTAGATCCGGAAGACCCGCTCGCGCAGGGCCTTGTCCGGATAGTGGAACAACGCCAGCACCGCGTTGGGGAAGGCCAGTTCCTTGTCGATGCCGTCCTCTTTGAGCTCACGGACGCGGGCCTCGATGTTGTTCGACGCCGCTCCGGCGAGGTCGTCGTACTGCATCAGCACCCGGCCGAAGTCGCCGCCGGTCCAGGCCTTGCCCTTCATGCCGACCATGTAGGCGCCGTCCTCGTACCAGATGCGCGGCGCGGCGCCCTTGAGCTCCTCGGGGAAACGGTCGTAGAAGATGTCGTCGGCCACCGAGATGTGGTTGTCCGCGGAGAAGATCTCGGTGCCGGCGGGCAGCCCGAAATCGCCTGTAGCGTGGCCCTTGCGGTGCTTGGGGGCGCCGAAGCCCTCGGGTGGATAGAGGGTGGCCGGGGGGTGGGCGGGAGTTGTTGGTGCTGACATCGTTGACACTCCAATCGGGCTGAGGGATGGACCTGACTACCAGGTCACCGGAAGTTCGTAGACGCCGTAGGCGAGGCGGTCGTGTTTGAACGGCACCTCCTCGATCGGCACGGCCAGCTTCAGCGTCGGTATGCGCCGCAACAAGGTGTGGAACACGATCTGCAGTTCGGCACGGGCGAGCTGCTGGCCGACGCACTGATGCCTGCCGTATCCGAATCCGAGCTGCTGGCCCGCGTCGCGGCTGAGGTCGAGCCTGTCGGGGTCGGGATAGGCGCGCGCGTCCCAGTTCGCCGGTGCCAGGTCCAAAATGACGCCGTCGCCGGCCTTGATGGTCTCGCCACCGATCTCGATGTCCTCTAGCGCCACCCGGCGCTGGCCAGTCTGGATGATCGACAGGTAACGCATCAGCTCCTCGACCGCGTTGGCGATCGCCTTCGGATCCTCGGCATTGCGCAGGAAGTCGGCCTGTTCCGGGTTCTCGAGGAGCGCCAGGATCCCGATGCCGATCATGTTGGCCGTGGTCTCATGTCCTGCGATCAGCAGGCCGGTGCCGAGCTGCGCGGCCTCCTTGACGCTGATCTCGCCGGCGTTCACCCGCTCAGCGAGGTCGGACACGGCGTCCTCGGACGGGTTGGCCTGCTTCTGCTCGACGAGATTCACCAGATACTGGTGCAGGCTCATCGCGCCCTTCTGCATGGCGTCCGCGGCGGCGTAGCGAGCCAGCCCGGCGTTCGCATGCTCCTGGAAGAACTCATGGTCTTCATAAGGGACGCCGAGCATTTCGCTGATCACCACGGTGGGAACGGGTAACGCCAGCTTCGAGACCAGTTCGGCGGGCTGGGGACCGGCAAGGATCGCTTCGATGCACTCATCGGTGATCTTCTGGATCGCAGGGCGCAGGCCCTCGACGCGGCGGAACGTGAACGGCTTGGACAGCATCCGGCGGAAGCGGGTGTGTTCCTCGGCGTCGGAGGTGAACACCGAGCGTGGCCGCTTGTGGACGGTGGCGAGCATGTGCTCGTTCCAATGCGGGAAGCCGTCGATCCGATCGTCGACGCTGATTCGGGAGTCGGTGAACAGCGCGCGGGCCTCCTCGTAGCCGGTGATCAGCCACGGTGTGCTGCCATTCCAGATCTTCACGCGGAACAGACCTTTGGGATGGTCGAGCATCTGCGGCGGCGGGGCGAACGGGCAGCGCGGGTCGCGTTCCATCGGGTATTCGGGGATATCCGCGGACACGTCGGGGGTTCCGGTCAAGGTTTCAGACATACGGTCGTTCTCATTCCTCGATGTGGATGGCGAGTGCGGGGCAGGCCGCCGCCGCCTTGCGGGCGTCGTCGGCCTGGTCACCCGCCGGGCTGTCGTTCAGCAGGACCACGACACCGTCGTCGTCGCGCTGGTCGAAGATGTCGCTCGCGTTGAGCACGCACTGACCCGATGACACACACTTGTCTTGGTCGACAGTCAGTTTCATGATGCCGGGCGCTCCGTGATCGGGGCCTGCCACAGCCCGACGATCGCGTCGATGAGCCCGGACGCCGCGGAACTCCAGGTCGTCCGCGGCATGTCGGCCCCCTCGGCGAAGGCACGTTCGAAATCGGCGCAGGTGTGCATCATCAGGTTGCGAGCCATGATGTTTCGCTCGGTGACCACCGCAGGCGGCAGGTCCGGCAGGCAGCGGGTGATCCCGTCGACGACGCGTTGCACCGACGGCGACTCGAGAGCACCCTTGACCACGATCTTGTGGTACTCGGGGTCGGCCAGCGCCTGCGCGGCGAAGCGCGCGTACCACGTCGGGGTCCCGATCTGGGCCAGGTGTTCGGTGAGTGAGCGAACCAGGCAGGCGACCCAGTCGCGAAGATCGGTCGAATCGCCGATCTCGGCGACCATCCGCGACAGCAGACGCTCGGTGGAGACGCGGTGCTTCTGCTCGATGGCCCGCACCAGGTCGGCCTTCGTGCCGAAGTGGTAGCCGACCGCGGCGTTGTTGCCCTGACCCGCGGCCTCACTGACCTGACGATTCGATACCGCGTAGACACCGTGCTCGGCGAACAGCCGCTCGGCGGCGGCCAGGATCGCTTCGCGCGTGGTGCTGGCCCGTTCGGTGCGCACGCTTCTGGCAGTGGTCACCGTCACAGTCAACCGCTCCCGAGCGCTTAAGTCAAGCGACTGATTTAAAGTTCTCATGGCTTCGATTTGCGGACAATCACCTTCCCCGCACTGGTGCCGCCGTCGATGGGAAGGATGGTTCCGGTGACATACCGGGAACGGTCGCCGGCGAGGTACAGCGCAGCCTCGGCGACGTCCTCGACGGTGCCCTCCCGCTTCAACGGGCGGTCGTTGCGCATCTGTTCGCGGATCTTGGCCTCGAACGCCTCGAGGCGCTCGAGGTCCTCTCCCGTCGCCGACTTGCGCACGATCGCGGTCCGGATGTTGCCTGGGGCGAGCGCGTTGACGCGAACCTCGTAGTGGGCCAGATCGATGGCCGCAGACTTGGTGAACTGGATGACGGCGGCTTTCGACGCCCGGTACGTCATCACGCCACCGCCGGCCTGGATGCCGCCGATCGAGGTCAAGTTGATGATCGATCCGCCGCCGTGTTTCGACATGTGCCGAGCCGCGTCGCGCGTACCGGCCATGACCGCAAGGACGTTGATGGCCATCACCTGGTGGAAGTCGGCGAGGTCGTCGTCGAGGAACTTCGGGAACATCTTGCCCGACACGCCCGCGTTGTTGACCATCACGTGCAGGCCGCCGAACTCCTCGACCGCCGTGGAAACCAGTCGGGTGACCTGCTCGACCTCGGCCACATCGGTCTCGATGAAGCGGACGGAGTCACCGAGGTCGGCGACGAGTTGGGCGCCGCCCTCGCGGTCGACGTCACCGACGACCACCTTGGCGCCCTCGGCGCAGAATCGCCGCACCAACCCTTCACCGAGACCGGAAGAGCCTCCCGTGACGACCGCGACCTTGCCCTCGAGTTCGCCGGTCATGCCGCCCCTTCGTGTGAGTCGGCCAGGAAGCCGAGCAGTAGTTCATTGACCGCGTCCGGTTGTTCGATCTGCGGGCAGTGCCCGGCCGCGTCGATCACCGCGGACCGGCCGCCGCGGATCTGGCCCGCGATCTCGCCCGCCCACCCGCGGGGTAACAGTTTGTCACCGCCGCCCTCGACCACCAGTGTCGGCACGGTGATGCGCTCGTAGGCGCGGGCACTCGACGGCAGCGGTGGGGCCTCCAGGCCGGGGCGTCGAAACCGCGCCGCCGCCAGCGCTTCCCACGCACCCGGGGCGATGCTGGCTTCGTAGCGGCGCTGGACGTATTCCTCGTCGGCGGGGTAGGAGGCGTCGTAGAAGAGCGCCGTGACGATCCGGCGCATCCCCGCGAACGTGGCGTCATAGTCGTACAGCGCGGCCGAATGCTCGTTGCGCTGGATCTCGCCGCCTCCGCAGATGGTCACCAGGCTGCGGGCGGGCAGCACCGGCGCTTCGGAGGTGGCGTCGACGAAAAGGTTCACGGCCCCCATCGAGTTGCCCACGAAATGCGCGGATTCCACCCCGACGACTTCGCAGAACCGCGCGATGTGCCGGATCCGCATACCGCGGCCGTCGTTGAAGTCGATGACCTTCGCCGATTCGCCGAACCCGAGCATGTCGAGCGCGAGCACGCGGTAACGCGTGGCGAGCGCGGCGATGTTGTGCTCCCAGCCGATCTCGGCGCCGGCGCCGAACTCCCCACCGTGCAGCAGGACGACCGGATCCGGATCGCCTTGTCCGGCTTCGAGGTAACCGGTCACCATCCCGTCGACCAGCACCGACTTGCGTTGGAGCTCGGTCACGCGGTCTCCCGGGCGGCCTTGGCGAAGAACAGCACTTGGGTGGCGAGCATGTCCAGCTGATTCTGGGTAGCGTCGTGGATCAATTCCCCTGTCTCGTCCCAGATCTGGTCGGCGGAGTTTATCGCCACGCCCAGCGGAGTCGGCCACGCGCGCAGCGCGTGCCCGATGGAGCGCAACTGTCCGAGCGTGTTGACCGCCGCCTGCCAGCCGTAGGCGCAACTGATGCAACCCCACGGCGTGTTGTCCAGATAGACGCGCGGGTCCTCCCGCAGATCCTCGATGTAGTCGAGCGCGTTCTTGACCAATCCCGAGATCGCTCCGTGGTAACCGGGTGAGCCGACGACCACGGCGTCCGCATCGCGCAGCGCGCTGACCAGTTCGAGAGCCTGGGGTGTGCGTTCCAGCGAGTGCGGCGCATACATCGGCAAATCCAGGTCGGGTCCCGCGAACAGCCGCGTCCGCCCGCCCTGCTGCTCGACCGCCGCCAGGCAATAACGCAGGGCGCGTTCGGTCGACGAATTCGCCCGAAGGGTGCCGCCGAGTCCCACGACGAACGGTGCACCGCCGGTTCTGGTGCTTGCAGTCATATCCTCACCCACTACTTGATTGCGATCGGGCTGACGGGCGCGCCCACCGCGCCAACGACCTTCAAAGGCGGTGCGATCAACTGGAACTCGTAGACACCGTCGGCGGCGCAATCGGCCGCCAGGCCGGTGAGGTCCCAGTATTCGCCGAACATGAGGCCCATGTCGCGCAGGCAGACCATGTGCATGGGCAGAAACGTGCCCTCGACTCCGTTGGCCGGGTCGGGGTCCTCGACCATGAGGTTGTCCGCAGCGACCGCGGCGACGTCATGGTCGTGCAGCCACGATGCGCAGGTCCAGTCCAGTCCGGATCCTGGTTCGGAGCCGTCACCGGTCGACAGGAACCTCGTCCACCACCCGGTGTGTACGACCACGATGTCCCCCTGCGTGATCCTCACACCCTGGGCCTTGGCGATATCGTCGAGTTCTGCTGGTGTGACCGGGTTCCCGGGTTCGAGGAAGACGTCGGCGCCGCGGTGCCGGACCGCGTCGAGCAGCACTCCTCGGGAGGTGATGCCCTTGACGTCGACCTTCTCGATTCCCAGATGGATGGCCCCGAAGCTGGTCACCGAGTCCGCGGGAAAGCCGTTGTAGAGCTTGTCCTCGTAGTAGACGTGGGAGATGGCGTCCCACTGCGTGGCCGCCTGCAGCGGCATCACGATCATGTCGTCGTTGAAGCGAAACGGGTTGTCCACGAAGAACTCGCTGACCTGGTGAGCCACCGAGTTCCGCAGCCACTGGGGCCCGTACTGCGCCAGCGTGTTCGCGTCGCCGCCGTCCACCGTCATCACGTGGGTGGGGTTCGGGCGGAACTGGAACGCCCCCTGCGGGCCGTTCGAGCCGAAGTCGCCTCCGAGGGGGATCACCGTTCCCTTCTTCACGAGCGCGGCCGCTTCGGCCACCTTGTCGGGCGTGATGAGGTTCAGCGTGCCCAGCTCGTCGTCGTCGCCCCAGCGGCCCCAATTGCGCACGTCGTCGGCGACGCGGCGGAACTCGCTCATGCTGGCCATGGATTGCCTTTCACTGTACTGACTTTCACGTCAACGCCGCCGTACCGCTCCCGCGAGGTCCGTCTCCCCCGTGGTGCCTCCGTCCACCCAGATCACCTGACCGGTGAGATAACTGGCCGCCCTGCTGTTGAGGAAGGTCAGCACGCTGGCCTGCTCCTGCGGTTCGGCGGCCCGGCCCAGCGGCGTCCGGAAGGAATCGAGAAACTCCTGCCCGTACGCGCTGCGCAACTGGTCGAGGATCGGCGTGTCGGTCACCCCGGGTGCGGTGCAGTTGATGCGAATCCCCCTGGCGCCCAACGCGCTCACCTGTGCCATGCCGTAGAGGATGATGGCCTCCTTGGACAACCGGTAACCGCCGCCGTCGGCCAGCGCCTCGGGATTGCGTCGACACCACTCGATGCCCGCCTCGACCGTGTCCGTGTCGACCAGCCCGGCGGTGACCGGTGCGTTGTCCCGGTAGGCCGACGCCGCCAGCGACGACACGTTCGCGATCGCCGATCCGGCGCGCATCCGGGGCACCAGCGCCTCGGTGAACCGCCGGGTACCCAGGAAGTTGATCGTCACGACCCGGAGCGGGTCCTTGATCCCCGACGACACCCCGGCGACGTTGAACAGCGCGTCGACCGAGTCGCCGACGGCGTCGGCCGCCCGGTCGATCGACTGTTGATCCGACAGATCGAGTTCGACGAACTCGCCGACACGCTCGGTCGGCGGTTTGATGTCGAGTCCGATCACCTCGGCGCCGAGGTCGGCGACCTGACGGGCGACGTGGGCACCGATGCCCGAGGCGCATCCGGTGACGACCACATGGCGCCCGTCGTAGCGCCACAGTTCCTCAAATCGGCCCATGGCTCATCTGCAGCCGGCGCCCGTCACTGCGCGCTCTTGGCGTCCGCTTCGGGGTTGCGGCTCGCCCACCCTTCTCCTGACTTGAGTTTGGCGGCCGCCGCCTCGATGCCGGCGTTCATCTCGTCCATCGCCAGCGACACCTCGTTGGCCGTGTAGTTCTGGCGGCCCGTGGGCAGTCCGCCGAACGCATAGCTCTCGTCGAAGACGGGCGCCTGCGACGGTTGCCGGCGCGCTTCGACCTTCTCGATGATCGGCTCGAGTCGTTTGGCCTTCTCCGCCTGCGCCTTCTCGTCGCGTTCGATGAACTCGGGCAGCACCTCCTTGCCCATCAACTCGATGGACTCCATCGTCTCTTCGTGCCTGCGCGGGGTCAGCAACAGGATCAGTTCGTCGACACCGCTTTCCTCGTAGCCGCGCAGGAAGTTACGCACCGTGTCCGGGCTTCCGATCGGACCGCGGTCGGGGCCATAAACGATGCTGGGGTCCTTCTCGATCTCCTCGAGGTGCCGCTTCCACACCCCGGTCCGGCCCGGTGTGTGCATACCGGTCATGTAGTAGTGCATGATGCCGAACGCGAAGAAGCCGCCGCCCTTGCCGAGCCGTTCGATCGCCTGTTCGTCGGTGGGCGCCACCATCATCGACAAGTCACCGCCGATGGCGAGGATGTTCGGGTTCATCTGCGGAGTGACCGGCGCGCCGTTCTCCTCGAACTCCTTGTAGTAGCCGTTCACCCGCTCGGTCAGCGGCCCCGGGCCCGTGTAGGCGAAACTCAGTGCGCCCAGGCCCTTCTGGGCTGCCATGGCGACCGATGCGGGCCTGGTGCACGCCACCCAGACGGGCGGATGCGGCTTCTGCAGCGGTTTGGGCACGACGTTGCGCGGGGGCATCTCGATGTGCTCTCCCTTGAAACCGGTGAACGGCTCCTCGGTCATACAGCGGATCGAAACCTCCAGCGCCTCTTCCCACATCGCGCGCTTGTCGGCGGGATCGACACCGAAACCGCCCAGTTCGCCGACCGACGACGACTCGCCGGTGCCGAACTCCACGCGCCCGTTGGAGATCAGGTCCAGTGTCGCAACCCGTTCGGCGACACGTGCGGGGTGGTTGACGACCGGCGGCAGATGCATGATGCCGAAGCCCAGGCGGATGTTCTGGGTCCGCTGGCTCGCGGCGGACAGGAAGATCTCGGGCGCGGTGGAGTGGCAGTACTCCTCCAGGAAGTGGTGCTCGGTCAGCCACACCGTCGAGAAACCGGCCTTGTCGGCAAGCTCCACCTCGTCGAGGCCGTCCTGGAAAAGCTTGTGCTCGTCGTCTTCGCTCCACGGCCGCGGCAGTGGGAATTCGTAGAACAGCGAGATCTTCATTTCGTTACCTTCCGATGTGTATCGAGTGTCGAATCGGTACTAGAGCCGGTCTGAATTCCAGAGCCGGACAGTTGCTCGGCGATGTGCTTGGCCGCGACATAGCCGAAGGTCATCGCGGGGCCGATGGTGGCGCCGGCGCCCGCGTAACTGCGGCCCATCACCGCGGCCGACGTGTTGCCGACGGCGTAGAGGCCCCCGATGACGCGGTCGTCGGCGCGCAGCACCCGGGCGTACTCGTCGGTGCGCAGACCTCCGGAGGTGCCCAGGTCGCCCAGGATGATCTGGAACGCGTAGTAGGGCGGCTTACCCAGCGGGTGCAGGTTCGGGTTCGGCAGCGTGGGGTCGCCGTAGTAGTTGTCGTAGGCCGAGTCGCCGCGGTTGAAGTCGTCGTCGTGACCGTTGCGCGCCAGTTCGTTGAACCGCTGGGCGGTCTGGCGCAGTTGTGCCGGCGGAACGCTTATCTTGCCCGCGAGTTCCTCGAAGCTGCTTCCCTCATGTACGACACCGGATTCCAGCCACGCCTTGGGCACCTTCCAGCCGGTCGGCACCGGCGCGAACGGAATCTTGGGGATCGGCAGGTGCCCGGCGACCACGTACCGGTGGAACGACCGGATGTCGGTGATCAGCCAGCACGGAATGTGCGTGACCCCGCTGTTGTGACCCTCGATCATCGCGTGCGCGAAGTCCATGTAGGGGGCGGCCTCGTTGATGAACCGCTTGCCCTCGCCGTTCACCA
The DNA here is from genome assembly GCF_002245615.1 of Mycobacterium neumannii. Classification (NCBI taxonomy): domain Bacteria; kingdom Bacillati; phylum Actinomycetota; class Actinomycetes; order Mycobacteriales; family Mycobacteriaceae; genus Mycobacterium; species Mycobacterium neumannii. The sequence continues at coordinate 85,945 of NZ_NKCO01000002.1, read as the reverse complement.
CGAACTGCGACGGCATCATGCGTTCGTTGAGCATGAACTGCAACCGCCCGTCGGGCCAGCAGATCGCGGGAAACCACCAGGCCTCGTCGAGCAGATCGGTCGAGCCGCCCACCTTCTCCCCCGCCCGGATGGCGTCCCCCATGGACGCCGGATTGCCGAAGCTCCAATCCTTTTCGAGTAGCGGCAGGTGCTGGCGGCGCCACTCCATGTCGTGGTCGAATCCACCCGCGGCCAGGATCACGCCGTGCCGGGCTTCGATGCGCTGCTGACGACCGTCACGCTCCACCACCGCCCCGATCACCGCTCCGTCGACGTCGGTGATCAGTTCGCTCATCGGCGCATTGAGCCACAGCGGGACGTCGTGTTGTTTGAGCGCCAGCCGCATGCGGGCGGCCAGCGACTGGCCGATGGCCGCCATCCGGTCACCGAGAACCCGGGCTCGGAACATCCGCCAGATCAACTTGACGAGAACGGCCTTGCCGCGCCAGTTCTGGCGAACCTGGTAGAACAACCGAAGGTCCTTGGGCGCGAACCAGATTCCCTTCGGGGCCAGCGCGAGCGGCTGCAGCAGGTGCTGCTCCTCGTCGCCTAGCTTGCGCAGGTCGATGGCGGGCACGTTGATCGTGCTGCCCTGTGCCGACCCGCCCGGCAGCTCCGGGTAGTAGTCCGCGTAGCCCGGTTTCCACACGAATTCGAACCACGGGCTGCGCTTTTCGAGGAACTCCATCATCTCCGGAGCGGCATCGACGTACTGGCGCAGACGCGCGTCGCTGACCAGGCCTCCGGTGATCTGGCGTAGGTACTCAACGACACCGTCGGGATCCGGCACGTAACCCGCCTTGCGCTGCGAGGGGGCACCGGGCACCCAGATGCCGCCGCCGGACAACGCGGTGGACCCGCCGAAGTGCGCCGACTTCTCGACGATGAGGGTGTCCAGACCGAACGCGTCGGCGGCCAGCGCCGCGGTCATTCCGCCGCCACCTGACCCGACGACAAGCACGTCGACGGTGTGGTCGAACTTGTTGTCAGACATCCAGAACCGCCGTCCTGATCGCGAACCCTGCGATCAATTCCGGTGCCGCCCGGTAGAACCGCTGATCGGTGCGGTACGGGCCGTGCGCGGCAAGCGCGGCGAAAGCCGCGATCCACGTGCGTACTTCGTGTGCCGAATGGCCGGCCTCGCGCTCGATCGACTCGTTGGACCAGCCGTCCACCTCGGCGAGCCGGTTGTTGTCGATCAGCTCGAGGAAAGCCGCGTCCCACTCCGGGTTCAGCGGCTGCAACGGGCTCTCGCCGTGCGCGAACGCCTGCGCGGCCTCCATCACCGCGACCTGGCGGGCCTGCCGCTGTTCCGCTGTCATGGGCGCACCGTGCACGATCCGTTCCAGCGCGGCGGGCGGCGCGGTCGCCAACGTGGGCACCGGCGGATCGTGCGACAGCCCACCGGACCCCACGACGAGGACACGTTTGTCGAGCGTCGCGAGGAAGGTGCCGAGTGCCGCTCCGAGCGCCCGCACCCGGCGCACCGGCCCGAGCGGGGTGGCCACCGAGTTGATGAACACGGGGATCGTCGGCACCGACGTCGCATCCCCGAACAGGTTCTGCAACGGTTGGACCGTTCCGTGATCGACGTCCATGCTCGCCGAGATGGCGACGTCGATTCCCGACTCCAGAACCGCTCGGGCACAGTCGGTCGCGACGTCTTCGGGCACGTTCAACGGGCCGGCGTGCGAGCCGTAGTCACCGACGCCCTGGGCGGCCGTGCCGATGCAGAACGGCGGCATCGTCCGGTAGAAGAACCCGTTGTAGTGGTCCGGGGAGAAGATGACGACGAGCTCGGGGTCGTAGTCGGCGACGAACCGGCGTGCACCCGATATCGCCGTCTCGATGTCGTCAAGGAGATCCCGTGACGGTCCCGGAAGGTTCAGTAGCGGGCTGTGCGACATGCAGCACAGGGCCAGTGTGCCCATGAGAACCGGTGCCTCCTCCCTGGGTCAGACGCAGAACGTCGAATAGAGATTCGCTCAGTTCGGCGGCGCGCTGAGCGATGCAGGCGCCGGCGATGCAGCGGTCGGGCCGCAGGAACAACACCGAGTCGGTGTAGGTGTCGAACCACGCCTTGAGCGCACCGGTCCTGTCACCGATCACCACCACATCGTCGTCGTCGTGACCCGGCCAGCGCAGCTGAGTCATCGGACGTGCCTCGATGAACTCCGCACCCAACGCCTTCCATCGGTTGAACGCGTTGTCGCCCAGTATCGCTCGCAGGTTGTTGCTCCAGCACAGCACCGCGAAACCCGGCCCGAGCACGTCGTCAAGCAACACGTTCTGCTCAGTGCGGGTGTCGACGCGCGGCTGGATGAACAACGTGCCCGTCGGCGAGACCGCCCCTGCCGCACCGGCACCCGGTGCGGAATGGAACACGGCGCCCTGTTGATAGCGCGGCATCGGCTTGAAACGCATCTCGAGGATGTAGCGCTTCAGCGAGGGAACCACGGAAGCGGCGTGAATGACCCGGTCCCGCAACGCGGCTACCCTGCGGTTGGTCGGCGATATCACGCGGCCGACCATGGTGGACAGGTCGATCATCGCGCGGGCGTGTTTGCGACGCTCGACGTCGTAGGTGTCCAGCAGGGCGTCGTCGGCCTGCCCGGTCACCACCGCGGCGAGTTTCCAGCCGAGGTTGGCCGCGTCGCGGATACCGCTGTTGTATCCCTGCCCCTGCCAGACCGGCATCAGGTGCGCGGCATCACCGGCGAGCAGCATCCGGCCCTTGCGGAATGAACCGGCGATGCGGGAGTGGTGCGTGTAGACCCGGTGCCGGATCATGTCGACCTGCTCGGGATACGGGACCCGTTGCGCCAGCATTCTTCTGACGAACGCCGGATCGTCGGCTTCTGCGTCGGTCTCGTGAGGATGGATCAGGAATTCGAAGCGGCGGATGCCGTGGGCGATTGAGATCGACACATAGGGGCGCGCCGGGTCGGCGCCCACCTCACTGTTGGGATGGCCGAGCGGGTCGTTGGCGACGTCGACCACCAACCAGCGGGTCGACGACGTGGTGCCGTCGAACGACACGCCCATCAGCCGGCGAGTGGCGCTGCGGCCGCCGTCGCAGCCGACCACGTAACGAGCCGTGACCGACGGCTTGTCACCGGCGAACTGCACCGTCACCGCGTCGTCGGTCTCGACGCAGGACTCCATCCGACACCCGAACCGGACGTCCACATTGTCGAATCGGTCCAGCCCGCCGAACAATTCGGCATCGACCATCGGTTGCACGAAGCCGTTGCGTTTGGGCCAGCCGAACCGGGCGTCGGGCGGCGCCATCTCGGCGAGCAGCCGTCGGTTGGCGTCGAAGAACCGCAGGATCTGGTTCGGCACAGTGTGCGGCAGCACCCGGTCGACCAGGCCGATCGACTGGAACGTCCGCAGCGCCTCGTCGTCGAGACCGACACCGCGGGGGTAGTCGATGAGCGTGTCGCGTTCCTCGACCACCAGCGTCCGGACCCGGTGCAGCCCAAGGATGTTGGCCAGCGTCAGGCCCGACGGGCCTGCCCCGACGATGACGACGTCGACGTCGGTCGTCGTCATAGCCGCCCCAACAGGAAGTCCAGGTGCAGCCGGTTGAACGTCTTGGGATCCTCGTACTGGGGCCAGTGACCGCATCCGGGCATCACCTCGAAGCGGGCGCCCGGGATCATCGAGGCGATGCGTCGCCCCTCGGTCACGTCGGCCGTGGGGTCGTCACTGGTCCACACCACCAGGGTCGGCGCGGTGATCGATCCGTACTCGTCGGGCCCGAGGAGGTTGCGTGCGCGGATCTCCGGGTCCTGCAGCGCCATGATGTCGCGCATCGCCGTGACGAACCCCGGCTGCCGGTACACCCGCTGCCTGCTCGCGACGATGTCGTCGTAATCCTTGGTCTTGTCGGCCATCAGCCACTTGATGCGGGCCTGCACCGTCTCCCACGTCGGGTTCTCGGCGGCGGCCATGGACAGCGTGATGATCCGCTTCATCACCTCGGGATCGGCCTGCGAGCCGCCCGCGGTGTTGAGCACCAGCCGGTCCAATCGGTCGGGGTGGTCGACCGCGAATCGCGCCGCGACCCAACCACCGAGCGACTCACCACTGATGTGGGCGCGGTCGGCCCCTGCGGCGTCGAGGAACGCCATCAGATGGTCGACGTAGTGGCCGACTTCCAGCGGATGACCGGGTTTGTCGGTGTAGCCGTGGCCGAGCATGTCGATCGACCAGACCGAGAAGTGCTCGGCGTGCGCCTCCAGGTTGCGCACGTAGGCTTCCGCATGCCCACCGGAGCCGTGCAGGAAGACGAGCACCGGGTTGTCGGTGTCACCGGCATGCAGATAGCGAGTACGGGTCCCGCCGGCGTCGAGGTAGCCCTGAGCGAACGAGACGCCCTGCAGATCGCTCCAGACGCTTTCGAACTCCGCTGACGCAGAACGCTTGTCGGCCGCGGAAGCCGCCAGCGAATCCGGCTCAGACACGCTCACCCTCTCTTGACCGCGAGAATCGAATTCTCGTAATTTGTAAGCACTCTGCTCATTTATCGCACACCCACGTGCACTATAGTCAGAGCATCACTCTCGCGGCAGCTAGATGTCAAGGGAAGTCGAGGAAGGGACGCCATGCCTTCGGAGGGCGGAGCCCGACATCGGGTGGAGCAGGGCGGAGCCCGACATCGGGTGGAGCAGGGCGGAGCCCGACAGCGGGTGGAGCAGGGCGGAGCCCGACAGCGCGTCGAGCACGGCCGGGCCCGGCAGACGGAGTCGATCAGTGCCGCGCCCAACGGGGCACCCGGCTCGCAGACGCTGGCCAGAGGGTTGGCCGCCTTGCAACTGGTGGCCAGCTCCCGCACCGGTTTGACCGCCCAGCAGGTCGCCGACGACATCGGTGTGCACCGGACCATCGCCTACCGGTTGCTGTCGACGCTGTCGCAGTTCCGTTTGGTGGCCAAGGGCGAGGACGGCCGGTACCGCTCGGCCGCGGCGCTGGCGGTGCTCGGGGCGTCGTTCGACAACAACGTGCGCCAGCTGAGCCTGCCGACCCTGCGGAGTCTCGCCGACGAACTCTCGAGCACGGTGTCGCTTCTCGTCGCCGAGGGCGATCAGCAGGTCGCGATCGCCGTCGTCGTGCCGACCAACGTCTTCTATCAACTCTCCTTCCATGAGGGCAGCCGCTATCCGCTGGACCGGGGCGCCGCGGGAATCGCGTTGCTGTCGAGCATGCCGCCCCGCCCCGACGAGCGTGACCTGGTGCCGTTGACCCGCGAGCAGGGGTGGGTGATCACCCACGGCGAGATCGAGCCGAACACCTACGGCCTCGCGGTCCCGGTGCGCCGACGACCACCGGCGCCGCCGACATGTATCAACCTCATCTCGCATCGCGAGGACGTCCTGACACGCGGCAGAGACGCGGTCATCAGGGCGGCCGACGAGTTGTCCGCGATCCTCAACTAGAGGGTCACTCCGGCCGGAAGGAGCAGCACGTGACGGATTGGGATCATGACGTCGACGTGGTCGTACTGGGCAGCGGCGGGGCCGGTCTGACCTCGGCCCTGACCGCGGCGGCCAATGGCGCTTCGGTGGAGATCTACGAGAAGGCCGCGACCGTGGGCGGTACGACGGCGGTCTCCGGCGGCATCATCTGGATCCCGGCACACAAGCGCGCCGCGGACGGTGAGCTTTCCGTCGAGGACGCGATGGCCTACCTGCGGGCCCAATCGCTGGGATACATGGACGACGACCTCGTCGAGACATTCGTGCGCACCGGACCTGAGATGCTCGATTTCGTTGAGGCACACAGTGATCTGCGTTTCGAGGTCGCCGAGGGGTTCCCTGACTACAAGCCCGAGCTGCCCGGTGGGCGGCCCTCCGGTGGGCGTTCGCTCAACGCCAAGCCTTTCGACTTGAGCCTGCTCGGTGAGTGGCGCGACCGCATCACCTCGTTTCCGGCGGATTTCAGCAACGTCGGCATCGACGCCGAGACCCGCGCGCGCATCCACGCCTCGGTCGACGACGAATCCGGCGACTACTGCGTCGCGGGCACGGCGCTGGTCGCCGGGCTGTTGAAGGGGCTGCTGAACCTCGGTGTGGCGCCGCGAACCAACGCGCGCGCGGTCGAACTGCTCGCCGACCCGCTCGGCATAACCGGCGTGCGAATCTCGCAGGACGGCAACGAGTTCACTGTGCGGGCCCGCCGAGGCGTGATCCTGGGAACCGGCGGGTTCGAGTGGGACCGCAAGCTGGTCGAGGCGTACCTGCGGGGGCCGATGCGCGGACCTGTCTCGCCGCCCAACAACACCGGCGACGGCCTGCGGATGGCGATGGCGCACGGCGCCGATCTGGCCAACATGGGCGAGGCGTGGTGGGTGCCGATCGTGCAACTTCCCGGCGACACGTTCGGAGGTCAGCCGCGCAGCCGCAGCGTCCGGCTGGAAAGAACCCGGCCGCGCAGCATCATCGTCAACCGGGCGGGTAAGCGGTTTCTCAACGAGGCCGGCGAGTACAACTCGATGGCGGGGCCGTTTCACTATCTCGATCCCAAGCTCGGCTATGCCAACGATCCTGCCTGGATCGTCTTCGACTCGCTGCATCTGAAGAAGTACGGATTCCTCGGCATAGAACCGGATGGCCCTGCCCCCGACTGGTTCTCACCGTCGAAGGACCTGGTGGAGCTCGGCGAGAAGACCGGCATCGACCCCGACGGCTTGGCACGCACACTGCAATCGTGGAACGACGGCGTCGCCCACGATCGCGACCCGGATTTCGCGCGGGGCTCGAGCGCCTACGACGGGTACTGGGGCGACGACAAGGCGCCGACGCCCGCCGGCCGCACCCTCGGCCCGATCGACACGCCGCCCTACTATGCCGTGCCGGTGTCGATCGGCGCGATGGGCACCAAGGGCGGCCCCCGCACCGACTGCGACGGCCGGGTGCTGCACGTCAACGGGTCGGCGATCCCGGGTTTGTTCGCCGCGGGCAATGCGATGGCCGGAGCAACCGGCAAGGCGTACGGCGGCGCCGGTGGAACGATCGGCCCGGCAATGGTGTTCGGCTACCGCGCGGGCCTTGCCGCCTCGGCGCGCGTGTAACTCGCGGTTCGCACGCCCGCCGGTGCTCGACTGTGCGACCCGATACGCTCGTCGCGGCGTGCTGCGTATGAAACCGCACACTCAGCGTCGAGTGCCGCTCAGGCTACGGCCATTCCGATGAAGTAGCTGCTCAACAGGCAAGTGGCGACGAGAACCACCCAGCCGTCGGTGAGGCGGCGCAGCCAGTCCGGGGCGTGGCGTACCTCCATGAACTCGCGAAAGATGATGCGCACCTTGATGAGTGAGATGACGATTGCGCTGACTGTGACCACGGTGCTGGCCTTCAAGGTGCCGTTCTGGTCGACCGCCCCATCCAGCCAGACGTAGACCAACGTCAACAACGTCAGGATCGCCCAGGCGATGACGAGTCTCTTGTTCATGGTTTGCTCACCGATCACCTCACGATGTAGAGCATTGCAAAGATCAGCACCCACAGGAAATCGACCGTGTGCCAGTACGTTGCCCCCGTTTCGACGAGTTCCTGCGAGCGTCGCGCCGGGCTGCGCAACTGGTAGAGGACCACACCCAACACGATGAAGCCGATCAACACGTGGATGCAGTGCAGTGACGTGAGGAAGAAGTAGTGCTGGAAGAACTCGGCGCTGGTGAACGTGTTCCCCATGCGGATCTCCAGAATCCACTCGAACACCTTCGACACCACGAACGTCACCCCGAGCCCTACGGTCACATAGGCGTACGTCGTCGCCGAACGGTACGAACCGCCGCGCGCGGCCTGCACGCACCGGGCGATCGCCCACGAACTCGTCAGCAGGACAATGGTGTTGAAGACCCCGATCCGCAGATCCAGATCGGCTTGGGACTGCAGGAAGAGATCCTCGTTCTGCGTGCGCAGGGCCAGGTAGACCGAGAAGTAGCCGGTGAACAGCAGCGCCTCGAACAACACGAACAGCCACATGTCGGGCTGGCCGGGCACTCGCGGTGGCGGCTGATCCTCGAGCGGTTTCGGCGCGGCGCCAACGACGTCAGTCATCGAGCCGCCTCCACCGCTTCGGTGGCTTCGGTCACGCCTTTCGGTGGCAGATCGGGCAGCGGTCCGGTGCCGAAATCCTCCCGCTCGATCATATTGCGCAGCAGCATGATGAACGCCGCGGTGTAGGTGACGAACACGACCATGTTGATCCACCACGCGATCGCACCGTTCCACGCGAAAGCACCCCGTTGGAAGATCCAGGCCGGTGCGACGACGACTTCGGTCAGCGCATTGCACAACCCCAGATACGCGAACCACTTCGGGAACACGTTGTTCTTGTCGAGCAGGATCGCCACCAGCCAGACCACCGAGCCGACCAGGAAGACACCCATCGTGCCGCTGAACGACAGGAACGCGAAGTCATACATCCACACGATCAGTTCGGGGTCACGGTCCGGCCGGAGCGCGCCGACGGTCATCGCGATGGCCATCACGAGCATGCCGGGCAGCGCTGCGAGCGAGTACATGATCAGGTACGAGTAGGCGAAGACACGACTTACCGACATCCGCCACATCGAATATGCGAGAAGAGCATTCATCGGCGCACACATGCCCGAGATCAGGAACACGACGCCGAACCCGGTCAGCAGACCGAGATGACGATCGGCGAACCACTGCACGATCAACGGCGCGTCCCAGTCGGGGCTCGGCGGCGGTTGCACCCGCGTGACGAGGAAGAACAGCACGCCGTACAGCTGGTAGAAGATCACCATCACCCACCACGCGAACCACAGCTCACGCTTGGGGTGGTAGCGGAAGTTCCAGACCAGCCGGCCCCACCGTGAATCGTTGGGCGGATCGGGCGCCGTCACCGGTTCTGCGCTCAACGCGCTCATGCGGCGACCGCGACTTCGGCACGTTGGCGGCGGATGTTCTGGGCGAGAACGACTCCCATCACCACGATCCAGACGGCGATCGCGATGTTCTTGACCCAGAACGACAGCACGCCGTCCCAGGCAAACGGGCCCTCGAACGTCACCGCCCCGAACGCCGCGGGCAGCAATGCGACGGCGATGAGCAGGTTGAAGTGCGCCACCCATGGCCGAAAGACCGGTTGGTCTCGACGATCCCAGTAGATCGCCAAGGCGAGCACCAGGCACTGGGCGATGAGATAGGGGACCAGCACGGTGAAGGTGACCCAGGCGAGGTCGTTGAGCAGTTGAGTCAGCTCCGGGGTACGCTCGGGCCGGAAGGAACCCAACAACCAGAACATGTTGGCGATCAGGAACAGCGTCGGCGGACCACCTGCGCATGCGATCAGGCAGTAGGACAGGATCGGCGTGCGGTGCGCCATCTTGCGTACCTGCATCGCCAACAGGATCACCGTCGGAATCAGACCCACACCGAACCAGTTGAACAGGATCATGCTGTAGCGGATCCGGGCCGTCTCGTCGCGGTATAAGCCTGCGACCTCCTCCGCGGACATGGTGGGCGACATCGGGGGCAGAAACCCGGGAAACAGGAGGAACGCGGACACCCAGATGACCACCATCGCGGGCAGCGCCCACAGCATGAGCAACTCGCCATCAGTTCGCTTCATCGTCCGCCTCATAGTTGGTTGCCGATCGGCTACTCGAACGGTAGCCGATCGGCAACCAAGCGGTCAATGCTGGGCTACCCTCGACGACATGGCCGTGGCAGAGCAGAAATTCAGTGCGATCACCCGCACCGCTGCGCAGACCAGGGTCTTGGACGCCGCGGTGGCCTTGATCGCCGAACACGGGGTCAGCGGCACCTCGCTGCAGATGATCGCCGATGAAATCGGGGTGACCAAGGCGGCGGTGTATCGCCAGTTCAAGACGAAGGAAGAGATCGTCATCGCGATCACCGAACGCGAGATGGGCTATCTTGAGGACGCGCTCGAAGCTGCCGAGTCGGCCGACCACGGGCTCAAGTCACGCGAGATCCTGCTCGACCGGATGATCGACCAGGCCGTCGAACGACGCGGAGTCGTCAGCGTGCTGCAGTTCGATCCGGTGATCATCCGGCTTCAGGCCGAACATGAGCCGTTCCAACGGTTCATCGAGCGTCTGTATGCCGCGCTGCTGGGCACCCAGGCCGGACCGGAGGCCCGGCTGCACGCGGCGGTGCTGTCGAGTGCGATCAGCGTGGCGGTGATGCATCCGCTGGTTTCCGATCTCGACGCCGAAATGCTTCGCGCTCAGTTGATTCGGATGTCCCGCCGGTTGCTCGACCTACCGGAGCAGGCTCAGGGCCGCTCCCGGTCGACGAAGAGGCGCTCGGCGGCGGTGTAGGGGTCGTCGGTGCCGTCGGCGACGGCCGCGGCCAGCCGGTCCAGTTCCGGATGCGTGCGCAGCAGCGTCTGCGCCAGCGACAAGATCTGCGTCCTGGCGCGCGCGGCGCGCCGTTCCGGGCTGTCGGAGCGGTGATGCGCCTCGATCGCGTCGACGAGTTCAGGAAGACCGTCGCCTTGTGCGGCAATCAGTTTCAGGACGGGGGCGCTGCTCTCGGCGCGAAGGTCGCGCACGGTCTGGTCGGCCCCCTCGCGATCGGCCTTGTTCACCACCACGATGTCGGCGACTTCGAGCAGGCCGGCCTTGGCCGCTTGCACGGCGTCACCGGCGCCGGGATTGAGGATGACGACGGTGGGATCGGCGACCGCGGCGATCTCGATCTCGGACTGTCCGACCCCGACGGTCTCCAGCACCACCAGCCCGTAGGACAGCGCCGCGAGAACGCGGATGGCTGCGGGCACCGCGGCGGCCAGCCCACCGAGATGCCCACGGGCGGCGACGGATCGGATCAGCACATCGGGATCGTTGATGTGGGCGGCCATGCGGATCCGGTCGCCGAGCAGCGCTCCCCCGCTGTATGGCGACGACGGGTCGACCGCGAGCACCGCGACGCGCACGCCTCGTTCACGGTACGCGCCGACGAGCGCACCCACCGTCGTCGATTTCCCCGCACCCGGCGGCCCGGTCACTCCCACCACTCGCGGCACCTCGACGGGCCCGAGCGCGTCGAGAAGCTCGCTGCGCCGGGGGCTTTCGACAATGCTGAGCAATCGGCCGGTCGCGCGGGCCGATCCGTTGCGTGCCGCCTCGATGAGCTCCGCAATATCGTCTGAGCTGGTCATCGTCTGGCAGTCTACGGAGCGCCTGCTTGATGCCGCCGCCGGGCGGCTCAGGCCACCTCGATGACCGTTGCCGATCCCATGCCGCCGCCCGCGCACATCGCGGCGACCCCGATCCCCCCGCCGCGCCTGCGCAATTCGTGGACGAGCGTGACGAGCATCCGCGCGCCGGTGGCTGCCACGGGGTGGCCGAGCGAGCAACCGCTTCCGCTGACGTTGACGCGGTCGGGGTTGATGTCGAGCAGTTTGACGGTGGCCACGCACATCGCCGCGAACGCCTCGTTGATCTCGAACAGATCGACGTCGGCGAGCGAAATACCCGCACGCTTGAGCGCTTTCGGGATCGCCTCGACGGGCGCCAGTCCGGTGAAAGCAGGATCGACGCCGACCGATGCCCACGCCTTGACGGTGCCCAACGAGGGCAGCCCGAGCCGGTCGCTGGCCAACGTCAGCACGGCGGCGCCGTCGTTGGCGCCGCAGGCGTTGCCTGCGGTGATGGAGAAGCCCTCGATCTCAGGATGCAGCGGCTTGAGCGCGGCCAGCTTCTCGATGCTGGTGTCGCGACGCGGATGCTCGTCGGTGTCGAACTGTCCGTGGGGCGTCTCGATCGGAACGATCTCGTCCTTGAAGCGGCCCTCGTCGATCGCCTGGATCGCCTTGCGGTGCGAGCCGAGCGCCCACTCGTCCATCTCTTCGCGGCTGACGCCCGCGCGCACGGCAGCGTTCCAGCCGACGGTGATCGACATGTCCATGTTCGGCGCGTCGGCGCGGTCAGGGTGCGTCGGGGGAAACCAGTCGAGCATCGCGGCGTCTTTCGCGCTGCTGGCGCGGCGGGTGAAGCGCGGCGTGGTGGAGGCGGAGTTCACCCCACCGGCGATCACCACCTGGTCCATGCCGGCGCGGATGCTGGCGGCGGCGCTTTGGACCGCGGCCTGGCCCGCGGCGCAATGCCGGTTGTTCGACAGCCCGGGCACCGAGGTCAGGCCCGCGGTGATTGCGGCGTGGCGGGCGATCACACCGCCGCCGTAGAGCCCCTCGCCGAGGATGACGTCGTCGATCGGCAGCCCGTTCACCTCGCCGGCTGCCGCACCGACCACGTGCTCGGCCAGCTCGTAGGCGTCGGTGTCTCGCAACGTGCCCTTCATCGCGGTGCCGATGGGGGTGCGCAGGGCAGAAACGATCACGGCTTCAGGCATGTGTATCTCCGTCTCGACGTATGAGAATGTTATTCTCTCAAGCCGAGAGTGCCAGTTGCAAGAAGGGGAACCGTATGCAGATCGCGGGTAGCTCGGCAATCGTGGTTGGTGGCGCCGGCGGTCTCGGCGAGGCGACGGTGCGGCGTCTGCACGGCGCGGGCGCCAAGGTCGTGGTCGCGGACATGGCCGACGACAAGGGCAAGAAGCTCGAGAGCGAACTCGGCGTGCGCTATGTCCGCACCGACGCGACGTCCGAGGAGTCCGTCAACGCGGCGATCGCCGAGGCCGCGGCGCTGGCCCCCCTGCGGATCTCGGTGGACACCCACGGCGGCCCGGCCAGCGGTGGCCGGCTGATCGGCAAGGACGGCTCCCCGCTGGCCCTCGACGGCTTCAAGACGACGATCGAGTTCTATCTGACCGCGGTCTTCAACGTGATGCGGCTCGCGGCCGCCGAGATCGCAAAGTCAGAACCGCTCGACGAGGGCGCCCGCGGCGTGATCGTCAACACCGCGTCGATCGCCGGATACGAGGGTCAGATCGGTCAACTGCCGTATGCCGCGGCCAAGGGCGGCGTGATCGGCATGACGCTGAATGCGGCCCGCGATCTTTCACCGCTCGGTATCCGCGTGGTCACCATCGCGCCGGGCACCATCAACACCCCCGCGTACGGGCAGGCCGCCGACCAGCTCGAGCAGTACTGGGGTCCGCAGGTGCCGTTCCCCAAGCGGATGGGCCGGTCGACGGAATACGCGCAACTGGCGCAGAACATCATCGAGAACGACTATCTCAACGGCGAAATCATCCGCCTCGACGGAGCACTGCGCTTCCCCCCCAAGTAGTTTCTTCTTTTACTCCGTGTTCCGCGAGCGTGCGTGTCTGCACACGACACGCCGCGGCTTTACAGCAGTTTGCGCACCGTCGCGCCAGCGTGACGGTGCGCGTTTGCACATGACGAACCGTGCCGCGCGCTTTGAGGCCGCTTTGTGCGCACGCTCGCCATGCCTTGAGCGTGCCCAAAATGCCGACAAAGAGCGGCGTGTCGTGTGCAGACACGCACGCTCGCGCCTATTTCTTCTTGGCGTTCAGGCGGGTGACGATCTCGCGGAAGTCGTCGGTCTTGAACGACTGCTCCTCCGCGGTGTTGGCGTAGTCGAGCACGGCCAGCACCGACCGCTCGAGGTGAATGTTCAACAGCCGCTTGGTGCTTTCGACCGCCTGGCGCGGCAGTTCCATGATCTTCTTCGCACAGGCGATCGCCTCGCTCAGCGGGTCTTCGACGACGTGATTGGCCAGGCCCAGTTCGGCGGCGCGCTGCGCCGAGATCCGCGCGCCGGTCAGCGCGTACTCCTTGGCGTGCAGCAGGCTCATCTCCAGCGGCCACACCAGCGGTCCACCGTCGGCGGCGACCAACCCGACCTGGACGTGTGGATCGGCGAGGTAGGCATCGTCTTTGATGTAGACGATGTCGGACAACGCCACCAGGCTGCAGCCCAGCCCCATCGCGGGACCGTTGACGGCCGCCACCACCGGAATCCGGCAGCGCGCCATGCCCAGCACGATCTCGCGCCCGTGCAGGATCGTCTTGGCGCGCAGGTCCGCGTCCTGACGCAGCTCCTCGAGATAACCGAAGTCGCCGCCGGCCGAAAATGCCCTTCCCGCACCGGTGATCACCGCCGCGCGAGCCTCCCGGTCCTCGGCCAGCCGCGGCCACAGCCAGGCGAGTCCGCTGTGCAGGTCGTCGTTGACCGAATTCAGGGAGTCCGGCCGGTTCAGGGTGATGATGCGCAACGGGCCGTCGGCCTGAACGTCGATCTCCGGTGGTAGGTCGTACAACTTAGACTCCTAATCCGAGAATGCGCGAAGCGATGATGTTCTTCTGAATCTGGGAGGTACCGCCCATCACGCTCTGCGCGCGGCTGTACATGTAAGCCCCGAACAACTCGGGATCATCGGTGCCGACGGTGGCCAGCGCGGCGTGCCCGACCGACTGCTCGGTCCAGGTCATCAGCAGCTTGTCCAGCGAGCCCTGCGGCCCGTGCGTCAGCCCGTCGAGCTGTTCGGACAGCCGCCTGCGCACGTGCAGCCGCAGCATCTCGGTCTGCACCCACGCCCACGCCAGCTCGTCGGGAGCCGGACCTTCCACGCGGGCGGCCAACTGCCGCACCAGCTTTCCATAGCGGGCCGAGAACCCCAGCGTCGACGGCTCGCGCTCGTGGCTGACGACGGTCATAGCCAACTTCCAGCCCTCACCGGGCGCACCGACCATGTTCTCCGCCGGCACCCGGGCCCCATCGAACAGCACCTGGCCGAACTCCTTGGTGACGCCGCTGATCATCTTCAACGGCCGCTGTTCTATCCCCGGCTGGTGCATCGACACGATGAACGCCGAAATGCCCTTGTGCTTGGGCACATCTTTCTCGGTGCGGGCCAGCAGCAGACACCAGTCGGCCACGTCGGAATAGCTGGTCCAGATCTTGTGGCCGTGGACGACGTACTCGTCGCCCTCGCGAGTCGCGGTCGTCGTCAGCGATGCCAGATCGGAACCCGCACCCGGCTCGGAGAAGCCCTGGCACCACCGCTCCGTGCCGTTGATCATGCCGGGCAGGAAGCGCTGGCGAAGCTCCTCGCTGCCGTGGTGCGACATTCCGACCACCAGATAGCCGAGGCTCGGCCGCGCCGGCGCCCCCGCCTTGGCGATCTCCTCGTCGACGATCACGTCGTAGACCGGCGGGAGATCTTGTCCGCCATACTCTTTCGGCCACGACGTGCCGAAGAAGCCGGCTTCGTAGAGTGCCTGGTGCCAGGCGCCTTGGGCGGCCCAGTACTCGTCGCCCGACGTCGGGTACTTGCCCTTCTGTTCGGTCAGCCAGCCGCGTAGCCGCTCGCGGAACGCGGCTTCCTCCGGTGAGTCACGAAAGTCCAATGGACAGCTCCTCCAACTTCACGGGCCACGTCTCGGTGGCGGCCAGCACCCGGCGCAGGTAGACGTGGGCCAGGCACTCCCAGGTGTTACCGATGCCGCCGTGCACCTGTATCGAGGTCTCGCAGACGGTCAAAGCCGAGCGCGCACAGTAGATCTTGGCAACCCGCGCCGCCTCGATCGCTTCGGTGAGCGGCAATTCGTCGACCGCCCACGCGGCGTGCCGCAGCACGCTGACCGAGCCCTCGATCAGCGCGAGGCTCTCGGCCAGGAGATGACCGACCGCCTGATAGGAGCCGATCGTCGCACCGTACTGTTCGCGCACCTTGGCGTATTCGACGGCCAAAGCCTGCGCTCCTCTGGCCGCGCCGACCAGGTCGGCGCACGTCACCGTCAACGCCAGCGCGCGCCACCGGCCTGCGTCCTCCTCGGACAGACCGTCGAGCTCGGCGGGCGACTCAACCACGCCGTCAAGGCTTTTCGTCAGGTCCACCGACTCCGCCGCCTCCGCGCCAACCGGCTCACGACCGCTGCGCATCTTGAGGTCGTCGGCGAGCACGGGCCCGATGAAGGGCACGTCGACAAGCTTTCGGGCGAACTCCTCGGCCACGATCGCGACTTCGACCCCCGATGCGCCGTCCGAGCGAAGCGTGCGAAATCCCGTGGCGTCCACGGCCTTCTCCAGCCTGGCGACCCGATTCGCATCGTCGAGGTCGGCCACCGATCCGGGACCGAGGTCGTCGGCCAGGCTCGCGGCGGCGGCCCTCAACTGTTGTTGTTCACTGGTCAGACGGACGTCCACAGACGCTCCTTCAGCACTCGACGCAAGACCTTGCCCGACGGCAGGCGCGGGACCTCGGGCACGACGAAGACCCGGCTGGGTCGCTTGTACGACGCCAACCGCTCCCCGACCCACGACACCAGATCATCTTCCAACACTGATGTATTCGTCTTCACGGCGGCGATGATCGCTTCGCCGTTGACGGTGTCGGGCACACCGAACACCGCGCAGTCCTCGACGGCGGCGTGCCCGTGCAGAATCGCCTCCACCTCCGCGGGTGCGACCTGAAAGCCACGCACCTTGATCATTTCCTTCGACCGGTCGGTGATGCGCAACCGTCCGTCGTCGTCGAGGAAACCCACGTCACCCGTGCGATACCAGCCGTCGTGGAATGCTCCCGCGGTCGCAGACTCGGGAAGGTAACCCGCCATCACCGAATCCGATTGCACCTCGATCTCGCCGGCCTCACCGCCCCCGAGGACCGCACCGGTGTCCAGTGACACCACCCGCACGCGCACGCCCGGTACGGGCCGGCCCACGGTGTCCAGGTGTTTGCCGTCGATGTCGTTGCACGAGATCACCGGCAACTCGCTTGCGCCGTATGCGGTCACCCACTTCACCCCGGTCCTGGCGGTGACGGCTTCGGCGACGCTGGCCGTGACAGGGGTCGCGCACCACATGATGTAACGCAGTGACGAAAGGTCGTAGGACTCCAGATCGGGATGTGCAGCAAGCGCCAAAGCGATTGGGGCGACCGCCATCTCGATGGTGATCCGGTCGCTCTCGATATGTCGCAGCATGAGCGCGATGTCGAAGCGCCGATGCAGTCGGATCCACGTGCCGGTCTCGAGCGCCATGACGATGTTGAGCAGGCCCAGAATGTGCGACGGCGGCGTCATGATCTGCATGCGGTCCGACGCAGACAGCTGCAGCGCGTCGCGCCAGTGCCGCACCGCGACATCGAACGCCGCATGGGTATGACGTACCGCCTTCGGCATGCCGGTGGTGCCCGAGCTGAACACGAACAGCGCGTCGCTCTGCGGATCGGGCGGGTGGAACTCGCGCCGCCCCGGCTCGATCGGGTCGTCGAGCGAGAGCATCGGCATGAGTTCGGCGAGCACCGGGTGATCGCCGACCGCGTGCGTCGGTCGGGTCAGTGCGAGGGCGTGCTCGATCTCCGCGCGCCGCCACGCCGGGCTGAGCAGTACTGCCGAGGCGCCCAGCTGCCAGACGGCGCGCAGCGCGACGACGAACTCCGGGCGATTGGACGACATGAGCGCCACTCGGTCTCCGGCGTGCACACCGCGCCGCTCCAGGGTGGCCGCCATGCCTGCGGCCAGCGCATCCAGCTGCGACAGCGTGTATTCACGCTGCTCGAAGGCGAGCGCGATCGCCTCACTCACACTCTGTCCTCACTAGTGTCAACCGAGCCGGATTTCGCTCTGAGAATAGCGTATCATTTAACGAGAATGATATTCTCGCCCAGTTAGAACCGATATGCCAGGAGAGCTATAGATGACGGCGGATCCGATGCCTGACCAGCCAGGACAGGTGACGATCGTCCTCGACCGCAAGAAGGTATCGGTGTCGCGCGTCGCCAACGAGACGCTGCTGGAAAGCGCCAGGCGAGCCGGATTGTCGCCGCGCTTCTCGTGTGAAGCCGGCAACTGCGGCACCTGCATGGGCAAGCTGACCGAGGGCCGCGCGACGATGCGCATCAACGACGCCCTCGACGAGGACGAGGTCGAAGAGGGATACATCCTGACCTGCCAAGCGATCCCGGAAACCGACACGATCAGCGTGACCTATGACGACTGAGCCGCGATATCGCCGTGTTCGTCGACGCGGGGTGCCGGCCGGTATTCGGGGTCATAGCCGACGATCTGAATCGGGCTGCGCACCAACCGGAAATCCCCCGCGGTGACGACCACCTCGGGCGTCTGCTCCAACGCTTCGGGCAGTGTGCGCACCGCGGCGACGGGAATTCCCAGCGGACGCAACCGCGACTCCCAACTCGCGGCGGTGTCGGTGGCCAACGCCGCGGCCACCACCGCCAGCACCTCGTCGCGCTGGGCTGCCCGTTCGGCCATGGTCGGAAAACCCTCGATACCCGCTTCGGCCGAGAACGCCCGCCAGAACCCGTCATGGGTGATGAACAGCGCCAGATAACCGTCCGCCGTCGCGAACAGTTGCGCCGGAACGTAATACGAGTGCGCCCCGAACGGATAGCGCAACGGCTCCGCACCGTCGTTGAGGTACGCCGACGCGCGGTAGTTCAACTGGGAGAACATCACATCCCGCAGCGACACGTCGACCTGACCACCACGGCCCGAAACGATCTGCGCCAGCAGACCCAGCGCCGCGGCCAGCCCGGTCGAGTTGTCTGCCGACGAGTACCCCGGCAAGGTCGGCGGTTCGTCCGGATGGCCGGTCATCGCCGCGACGCCGGTCGCCGCCTGAATGACGTAGTCGAACGCCGGATCGTCGCCGCCCTCCAGTCCGAAGCCCGTCATCGCCACACAGACGATGCGTTCGTTGAACCGCTTGAGCGAGTCGTACGTCAGGCCGAGCTTCTTGATCGCCGACGGTTTCATATTCACCAGCAGCGCATGGGACTCCGCGACGAGTTCGCCCAGTCGCTGCCGCCCGGCGTCCGACCGCAGGTCAAGCACGACGCTCTTCTTGTTGCGGTTGAGACTGGCGAAGTAGCTGTCGCCGACCTGCCGCGAGATCTCGCCACCCGGCGGCTCGACCTTGATGACCTCGGCGCCCAGGTCCGCCAACAGCATGGTGGCGTACGGCCCGGCCAGCATGACGCCGACCTCGATGATGCGGATACCGGCCAGCGGGCCGTTCACCGCACAGCCTTGGCCAGTTCGCCGATCACCTCGCGCGTCCTGTACTTCGACGCGATGAGTTCGTCGCGGTTCTCGCCGATCGGCAGCAGCCGCACCGACAGGTCGGTGACTCCCGCATCGGCGAACCGCTTGAACCGCGCCAGGATGGCTTCCTCGTCACCGGCCGCACACAAGTCACCCACGTCACGCGCGTCGCCACGGTCCAACAGTCGCTGGTAGTTCGGCGACGTCTCGGCCTCGGCGAGAATACGGTTCGCCCGCGCTTTGGCCGTCTCGATCTCCGAATTCGCGCACAGGCACACCGGAATTCCCGCGACGATGCGCGGAGAGGGCCTGCCCGCCTCGGCGGCAGCCTTGTTGATCTTGGGCGCGATGTGCTCGCCGATCGCCTTCTCATCGGCCATCCACAGCACGGTGCCGTCGGCGCGCTCCCCGGCGATCTGCAGCATCACCGGGCCCAACGCCGCCACCAGCACCGGCAGCGGGCGCTCCGCGCCGAGGACGGTGGGGTTGTGCACCGTGAAGGTGTCGTTCTCGACGTCGACGTCTCCGGGGCCTGCGAGCGCGGTGTTGAGCACCTCGAGGTAATCGCGGGTGTAGGCGGCGGGCTTCTCATAGGGAATCCCGAGCATGTCGCGCACGATCCAGTGGTGTGACGGTCCCACGCCGAGCGCGAGGCGCCCGCCCGCCATCGCATGCACCGACAGGGCCTGACGCGCAAGTGCGATCGGGTGCTGCGCCTGCAGCGGAACCACCGCGGTACCCAGCTCGATCTTCGAGGTGTGGGCGGCCATCAGCGCCACCATGGTCAGACAGTCGAAGTCGTTGGGCACCTGCGGCATCCACGCGGTGTCCATTCCCGCCGATTCGGCCCACTCGATATCGGAGACCAGCTTGTTCACCTTGCGCGCCATATCGCCGCGTTCGGCCCCGATCATCACGCCAAGGCGCATGTCAGTTCGTCCTCCGGAAATTCAGTGCCGAACAGGTCACTGGTGGCTCATCGTCAGCTTGCGCACCTCGTCGACCAGGGTGTCGAGCGAGGTCCCCGTCGGGAACACCGCAGCCGCGCCCGCGGACAGGAGCTTGGGCACGTCGCCCTGCGGGATGGTGCCGCCGACGACGACCGCGATGTCGCCGGCGTCGGCCGCGCGCAGGGCCTCCACCGTGCGCGTGGTCAGCGCCACGTGCGCACCGGAGAGGATCGAAAGTCCCACCAGCGCAACGTCTTCCTGCAAAGCGATCGACACGATGTCTTCGATGCGCTGACGGATTCCGGTGTAGATCACCTCGAAACCCGCATCGCGCAGCGTCCGTGCGACGATCTTGGCGCCGCGGTCGTGTCCGTCCAGCCCGGGTTTGGCGACCAGAACCCGCACCGGGCCGGCCGTCGAAGAGTCTGCCATCAGAACACCACCGGCTGCTGGAACTCGCCCCACACCGACTTGAGCGTCGAAACCATCTCTCCCACAGTGCAGTAGGCGTTGGCGCAGTCGACCAGCTTGTGCATCAGGTTGTCGTCGCCTTCCGCCGAACGCGCCAGCGCCGCCAACGCCTCCTTGACCGCGGTGGCGTCGCGCTCGGCCTTGACTTTCGCCAGCCGCTTGAGTTGCAGGTCGCGGCCCTCGGCGTCGAGTTCGTAGGTCGCGATCTCGGGCGGCGGCTCATCGGAGACGAACTTGTTGACCCCCACCACCGGTCGCGTACCGGACTCGATCTCCTGGTGGATCTTGAACGCCTCGTCGGCGATCAGCCCCTGCAGGTAGCCGTCCTCGATCGCACGGACCATGCCGCCGTGGGTCTCGAGATCGTGCATGATCTCGATGATCTTCTCCTCCGTCGCGTCGGTGAGCGCCTCGACGAAGTACGACCCGCCGAGCGGATCGGCGACCTTGGTCACGCCGGTCTCATACGCGAGGATCTGCTGCGTACGCAATGCCAGCGTGGCCGACTCCTCACTGGGCAGGGCGAACGGTTCGTCCCACGCCGCGGTGAACATCGACTGCACGCCACCCAGTACCGCGGCCATCGCCTCATACGCGACGCGAACGAGGTTGTTCTGGGCCTGCGGTGCGAACAGCGATGCGCCGCCGGCCACACAACCGAACCGGAACATCGACGCCTTGTCCGACGACGCCCCGTAGCGCTCGCGCACGATCGTCGCCCAGCGCCGCCGGCCGGCGCGGTACTTGGCGATCTCCTCGAAGAAGTCCCCGTGGGTGTAGAAGAAGAACGAGATCTGCGGCGCGAACTGGTCGATGGTCATGCGCCCGCGCTCGACGACGGTGTCGCAGTACGTGACGCCGTCGGCGAGGGTGAACGCCATCTCCTGCACCGCGTTGGCGCCCGCGTCGCGGAAGTGCGCCCCGGCCACCGAGATCGCGTTGAACTTGGGCACCTCGGCCGCGCAGAACTCGATGGTGTCGGCGATCAGGCGTAGCGACGGCTCGGGCGGCCAGATCCAGGTCCCGCGCGACGCGTACTCCTTGAGGATGTCGTTCTGGATGGTGCCGGTGAGCTTGGCCCGCGGCACCCCCTTCTTCTCCGCGGCGGCGACGTAGAACGCCAGCAGGATGGCCGCCGTGCCGTTGATCGTGAAGCTGGTGCTGATCTTGTCCAGCGGAATGCCGTCGAAGAGGATCTCCGCGTCGGCGAGGGTGTCGACCGCGACACCGACGCGGCCCACCTCCTCGCCGTATTCGGGGTCGTCGGAGTCGTAGCCGCACTGCGTGGGCAGATCCAGCGCCACCGACAGCCCGGTGCCGCCCTGGTCCAGCAGGTAGCGGTAGCGCCGATTGGACTCCTCAGGCGTACCGAACCCCGAGTACTGGCGAAACGTCCACGTCTTGCCGCGGTAGCCCGTCGCGAAGTTTCCGCGCGTGAATGGATAGGTGCCGGGCGGAGGCGGCTCCGTCACCCTGTCCGCTGGCCCATAGACCGGCTCGAGCGGGAGCCCCGACGGGGTCTGTACTGGCTCGCTCATCACGGATAACGTACTTGCAAAAAATGAGAATGCCAATACCGCGCGCCGGAAACGTGCACCGAGGACAGGGCGTGACCCGGCGGTAAAAGGTGCCGAAGGCGCGGTACACAGCGAATATGGCACTTGCGTAAAATGAGAACGCTAATACCGGCCACGTCCGGTGTCGGCTAGCATCGTGGGGCGACGCTGGTCGCAGACAAAGGAGGTCCATGTCCGCCTTCACTGACCGCACACTCGTCGTCTCCGGCGGCAGTCGCGGCATCGGTCTCGCGATCGGCCTCGCCGCGGCCAGGCGCGGGGCCAACGTCGTGCTGCTGGCCAAGACCGCCGAACCGCATCCGAAGCTGCCGGGCACCGTGCACACCGCAGTCGCCGAGGTGGAGGCCGCCGGCGGCAAGGGCGTGGCGGTGGTCGGCGACGTCCGCAAAGAAGAGGATGTGCAGCGCGCGGTCGACGCGGCCGTCGAGCATTTCGGCGGCGTGGACGTCGTGGTCAACAACGCCAGCGCCATCGCCACCGAACCCACCGAGCAATTGGCCGCCAAGAAGTTCGACCTGATGATGGACATCAACGTCCGCGGCACGTTCCTGCTCACCAAGGCAGCGCTGCCGTATCTGCGCAAGTCGGCGGCGCGCGCCGAAGGAGCCGAGCAGCCGGGAGCGCATGTGATCACGCTGGCGCCGCCGCTGAACATGAACCCGCACTGGCTGGGCGCCCACCCCTCCTACACCCTGTCGAAGTACGGAATGACCCTGCTCTCGCTGGGATGGGCTGAAGAGTTCCGCCAGGAACGGGGTGGGGCCGGCATCGGGTTCAGCTGCCTGTGGCCCGAGACTTACATCGCGACCTCCGCGGTCGCCAATGCTCCCGGCTTCCAAGAAATGCTGGAGCGGTCGCGCGACCCTCAGATCATGGGCGACGCGGCCGCGCTGATCCTGTCCCGACCCGCGGCCGATGTGAACGGCAAATGCTTCATCGACTCCGAACTACTCGCTGAATCCGGCGTGACGGACCTGTCGCGCTACGGCGGTGGGGACGACCCCATCCTTGATATCTTCGTCGACAAGTCATGAGCATCTCACTGCTGCTCGAGATGGCCTCGAGCAATCCGGACCGCACCGCCGTGGTGTCGGGCGAATTGCGGCTGACCACAGGTGAGTTGAGCGCCCTGGCCGACGGCGGGGCCGGCGTCATCGCGGCGTCCGGCGCGTCGCACGTCGCGTACGTCGGCATGGGCGGGGCGATGCTGCCCCTGCTGCTGTTCTCGTCCGCGCGCGCCGCGGTGCCGGTGACGCCGCTGAACTACCGGCTGTCCGCCGACGGGCTTCGTGAGCTCATCGATCGCCTCCCCCAGCCCCTCGTCGTCGCCGACGCCGAATACCGCGAGATGGTGGCCGGCGCGGGCAAGCAGGTGATCGGGTCCGACGAGTTCCTCGACGCCGCGCGTACCGCCGCGCCGGCCGCGGAGTTCCCCGACCCCGAGGACGTGGGGGTCGTGCTGTTCACGTCGGGAACCACGTCGCGGCCGAAAGCCGTTGAGCTGACGCACAGCAACCTCACCAGCTATATCACCGGCACGGTGGAGTTCGACTCCGCCGAAGCCGGCGACGCCGCGTTGATCTGTGTTCCGCCGTACCACATCGCCGGTGTCAGCGCGGCGCTGTCCAACCTGTACGCCGGCCGAAAGATGGTGTACCTGCCGCAGTTCGACGCCCACGAATGGATCCGGTTGGTGCGCGATGAGGGCGTGACGTCGGCGACGGTCGTGCCGACGATGCTGGACCGCATCGTGGCTGCCCTGGAGTCGGACAACGTGTCGCTGCCGACCCTGCGCAGCCTGGCCTACGGCGGCTCGAAGGTGCCGCTTCCATTGGTGCGCAAGGCGCTTTCGCTGCTGCCGGACGTCGGCTTCGTCAACGCCTACGGCTTGACCGAGACCAGCTCGACCATCGCCGTGCTCGGGCCCGATGACCACCGCGAGGCGCTCGCCTCATCCGTCGAGTCCGTGCTGCGCAGGCTGGGCTCGGTCGGCCAGCCGGTGCCGGGGATCGAGGTTCAGATCCGCGACGCCGACGGCGAAGTGCTCGGCCCCGGGCAGACCGGGGAACTCTTCGTCCGCGGCGACCAGGTGTCCGGCCGCTACACCGAGATCGGATCGGTGCTCGACGCCGACGGGTGGTTCCCGACCAAGGACATCGCGATGCTCGACGAGGACGGCTACCTGTTCATCGGTGGGCGCTCCGACGACACGATCATCCGCGGTGGCGAGAACATCGCACCGGCCGAGATCGAGGACGTCCTGGTCGAGCATCCGGCGGTGCGCGATTGTGCCGTGGTGGGGCCCGAGGACCCGCAGTGGGGACAGATCATCGTCGCGGTCGTGGTCCCGGCCGACACTCCGGACGGCCCGGCCACCCCGGACGCCGACGAACTGCGTGAGCATGTGCGCCGCCAGTTGCGTGGATCGCGAACGCCCGACCGCGTCGTGTTCCGCGACGAGTTGCCGACCAACGCGACCGGCAAGGTGCTGCGCCGAGAACTGATCGCCGAGTTGACAGCCACCAAATAGCAAGGAGCCCAGCATGATCAAGAACGGCACGCGACTGCAGAGCCAGGTGTGTGACACCCAGGTCATCGTCGTGCGCAGCTCGGACAGCCTCGACGACCTGCGTGCGGGCGGCGTTCCGATGGTGCCCCTGGACGCCGAGAAGTCCGCCGACGCCCAGATGGACCCGGAACTGTCCGGCGGCAACGCGATGGGTAAGCGCTACGTCGACGAGAACGGCGCCGAGGTCCTGGTGACCAAAGCCGGGACCGGAACACTGAGCGTGGGCACCACGCCGCTGTCTCTCAAGGAAGCCAAGCCGCTACCTGCGAGCGACTGATACCTTCCACTGGGTGAGGCCACGCCGCCTGCTCACCCGGTACGTGGCCGGCCTTGCGTCTGCCTACCTACTGACGGCGATCGAGGTCATCGTGATCGTCGGGCTGCTGGCCGGGCGCAGCGTGGTCACCCTCGGCAATGCGATCACCGCGGCAGCGCTGCTCACTGTCGGTACCGCCACGGTCGGCTTCAGCGCCGCCTACATCTTGCGCCCGGCGCTGCGGTATCTGCGCGAGGGGCGCCCTCCCACCGCCGACGAACGGCACTCGACGCTGAGGATGATGCGTCGCCAGGCCGCGGCCACGGTGGCACCGTGGATCCTCACCGCCGCGGTCCTGGTACCGCTGAACCTCAACGCCGGATCCGAGGCGCTGGCGGTGATCGGATCGGCGATGCTCTTCGGAACGATCGCCACGGTGTGCACCGGTTTCCTGTTCACGCTGCGGACGTTACGACCCGTATTGGCCAGCGTGGCACCGGATTCCAGCACATCGCGGTTGACAGCTCCCGGCGTTCGGGCACGGCTGCTGCTGATGTGGACCGTGTGCACCGCGCTTCCGGGTGTGGCGATCGCCGTGCTGTTGGTGATGCGGAACAACGGATGGCTGATCGAAGAGACGGCCCCGATCGAGTTGGCGCTGATCGTGCTCGCGTTGGTGGCGGTCGTGCTCGGTCTGCGCTCGCTGATCCTGACCTCGATGTCGATTTCGGACCCCGTTCAAGAAGTCGTCGCCGCGATGGGAGAGGTCCAGCGCGGCCATATCGAGCGATCCGTCGAGGTCTATGAGTGGTCCGAGATCGGCCGCCTCCAACGCGGTTTCAACAGCATGGTGGCCGGGCTGCGCGAGCGTGACAGGCTGCGCGACCTGTTCGGCCGCCACGTCGGCGAGGACGTGGTCCGGCGAGCCGTCGAGGAGAACGAATCGCTGTCAGGCGACGAACGCGACGTCGCGGTCCTGTTCATCGATCTGGTCGGGTCGACCCGGTTGGCGGTCACCCACGAGCCGGCCGAGGTCGCCAAACTGCTCAACGAGTTCTTCCGCGTCGTCGTCGCGGCCGTGGACCAGCGGCACGGCTTGATCAACAAGTTCCAAGGCGACGCGGCGCTGGCCGTGTTCGGCGCTCCCCTGCGCGTCGATGATCCGGCGGCGGCGGCGCTGACGACCGCACGCGTGCTGGTCACCGACCTGCAGCGCCTGCAGCTCGACTTCGGGATCGGAGTGTCGGCCGGCCCGGTGTTCGCAGGCAACATCGGCGCCGAGAACCGGTACGAATACACCGTCGTCGGGGACGCGGTCAACGAAGCGGCACGGCTGGCCGACCGCGCCAAGGAGTTTCCCGCGCGAGCGCTGTGCTCGGGCCGCGCGCTCGAGCGCGCCGGCGGACCGGAACGACGGTGCTGGGAGGCGCACGGGTCGGAAACGCTGCGCGGTCGATCCGCGCCCACCGACCTGTGGACACCCATCGCCGACCCTGGTTAAAGAGGTGGACCGGTGGGGAATACAGCGGCATGGCTGTGCGCACCGCGGAACCCCGAGCCGTTCGCAAAGCGGTTACCGGCGCGTCGATCGGCAACGCCGTGGAGTGGTTCGACTTCGCCATCTACGGGTTGTTGGCGACCTATATCGCCGAGAAGTTCTTCCCCCCGGGTGACGAGACCGCCGCGCTGCTGAGTACTTTCGCCGTCTTCGCCGCCGCGTTCTTCATGCGGCCGTTGGGCGGCTTCTTCTTCGGTCCACTCGGCGACCGGATCGGCCGCCAACGCGTTCTCGCGCTGGTCATTCTGTTGATGTCGGCCTCGACTCTGGTCATCGGCCTGGTCCCGAGCTACGAGTCGATCGGCGTGGCGGCACCGCTGATCTTGCTGTTTCTGCGGTGTTTGCAGGGCTTCTCGGCGGGCGGCGAGTACGGCAGCGGGGCCTGCTTCCTCGCCGAGTACGCCACCGACAGACACCGCGGCTTCATCGTGTCGTTCCTGGTGTGGTCGGTGGTCGTCGGTTTCCTCCTGGGGGCGCTGACGGTCACCGGTCTCGAAACCGTCCTGTCCGAATCGGCGATGGATTCCTACGGTTGGCGGATCCCCTTCCTGATCGCCGGTGCGCTCGGCGTCGTCGGCCTCTACATCCGGCTGCAGTTGAGCGACACGCCGGAGTTCGAAAACCTGCGCGAGAAGGGCGAGGTAGCCACGTCGCCCCTGCGCGAGGCGCTGCGCACCTCGTGGCGCCCCATCCTGCAGATCGCCGGCCTGGTCGTCATTCACAACGTCGGCTTTTACATCGTGTTCACCTACCTGCCAACGTATTTCACCGAGACTCTCGAGTTCACCAAGGTCGACGCCTTCGTCTCGATCGCCGTCGCGAGCATCGTGGCGATCATCTTGATCCCGCCGCTCGGCGCGCTGTCCGACCGGATCGGACGCAAGCCGCTGCTGTACTCGGGCGCAATCGGTTTCGCCGTCTTCGCGTATCCGCTGTTCCTGCTGTTGAATTCGGGCTCGCTGGCCGCTGCCGTCGCCGCCCACGCCGCCCTGGCAGCGCTGGAGTCGGTGTTTGTGTCCGCATCTCTGGCCGCCGGCGCCGAGTTGTTCGCCACCAGAGTCCGCTCCAGCGGCTACTCCATCGGATACAACATGTCGGTGGCCGTCTTCGGCGGTACCGCGCCGTACGTGGCGACATGGCTCGTCGACCGCACGGGCAACCAGATCGCCCCGGCTTACTACGTGATCGCCGCGGCCGTGATCAGTATTGCGACACTTTTGACGATGCGGGAAACCGCGCGGCAGCCGTTGCGGGCAACGGTGCACACATAACGCACACAAGTGGGGCGATTTCGGCGTATTTGGTCGCGCTCATCGCAACCGGGTGCACCGAATCGGGGATGGCACACAATCGATGCATGTCGACGGTGTCTTCACCGGTCTCGCCGATGCGCGTCGGGCTGGCCAGCTTCATCGGAACAACTGTCGAGTTCTACGACTTCCTCATCTACGGCACCGCCGCCGCGCTGGTGTTCCCGAAACTGTTCTTTCCCGCCGTGTCACCTGCCACGGGATTGCTGTTGTCGTTCGCCACCTTTGGCGTCGGGTTCGTCGCGCGCCCCCTCGGTGGCGTGGTGTTCGGTCACTTCGGGGACCGCGTCGGGCGCAAGAAGATGCTCGTCTACTCGCTGCTCGTGATGGGGACCGCGACGGTGCTCATGGGGCTACTGCCGACCTACGCCCAGATCGGCCTCGCCGCCCCGATTCTGTTGACCGTGTTGCGGCTCGCGCAGGGTTTCGCGGTCGGAGGCGAGTGGGGCGGTGCGACGCTGATGGCCGTGGAGCACGCCTCGGACCGCCACAAAGGGCTCTACGGGGCGTTCCCTCAGATGGGTGCGCCCGCCGGGACGGCATGCGCGACGCTGGCCTTCTGGGCGGTGTCACGACTCCCCGACGACCAGTTCCTGGCGTGGGGGTGGCGCATCCCGTTCGTGGCCAGCGCGCTGCTCATCGTCATCGGCCTGGTGATCCGGCTTTCCATATCGGAAAGCCCGGACTTCGCGGCTCTGCGGCGGCGCGAACAAGTGGTGCGCATGCCGATCGCCGACGCGTTCCGCAGGCACTGGAAGCAGATACTGCTGGTCGCCGGGGCGTACCTGTCTCAAGGAGTGTTCGCATACATCTGCGTGGCCTACCTGGTGTCGTACGGCACGACCGTCGCCGGGATCGACCGCACGCAAGCGCTTTTCGGGGTGGCCGTGGCGGCGGTGGTAGCGGTCGCGACCTACCCGATGTTCGGGACGCTTTCTGACCGGCTGGGCCGAAAACCCGTCTTCCTGGCAGGCGTGATCCTGATGGGCATCTCGATCGGCCCGGCGTTCGCGCTGATCAACACGGGCAGCGCGGTGCTCTTCGGTGCCGCGCTCCTGCTGGTCTTCGGCCTCGCGATGGCGCCGGCCGCGGGCGTGACCGGCTCGCTGTTCAGCCTCGCGTTCGATCCCGACGTCCGCTACAGCGGCGTGTCGATCGGTTACACCCTGTCCCAGGTGGTGGGTTCGGCGTTCGCTCCGACGATCGCCACTGCCCTGTACACGGCGACCAGAACGAGCAACTCGATTGTGGCCTATCTCGTTGCCGTTTCGGTGATCTCGGCGATATCGGCCTGCTTCCTACCGGGCGCGTGGACGCGGCCGGCGACGGATCAACCGCGAGAACTCGACCGTCGAACGGCGGACCGAGTCCAATTCGAGTGACACCAGCAACGTGTCGACCATCGCGAACGGCAGAGTCGTCGCCACTGCACCGCGCCCGTATTCGATGTGCCACGACCCGGGATGGATGGTCAGGCCCCGCGCCTGCCCCTTCTCCAAGCATGTCCGCTCACCCGGAAGCAACACCATTGCGGTGTTGTCGTCGGATTCGAGGTCGTAGGAGTCGATCCGGCCCGCCATCAGGAACTTGTGGATCTGCACCCGCTTGTAGCGACCGGAGAAACCCTGCGTGCCCGTCGGTGAACCGAAGATCACGATGTACTCACGCGGGCTGAAGTACACGAACCGCACCTTGCCGAGGATGCCGCCCGCTTTGCTCGCCACCCATCGTCCCGGTGTCGCATCGATCAGGTCGGGGTACGCGTCGGCGAGCAGTTCGACGGCGCGCGTGGTGAGTTCGCCGCTGTCCACGGGCAATCCGACGACCTGCTGGGCGACGCCGTGCAGCACGTCGGGATCGATCCTGTACCGCATCAACCGAACTCTATCGGCAGGCTCGTCGGTCCGCTCATACCCAGCAGCGGCTTCCACGGTGCCGGTCCGGCAACGCGCGGATTCGGCATTCGCCGCGCGATGATGACCAGGGCCTCGCAGAGCTCGCGCCGGGCGAGATTGGCCCCCAGGCAGTAGTGCGCGCCGCCACCGAAGGTGAGGATGGGCGGCGGATCGCTACGGGTGACGTCGAAGCGGGCCGGGTCGTCGTAGACGGTCGGATCGCGGTTGGCGGCGTAGGTGTTGACGATGATGAACGTTCCGGCGGGAAACGTGACTCCGCCGACCGTGACGTCGTCGAGCGCACTTCGGACGGTGCTGCACATCGACGGGGAGTGGCGCATGGTCTCCTCAACGGCGCGCAACGCGAGGCCGGGCTGGTCCCGCAACAGCTCCCACTGCTCGGGGTGCTCGCACAACACCTGCATGGACGCCGCGAGCTGGCTTCGGGTGGTGTCGGTTCCGGCGATCAACACGCTGAAGGCCAGCATGCGCAGCTCGCCGGCGTCGAGCCGGTCGCCGCCGTCCTCGGTGCGGATGAGCTCGGAAAGCAGATCATCGGTGAGGTCGTCGCGCCGATCGGCGATCATCTGGTCGATGTAGCCGTCGAACTCGTCCCAGGCCCGCAGGATCGTCGGTTCCTCTTCGACGAGATCGCAGTCGAAGCTGACGATTTTGAAGATGTCCTCGGCCCAGCGCGAAAACCGTTGCCAGTCCTGCCTGGGCGCACCCAGCAGGGCGCAGATGACCGGGATCGGGTAGGGCCTCGCGATGTCGTCGACGAACTCGCACCGGCCGAGGTCCGCGACGCGGTCGATGAGCTCGTTGACGACGGTGTGGATCGTCGGGTCCATGCGAGCGGTCGCCCGTGGTGTGAAGGCCTTAGAAACCAGACCACGCAACCGGCGGTGCTCATCGCCGTCCATGTTCAGGATGCTGCGAGTCACCCTGTCCCACAGCTCCCCTGAGGTGATGCCGTGCGCCGACAGGTGAATACCCCGCGGAATCCCGAAACGCGGGTCGCGCAAAACGGTCCTGGCCAGTTCGTAGGACAGCACCTCCGGTCCGATCGGGCCGAGCGCGACCGGCGCTTGCTTCTGCGCTGCCTGGAACTGCGGGTAGATCTCCTGAGGCGTCGCGGTGATGTCGTAGGACAGCGTCGGCAACCCGGCGTCGAAGACGCTGGGCCGCCCGGCCTCGACGGTCACGGCGTCTTCCCGATCATGAGCGGCAGTTCGCGAAGCGCGCACGTCGCCGAGGGCCAGGCGATCTCGGGAACATAGCCCGGGCGGAGGTCGAACTGCGTTATGCGCGTCAGCCACTCGGTCACGACGAGTCGCAGCTCCATCCGGGCCAGGTGAGCGCCCAGGCACCGGTGCGGGCCGCCGCCGAAACCCCAGTGCTTGTGCAGTTTGCCGTCCATCACCAGATCGTCGCCGGAAAGCGGATCGCTACCGTCGCGGTTGATGGCGCCGACACAGAGCCGCACCTGCGCCCCTGCGGGCAACGTGACCCCCGCGACCGTCACCGGCCGGGTGGTCACACGCCCGAGCACCGGCGCGGCGGGTTCCAACCGGATCACCTCTTCGACGAAGGCGCCGACGTCGTCGGGGTTGTCCCGAAGGTGCCGACTCAGCTCCGGGCGCCGGGCCAGCTCCAGCATCGCGGCACCGATCGAGGCGGTGACGGTGTCGAGGCCCGCGAGGACGAACACCAGCGACATCCCCGTCGCTTCGGCATCCGACAGCGCATCCTCGCCGTGTAGAACGTCGGACAGTATGCCGTTGCGTGGCGACTCCCGCTGTGTCTGAACGGCTTCGGTGAGATAGCCGAAGAGCTCGGCCGCCGGGGTCAGATCCACACTGGTCGGATCCGTGGCCAGGCTGACCGCGATGATCGCATCCTTCCAGGCGATCAGGCGTTCGCGGTCCTCGAGCGGAAGGCCGAACAACGTGAGGAACACCTGCGACGGGTACGGGACTGCGAGATCGGCCATCACTTCACACTCGGTGCGCCCGGCGATCTCGTCGATGATGTCGATCACCTGCGCCTGCAGCGACGGCAGCAGCGCGCTCAGTGTCTGCGGGCTGAGATACGGATGCAGGAGCCGGCGGTAACGGGTGTGCTCGGGGGGATCGAACCCGAGGGGTACCAGGGGCACCGGGCTGATCATGTCGTCGTAGTCGGTCCTCGACGAGAACGTCTCCGGATCGCGCAGTGCCGCGAGCACATCGTCGCGCCGCGTGAAGTAATACCAGCCCTCGCCGTAGAGCACCGGCCCGAGGCCCCGCAGCTTGGCCCAACCCTCGCCGCGGTCGCGCGCCATCGGCAGATCCTCGTAGAGGACCTGCGTCAAGCCCGGTACCTCGGTCATGACACGTTGGTGGCCAGAAGCGTCACTGGGAGCCCGAGAACCGACAGATCGATCTCGTCGAGATATGAACCCTCTCCCGAGAATCCCTGTCGGAAACGGATACTCGATCCGTAGCGCTGCGCGACGGACTCGGCCTCCGCGGCATCCGGCACCCGCAGCACGACGGTGTACACCCCGTCGCCGTGACGCTCGAGGAATTCGTTGACGTGCGCTGCCACCGAAGCGGTCGATCCGGGTACCGGGCTGATCAATTCGATGCCGCGATCCCAGTCCAGATGTACGCGCACACCGAGTTCGGTCAGTTCGGCCTCCTGAAGGGCGAACCCGAGCTCGGTGAACAACGCGGCCGCCTCGGCGCGACGTTCCGGCGCCACCGCGAACACGACGTGGTGCAAGCGCGGCTCCGCACTGGCCGTCATCTGCGCACCAGCCCGCGCGGTTGGATCAGGCCCAGGTCCACATGGGTCAGCCAACCCGGCGCCGCGTCGCAGACATCGGGGATGGCGTTGATCGCGCCCATCGCCGTCCAGGTGTATCCGGGGTGGGTCATGGTGCCGTCCGCGGCCACCCGCCCGTGCATCGTCAGCTCGGTCGGCGGATCCCCCTCGATGACGATGCGGTACCGCGTCCGGCCCCAGTCCCACGGCGGATCGAGTTCGGCGGGTCCGCCGGTCAGGTAGATGGCGTGGAACACGATCAGCGGCGCGCCCTCAACCATCGCGGTCCACGTATGGTGTTGTGCGGCCACGGTTCCGCGCAGGATGGCGCCCTCGTCGTGCGGGATATCGCGGGTGGCTGTCGCGGCGTTGACGTCAGCGGTCACGTCGTCGATGGTCACGCCGAGACCGTCGGCGATCATGTGCATCGACTGGGCGAAGAACGGTACGCCGAGCCCGAGGATCGTCGGCTCCGAGAGGAACTTGTCCCTGTCCTTACCGAATCCCATCCAGTCGATGTGGTCCATCGGCGCATCGGTGAGCACGTTGACGACCTCCCACACCTCGACCCTGTCGACGCGGGAGGCGACCCGAGCGAGCGTGAGTGGCAGGATGTCACCGGCGTAGCCGGGGTGGATGCCGCCAGCGTGAAACGACGTGCCGCCGTCCACGCACGCGGAGCGGATCTTGTCGCCAGCTTCGCGGAAATGCTCTGTGGGATGGAAGAATCCGCTTGTGGTGACGACGTTCTTGCCCGACCGCAGCAGCCGGCACACGGTGTCGACATCCATGATCACCGGGGTGTAGAAGACGCAGTCCGCATCGAGAGCCATGACCGCCTCGACGTCGTCGGTGGTGATGACCCCGGTCTCCCCGATGCCGGCGATCTCCCCCGCGTCCTTGCCAACCTTGTCCTTGCTGTGCACCAGCACACCGACAAGTTCGAA
Source organism: Mycobacterium neumannii (assembly GCF_002245615.1). Lineage (NCBI taxonomy): Bacteria > Bacillati > Actinomycetota > Actinomycetes > Mycobacteriales > Mycobacteriaceae > Mycobacterium > Mycobacterium neumannii. Next base: position 52,626 of record NZ_NKCO01000002.1, on the reverse strand, counting down.
CACCGGGCACTGGGCGAAGTGTCGAACTCCGACCTGGCCGACGTCGCCGGTCATCCACTGGATCACGCGATACTTCCGGTCAGACATTGAGGACTCCTCTCGGGAGCAGCAGCGGCAGATCGGTGTAGGTCGCGATGCCCGGTGGCGCGGCCACGACGGCCGGGATCGCGGTGATCGCGGGCATCGCGACGATCGACAGGCCCAGCATGATGTAGTCGTCGATGGTCTCACCGACGAAGCCTTCCGGAGGAAGGAAACTCAGGGTGGTCTTGATCGTGGGTGTGCCTTGAACCTCCACGGTGTAGCCCATGTCGAGTTCCCAATCCGGTTCGAGTGTCTGGCCTTTGCGCCACCGGCCGCGGATTTCGATGACCTCCTTGCCGCCGACGATTCCTTTCCAGCCGACATCGACTCCGGCGACACAGCCTTTGGCGATCAACCAGTCGCCGGGCAGTTGGAGGTCAGCGGTGGTCTGGGCGTATGCGACGTCGCAGCGGACCTCGTCGAGTTGGACGCCGAGTGCGTCAGCGACGAGCAGGACACCGTCGCGGAAGATGGCCGAACCCTTCTCGGTGATCGACTTGAGGTCCGGATGGCCGATCGGATACCCGAAGCCCATCGGCTTCTCGGTGTCGGGCGAGTTGTAGATGGTGGTGTCGATGGCCTCCACGACCGAAACCTTGTCCACGCGTTCGGACAGCCCGGCCGAAACGACGGCGAAGAGTTGGATGAACCCGGGGTTGATTCCGCTGCCGAAGATGGTCGAGCCGCCGTCCCGACAGGCTTCGACGATGCGGTCGCGGTCGTCGCCGAAGAAGTGTCCGGTGATGAACTCGGACGTGGAGACGATGTTGACGCCCGCGCGCAGAATCCGGACCATCTCGTCCACATCGGCGAACATCGGGTTGTAGACAACGCAATCCGGCTCCAGCGCCAGCAGGACGTCAATGTCATCGGTCGCGGACACGCCGAGCGCGTCGATGCCGCACAGCTCCCCCACATCGCGACCGACTTTGTCCTTCGACCACGCATAGCAGCCGACCAGCTCCAGCTGCGGATTGATCGCGACGGCGCGGACGGATCGCTTGCCAACGTTTCCCGTCGTCCATTGGACGATCCGATACGTCATGCCGCCGACCGTTGGGCAGGGCTGAACACGACTGGGCACGAACGGAACCCGCGCGCGGCCGGTTTTCGGTTCACGGAGCCGGATTGCCTTGGGATTGGGCGGCTTGCCGCGCTTCCCGCTCTTCGTGGATGCGGACCAGTTCACGCCAGCCGATCCTGTTGTACTTCGGTACCGGTTGGATGCCCCACTCGTCTTGAGCGGTGTCCTTGCCCTCGGCGCCCTCAGGGGGACCCAGCGGCGGGTACGGCACCTTGCACTCCAGCGCGTCATCGGAGTAGCGCACCTTGAGTAGCTCGCTACAGATCTCGGTGAGGCTGAGAGTCGGATAGCCGTAGTAGACGGCCATGAACGGCAGCGTGAACGCTCCCTCGATCACCAGCGCAACCAGGCAGACGAGCACGGCACGCTTGATGTAGAGGTGCATCCGCGCGTAATACGGCGTGGTGCCCGGCGGTAGATCGTCGGTCTTGTCTTTTTCGCTGCTGTCGGGTGTAAGCGAAGACGATGTCATGGCTCGGCTCCTTGAACCTGTTCAGTCTGTGAAGATTTCGCGATTGACCGTGTGGAGATACGGAATGGCCAAGAAGGGCGTGATGTAGAAGATGTCGTACAGCCACCATCCGATGACCGGGAAGACCACCCCGGCATAGCGCACGTCGGCGTACATCGTCATGTTGAAGACGTACAGGCACCAGATGAGCACACCCATCCAGCAGGTGATGATCATCCACTGATGGCCCCAGCGCTTCATCTGCAGGAAACCGATCGCCGCGGCGCATCGCATCGCGAAGACCGTCAGGATCATCCCGAACACCATCGACTTCTCGCCCGGTCCGGCCGCACCCCCTACCCACAGTTCGTTGTAGTGCCAGAAGTAGCCGGCGTCGAACATCGCGCCCCAGCCGACCATCAGCACGCGGTTGATCAGCGTGTGGTTGGCGACCAGGTCCAGCGCCCAGCCGAGGCTGTTCAGCATCCCGTCGATCAGCACGAGATAACCGATCAGGGTGACGATCATCGGCCGCATCGACAGTCCGGCGCGCGCGGCCTGACGTTGTAGCCATACGCCACGCATGAAGATGGGAAACCCGATGAGCCCGGGCACCCACATCCCCATCAACGCGGCACCGACGATCATCCACTTGTCGGCACGACGCTGGGCGAGCCGCGATTCCTCGTGGTGCTCCTCGAGGCTCACGGAATCGTCTCGTGCGGCCAGCGTCTTCGAACGGCGGCTCAGCAGCGGCAGATTCACAGCTCCCACCAGCCGCGCGCGAATGACATGTAGAGCTGAATCGCGAACATCGTGAACAGGTAGCCGTAGATGACTATCTGCAGGATGATCAGCGCCTTCTTACGCTTTCTTTCCTTCTGATCCATTGGGGTCAACTCCTTCCTAGCTGGGGGTGCTTGGCGCGTCAGCGGCCAGGCTGGCCACGGCGACCTCACGCAAGCCGTCGGTGATGGCACCGTCGGTGGACAGCGGCGCGAGGATGCAGGCCTCGGCAGCCTCCAGTTCGGTTGCGCCCGCGACGATCAATTGCGCGGCGGTGATTAACACGCGGGTCGATGGCGGTTCGAAGTGAAACGCCTCATCGGCCGTGCGGATCGCGGTGGCGCAGTGCACGAGTCGTGTCGCGGTCGCGGCGCCCACCCCCGTCTCGGCGACGATGACCTCGGCTTCGCGGTCCGGCGTCAGGTACTTCATGGGGATCGTCACGAAGCGTTGGCGAAAGGACGGTTTGAGTTCCTTCAGCGAGCTGCGGTAGGCGGGGTTGTACGAGCAGACCAGCATGAAGGTGTCCGGTGCCTTGACGACCTCCCCTGCCCTGTCCAGGTACAGCGCGCGGCGGTGATCGGTCAGCGAGTGCAAGATGGCCAACGAATCGTGGCGGGCCTCCACCACCTCGTCGAGGTAGCAGATCGCACCGCCCTTCACAGCCCTGGTGAGCGGCCCGTCGGTCCAGACGACGTCACCGCCGGTGACCATGAACCGCCCGACAAGATCGGAACTGGTCAGGTCGTCGTGGCAGCTGATCGTCACCACGGGCCGTTGCAGCAGCACCCCCATGTGCTCGACGAGGCGGGTTTTACCGCAGCCCGTCGGGCCGGTCAGCATCACGGGCAGCCGCTGTTGATAAGCCTGCTCGAACAGCTGGACTTCGTTGGCGATCGCGTAGTAATCGCTGGTGGCTATTCGCTGGCTGGCGTCGCTCATGCGGCCACCAGTTCGCGATGGACGTGGGCAAGCACTCGGGGCAGCTCCTCGATTCGTCGGATGCGTTGTGAGCGAAGGGGTCCGAAGACCTCCGGCAACGGGTCGACGCGGGTGGGTCCCACTCCGACGTAGTAGATGCTCACACCCGCGTCGTTGGCCTCCTCGACGGCGTGCGCGGCGTCGGCCCAGGCATAACGGCCCTCGTATCCCTCGTCGGAGATGAGCCCGTCACCGATCACGATGAGCAGTCGGCGCTCGGACGGTTGTGCGAGCAGTCGGCTGGTCAGGTGGCGCAGCGGGGCTCCGAGACGGGTGTAACCGCCGGTGGCCAGTCCGAGGCGACCGGGTGGCACGAACCGGCGGTCCTCGAAGTCTTTGAGACAACTGACTTCGACGCGGTGACGGGTGTTTCCGGTGAACACGAAGATGCCGTGCCGCTCACGGGCCAGCGTCATCGCGCGCGAAAGAGCGTCGGCGCACGCCAACTCGAGTTTGAAGATCCGGCCGCCGTGCACACCGAGCGACGAACTGCCGTCCAGCAGAAGGGCCGTGGTGACGTCCCGGTTGCTGGGCAGCAGTTCGCGGAAGATGCGCGGTTCGATCGCCTCACCGGTGGTCAGGTCGATGTAGTGGTTGACGTACTGTTCGACGTCCAGGTCGGAACCGTCCTCCAGCCGGTTCTTCATCGCGCGGTGGGTGTGCTCCTCGAACCACCTTCGCAGTTCGGCGGATACGGATTCCGGCTCGCGCGTGTGCGACGCGTGTGCCTTTTCGAGTACCGCGACATGATCGCGCATGAAGCTCTTGGTCCAGGCGTTCCATTCGGGGTAAGGGATCCCGGGCCGGTGCTCGGGTGTGATGTCGAGATCGTTGTCCTGCGGCCGACTCGGCGGCGGCAGGTTGGGATTGCGGATTCCGCCGTCTCCGCCAACGGGTATGGAATACGGCCGCGGCAGTCGCTTTTCCGATGTGGTCCAGGGCATCCGGCCCAGCGTGCGACGTAGTTTGTCCGACATGCTCTGCGGAGCGGTGTAGGCCAACGGGAGCCGGCCGAACAGCGGATCGACACCTAGTGATTCCCCGGTGCGCGCCAACGCGATCGCCCGGTTGAGCATCGAGGTCGCATCGACGTCGCCGCCGAGAATCTCGATGTCACCAAGCACGCGTCGAAACTCCGGCAGCAGGCCGGGCCAGCGCGCGGAGACCCAGCCCAGGGCTACACCGGCCTCGACCACGGTCAACGCACGCAGCTCACGTGTCGACAGCTCGTTCAGCCGGAACCCGACCACCTTGTCCTTCGACGGCGCACATTGCAGCGCGATCCCGCAGGTGAGGGTCCTGCGAGTCCAGCCGGGGTTGATCGGATAGGGCACGTGGACGAAATCCAGTGCAGCGTTGAGGCCGAAGGCGCGGTGCTCGCCGGTCACGAGGCGAACGCCCTGGCGCCGTTGCCCGCTCAGGGCCACGGCCGTGACCGCGCAACTGCGCTCGACCGCCATCGCGTGTGAGTCGGAGAGTTCAGCCATCGAGTTCAGAGCCGCTCAGAAGGTCCCGATGTTGGAGAACATCCAATACCAGAACCAGATGATCAGGCCGGTGCCGCCCCAGGCGGCGACGTAGCGAAGCATTTCCCAGATCCAGTCCACGTATGCGCCTCCTCGGAGCGGGTTGAAGTCAGCGGGATGTGTCAGCCGCGCGGCCGCGGCGGCCGGTTCTGCCGGCATCGAATGGCGACCTCGGCGTCGGCCGCGGCGTCAGTCCCTGCCGGCCTTCTCCGCACGCCAACAACTTGGCCTGAGCCGTCATGGTAAGCCCCCTTTTTAGTCCATATGCTGACTCACGTCAATGAGTAGAGTCAGTCAGAGAAAATCTCCCTGTTGACCGTGTGCAGGTACGGAATCGCAAGGAACGGCGTGATGTAGAAGATGTCGTACAGCCACCACCCGACGACGGGGAAGATCGTGCCCGCGTACCGCACATCGGCGTACATCGTCATGTTGAACACGTAAAGACACCAGATGAGCACACCCATCCAGCAGGTGACAATCATCCACTGGTGGCCCCACCGCTTCATCTGAAGGAATCCGATTCCGGCGGCGATCCGCATGGTGAAGACGGTGAGGATCATCCCGACCTCCATCGCCTTCTCGCCCGGCCCTGCGGCACCCCCGAGCCATAGCTCGTTGTAGTGCCAGAAGTAGCCGGCGTCGAACATCGCACCCCAACCGTTCAACAGGATTCGCGCCAGGATGGTGTGGCTTGCCACCAGGTCGAGGGCCCAGCCGAACACGTTGATCGCGGCGTCGACGATCACGCAGTATCCCAGCAGCGTCACCAACATCGGCCGCACCGACAGCCCGTTACGGTGCGCCCTGCGCAGCAGCCACACTCCGCGCAGGAACAGGGGCAGCCCGAAGATCCCCAGCGCTGCGGTGCCGATGAGCACACTGCCCGAGATGAGCCACTTGTCGGCCTGGCGCTGCGCCAGCCGCGAGGCCTCCGCATGCTCGTCCAGCCCGCTTGCGGTTGCGGTCATTGCGGGCGAATTCACAGGCACCTCCTGAAACCGGTAAGTGCCCATGAGCTTGTCAGTGGGGCTGACTCAAGTCAACCAATCAGCGCACCTCGATACCGCGCAATGTCCTGGCGATGTAGTCGTCGAGCATCGCGCTCTGGGTCGGCCACTGGGTCGTGGTGGTCAGCAGTGCGTACAGGCCCAGCAGGAAGAACACCGCACTGTTCATCGGATTGACGTCGGGGGCCACTCGGCCGGCCTTCTGGGCGCGTTCGATCTCGCAGGCCACCCTGACGATGACAGGGTGTTCCTGGCTCTCGTCGGCCGGTCGGCTCTGCGAGAAGTGCAGTGCGATGAAGTCTTTGAACAACTCAGCGCCGAGACGGCGTTCCAGCCCGAGTACCAACCGGACGGCCTCTTTGAGAATCGCGGGCAGGGTGCGTTTGGAATCCGCGTACCGGCCGAGTTGTTTGGCGATGCGTTCTTCCTCGCGGCGCTCCAACTCGAGCAGCACATGTTGTTTGGTCGGAAAGTGGAAGAAGAAGGTGCCGTGGGCAACTCCGGCAGCAGCGACGATCGCCCCCACGTCGGCATCGGCCATTCCCGCCCGCTTGAACTCGGCGATGGCCGCGCCCATCAGTCGCTCTCGCGTCTGTAGTCGCTTGGCCTCGCGCGCCGATGGCTTGTCTACCACTGCCATACGTCGACGATATCAATACTTTCGTTGGCTTCGCATTTGTGATTGACTGCGGTCAGTTTGACGGAGGAGGCTCAATGGCGTTGGAGCAGTTCAATCTCGATGGGCAGGTGGCGATCGTCACCGGAGCCGGCAAGGGCGTGGGCCAAGGTATCGCCAGGGTGCTGGCCGAAGCGGGTGCGACAGTGGTCGGCACCGCACGCACCGAATCCGACATCGTCGCGACGATCAAAAGCATCGAGGAAAGCGGCGGTAAAGGACTCGCCCTGGTGGCCGACGCGATCAACCGTCCAGACGGCGAACGTGTGGTGAACACGGCGATGAATGAGTTCGGGCGCATCGACATCCTCATCAACAATGTGGGTGGTTCGACGTTCGGCTCGTTTCTCGATATCACCGACGAGGACTTCCGGCACACCTTCGACTGGTGTGTCACGTCAGCGTTCATCATGAGTCAACTCGCCGCCCGTCACATGATCGAGGCCGGACATGGCAACATTGTCAACATCTCCTCGGGATCAGCACGTTTCGGCATCCGCGCGCTTACCGCGTACTGCGTCGCGAAGGGTGGGCTCGAAGCGCTCACCCGGGCGATGGCCCAGGAGTTGGCACCGAAGATCCGCGTCAATGCCATCGCACTCGGCTCATTCGCAACCGAGGGACTGCAAAGCGGCCTCGATATGATGCCAGGGGCACTGGACACGATGCTCTCGCTCACTCCGCTGCATCGGCTCGGCGACGTCGAGGATCTCGGTCGCCTCTGCGTCTACCTCTCGACCAAGGACTGCTATGCGACCAACGCCATCTTCCACGTCGACGGCGGAATAGACTCGAACAATCTGCCGCTGCCCATACCCGACTACTGATCGAGGCTTGAAATGCGAAGAGTGGTCCAGTTTTCAACCGGTAATGTTGGACAGCATTCGCTGAAAGCCATCATCGGGCGACCCGACCTGGAACTAGTCGGGGTGCACGCCGCCAATCCCGAGAAGGTGGGGCGCGACGCCGCCGAACTGTGCGGCCTGCCCGAACCGACCGGGGTCATCGCCACCGACGACATCGACGCGCTGATCGCCCTGAAGCCGGATTGCGTGGTTTACACCGCGCTGGGCGAGACCCGGCCGATGGAAGCGATCGAGCAGATGTCGCGCTTCCTGGCCGCCGGAATCAACGTCGTCGGCACGTCGATGGTGTGGCTGGTGACACCGCACCAGATCGACGACTGGCTGCGCACGCCGTTGGAACAGGCTTGCACTGAAGGTAATTCCTCGCTGTACGTCAACGGAATCGACCCGGGGTACTCGGGTGACACCGCGGTCCTGTCAGCATTGAGCCTGGTCACCCGTGCGGAGTCGGTCACCGTCCAGGAAGTCTTCGACTACGGGAACTACGACGATTACGAGTACACCGGCACCGCAATGGGATTCGGCAGCAAACCGGGCGACGAGCCGGCGATGGCCTTCCTGCCGGGCGTCGTCACCACGATGTTCGGCGGACTGGTGCGCAACATCGCCGATCATCTCCGCGTCGAACTCGATGACGTCACCGAGCGTTTCGAGCCCTGGTACACCGATCAGCGCATCGAGTGCAAGATGATGACCGTCGAACCCGGTGGGCTGGCAGGTGTGCGCTTCGCCGCCGAAGGTTTCCGCAACGGTGCGCCCCTCATCACCGTGGAACACACCACGCGACTCACCCCCGCGGCCGCACCCGACTGGGAGTACCCGCCTGAAGGACACAGCGGCGTGCACAAGGTGATCATCGAGGGTGAGCCGCGCGTGGAGGTCAACACGCTGCTGTCGCACCCGGTGCTCGACGTCACCGAAGCGGGTTGCGTTTCCACCGCTGCTCGCGTCGTCAACGTCATCGACTGGGTGTGCCGGGCCCCCGCGGGTCTGATCTCGATGGAGGAGATCCCGCCGGCCGAGATGGTCCGCGGCCTGATCTGGTGAACAGCCTCGTACCGCCCACTGTCCGTCAGGCGCGGTGGCTGATCCTCGGCGGGATATTTGCCCTCGTGCTCGGTGTGCTGCGCGGATACGCGTTCTTCGCGCACGGTGGCCTGATATTTCTCATGCTGAGCGTACTTTTCGTCGGCATCGGGGCGGCGTCGATAATCGCCTCGGTGCTGAGGCTGCGGTTGGGCGACCCGCCGCGTGACGGTGACGCACGCCGCTGACCAAACGCCAGCGGTGTGCGTGCACGCCCGGTCTCACGCCTTGGCGAGTTGTTTCTGCTCGTAGAGCCGAGCCCACTCCTTGCGCGGCCGGATCGACACGTCGACATCGATTGCCTTGGCGCGCAACGCACCCGCGGTCGCCTGCTCCTTCGGTGTGAGCTTGAACGGATCCCAGCTGAAGAACCGGCAGGAGTTCTCCCACGTGATCTTGTTGATGTCGGAGTCCGATGCGCCTGCCCCGTTGAGTTCGGCGAGCACCTGCTCGGGCGCGTCGGGCCAGAAGCAGTCGGAATGCGGGTAGTCGCATTCCCACGCGATGATGTCGATGCCGATCTCGTGACGCAGCTTCAGTGACGTCTTGTCGGTCACGTAGCAGGCCAGCGAGTGCTCGCGGAACACGTCGGACGGCAGCTTGTCGCCGAAGTCGCGCCGCAACCACTTCTGGTTCGTGTAGTGCCGATCAGAGCGGTCCAAGTAGAACGGTATCCAGCCGATACCGCCTTCGGAGAAGGCGAATTTCAGGTCCGGGTAGTTGCGCATCGCCGGCCCCCAGAGCAGGTCCTGCGCGCACATCGCCGACACCTGGGTGGCCAGGATGATCAGGTTGTCGATCGGGGCGTTGGGCGCCATGCTGATCGCACCGAAGCCGGTCCCGATGTGCAGGCACATCACCACGTTCTCTTCGGAGAGCGTGCGGAACACCGGACCCCAGTACTCCTCGTCGTGATAGCTCGGAAGACCCTCGAGGTGCGGCAGTTCCGGCATTGTCACCGCACGGCAGCCCTTGGCCGCGACACGGCGAATCTCGTCGCACATGGCCTCCGGGCTCCACGTCGGCATGATCGCGATCGGGATGAACCGGTCCGGATACGAACCCGCCCACTCGTCGATGTGCCAGTCGTTGTAGGCCGAGACCATCACCAGCGTGGTCTCTTCGCGGTGCATGTTGAGATGGCGCGCTGAGAAGCCGGTGAACGTCGGGAAGCACATCGACGCGAGGATGCCGTTGCGGTTCATGTCGCGCACGCGCTCGTGCACGTCGTACACACCGGGACGCATCTCGGCGAAGCCCGCGGGATCGCGTCCCCACTCCTCGGCCGGCCAGGACACCACGGCGTTCAGACCGCTGACGCCCTGGGGCCGACCTTGATACATCCACTGGTCGACACCCTTGTCGTCGGTGACCACGATCGGCGCCTCGTCCTTGTACTTGGCCGGCACGTGCCGAAGGAACATGTCGGGCGGTTCCACAACGTGGTCGTCGATGCTCACCAGGATCAAGTCGTCAACGTTCATACCCCAGTAGTACCGTCTAGCCCTGTGACCGTCTCTGCGCTATCGGACAGAGGTTTTGCCCAACCGGCCAACCTGGCGGTCGGCGCGAAGCGGCGCATCATCGACCTTCGGCGCGGTGGGCGAGCGCTGGGGGGCAGCTACTTGTACGAGGGCGATGCGCTGATCACCGGTTGGCACTCACACGATGTGCACCAGATCGAGTACGCGCTCGGCGGGGTCGTCGAGGTGGAGACCGACTCAGCGCACTACCTGCTGCCACCCCAGCAGGCCGCCTGGATTCCGGTCGGTCTCGAACATCAGGCGACCATGAATCCAGACGTCCGGACCGTCGCGGTGATGTTCGATCCACAGTTGATCGCGCACGCGGGCGACCGCGCGCGCATCCTCGCGGTGTCCCCGCTGATCCGCGAGATGATGATCTACGCGTTGCGTTGGCCGATCGACCGGCGGCCGGGGCCCGCCGAGGACGAGGAGGTCTCCGAGGCGTTCTTCCGCACGTTGGCCAATCTCGTGGCCGAGGCGCTCGACCACGAGGCGCCGTTGAGCCTGCCCACGTCCGAGCATCCCATCGTCGCCGCCGCCATGGCCTACACCAAGGAGCATCTCGACGGTGTGAACGCCGAAGAGGTGAGCAGGGCGGTTTCGGTTTCGGAGCGCACGCTGCGGCGGCTGTTTCAGGATTCGGTCGGGTTGTCGTGGCGCACATACCTTCTGCACGCCCGCATGCTGAAAGCCATGGCGTTGCTGGCCGCACCGGGTCAGTCGGTGCAGGAGACCTCGTCGGCGGTCGGTTTCGACAGCCTCAGCTCCTTCACGCGGGCGTTCGCCCAGTTCTGCGGGGAGACGCCGACGAGCTACCGAAAGCGGATCGGTGGTACCTCGCTGTAACGACGCGTCACGAATCGTGGCGCATCTGCCCGTCACGCAGTAGCGAATCAGTCGCGTTCTGCCACCGTTGCAGTTGCTCGGGCGTCTCGAGCGGTTCTGGGAGATGGCGTTCGATATGGGCGCGCAGTACCCACGCCCCGAGAGCCAGCACCAACGGGTTCAGCGTGCCCCATATCGGGTCAAGGTCCGGTCGCGTCAAACCCTGCTCTGCGCGCACCCGCCACCGTTCGGCACCGATGGCCGCCAACGAGTCGAACAGCTGCGCGCCGAGTGAGCTCCCGTCGGTCAGCGCCCGGCCGACGTACGCCACTACGTCGGGTTCACCGGCGACCAGCGATGTCACCCGGCTACCGACGTCAGCGATGGTGTCGGCCGGCGGTTCCGGAATCGGTTGCGTCAACGCCTCGGCCATCACACCGAGCACGTGGTCGTCAACCGCCTTGATCAGGTTCGCCTTGGTTGCGAAGTGATGCTGTACCAGTCCCGGTGAGACGCCGGCTTCCGCGGCGACCGCGCGCAACGACGTAGCAGAACTGCCGCGCGCTGCAAAGCACTTGAGGGCAGCGTTGCGAATCCGGTCGACGCTCGAACGCGTCCCGGCGCCGGGGACCTGTTCATCTGACTGTAAGGCCGTCATCAGAACCCGAAGCCTAGAGTGCCCACCCCCTCACAGTAGCCAATACGCGTGTACCGTAAAAACCGATACATGCGTATTGTCGGTCTCACCGACGAGAACTTGCCCCGACCGAAAGGAAACGCAGATGCCCGTCGACGCGCGGCCGAACGGCCGGACGGCGCACCCCGTTCCGGTCAACACACCCCAGAACACGGCACTCGGCGCCTGCATTCAGGACCCCGACCGGTGGGCCCTCGGGGCTGACGAGGGCGCCAAGGAGTTGTGCCGGACATGCCCCCGTCGTTGGCTTTGCGCCCAGGAGGCGTGCCGGACGCCCGGCGCGGTCGGGGTTTGGGCCGGCATCTACATTCCCGACACCGGCCGAGCACGCCAGTTCGCACTGCGGCAACTGCAGTCGCTGGCCGAACGCAATGAGTTCACCGTCCAAAAGGCGGGCTGAGCCGCATCTTCGAAGCCGCGGGTTTCACCGGCGTTGTCAGTGGGCAACCTCTGCGCAACCGATTCCGCGAGCCACCAGGAGACCTCGATGCGCGAGCACGCTCTCGCCCCCGCCGACGACCCGTCCGCCGAGGCGATCGCCACGACAGGCCTCTTTCTCATCTTCACCGCGATCATCGCGGTCGCGGTGAGCCTGTCGAGCTGGGGCGCCTCCGACGCACCGCTGGCCGCCGTCGCGGGAGCGGTCGCCGCAATCAGCTTCACCGCCAGCCTGGTCTGCTTCGGCAAGCAGAGCGCAGACGACTGACGCGCGCCGGTACAAGCCTGCGATGATGGCCACTTATGGCCCGCTGGTATCCGCTGCTGTCCGCCGACGCTGACTTTCTGGTCTCGGCGCCTCATGTCTTCCGCTACGAGAAGCGCTACGCCGCGACGCCGGAGCAGGTATGGCAGTCGCTGACGTCGGACGAGTCGCTGGCGGCGTGGGGCCCTGCGGTCAAAAACGTCACCTGGACCTCACCGCGCCCGTTCGGAGTCGGGACCACCCGCGAAGTGACCGCTCCCGGCGGCGCCATCCTGCGCGAGCGCTTCTTCCGTTGGGATGAGGGCCATCAAAAGTCCTTCTACGTCTACGAGTCGACGCTGCCGCTGTTCAAACGCTTCGCCGAGGACTACATCGTCGACGCCGACGGCGGCCAGACGAGTTTCACCTGGGTGGTCGCCATCGAACCGAAGAGGGCCATGAGCCTGCCGGTCGCGATCCTCGCGCCGCTGCTGAAAGCCGGATTCGGGCGCATACCGAGCGGCGGACAGAAGTACTTCGCCACGACGTGAGTCGGTGCGGGCGGTGGGACTCGAACCCACACGTTCTCTCGAACACCGGCACCTAAAGCCGGCGCGTCAGCCAATTGCGCCACGCCCGCGACGCGTGTCGATGCTACCCGCCGCCGGTCGGCCCGCCTCGATGAGTTCGTCGGGCCGAAGGACGTCGCGGTACCGTTGGAAGGTGTCCACTACGCAACGTAGGAGGCCGGCGCTCATCGCCTTGGTGATCGTCGGCGCCGTCGGCTGCCTTGCGCTGGCGTGGTGGCAGTGGACCCGTTTCGAGTCGGCCTCGGGCAACTTCCAGAATCTCGGCTACGCGATGCAGTGGCCGCTGTTCGCCGGCTTCGTCGTGTACGCCTACTACAAGTTCGTGCGCTACGAGGAAGCACCACCCGAGCCGGCCAGAAGCGACATCACCGAGATCCCCGAGGACCTGCTTCCGCGAAAGCCCTCAGCCACAACCCCATCCGACGATGACGTCGACGACCCCGCACTGCGCGAGTACAACGCCTACCTGGCCGAGCTCGCCGAGAAGGACAAGGAACACCCGGCCACATGACCGAACCGCCGATCACCTCCGCCGACAACGTCCGCAAGGCACTTCTGGGCTACCGGGTGCTGGCCTGGACGACGGGCATCTGGCTCATCGCGCTCTGCTACGAGATGGTGATGAAGTACGTCTACCACGTCGAGGGTCTGAACTGGATCGCGGTCGTCCACGGCTGGGTGTATTTCGTGTACCTGCTCTTCACCGCCAACCTCGCGGTCAAGGTGCGCTGGCCGATCGGAAAGACGATCGGCGTACTGCTCGCAGGGACCATCCCGCTCGTCGGCATCATCGTCGAGCAGGTCCAGACCAGGGAGATCAAGGACCGCTACGGTCTGTAGCCAGCACCAGATCGGGTGCTGACTCGTTCACCGCACCGGCCTTCGGAATGGCCAGCGCGGTGAGCGCGGCGACGACGGCCGCACCTGCCGCAATCAACAGCGCGACCCGCAAACCGGCCAACGACGGCACGTCGTGTCCAGCCACCGTCGTCGTCATCACCGTGAGCACCGCACCGATCACCGCGCTGGAAATCGATGTGCCCAGCGAGCGCGCGAGCGCGTTGATCCCGTTGGCAGCGGCCGTTTCCGAGACCGGGACGGCCGCGTTGATCAACGCGGGTAACGACGAGAACGCGAAACCGACGCCGACGCTGACCATCACGTTGAACGCACACAACTGCCACGCGCTGTTCATCAGGACCAGTCCCGACAGATAGCCGGCGGCCACCACCGTCGACCCGACGAACAGGGTGAACCGTGGACCGCGCACATCGGCGATCCGAGCCGCCACCGGGGACGTCAGCATCATCGCCAGTCCGCCGGGCGCCATCCACAGACCCGTCTGCAACAGCGACTGGCCGAGGCCGTAACCCGAGCCGGCGGGCAGCTCGAGGATCTGCGGCGCGATCAACGACATCGCGAACAGCGAGAAGCCAACCGCGATCGATGCCAGATTCGTCGTGAGCACCGGCCGTTTCAGCGTCGTGCGCAGATCGACGATCGGGGCGACGGTCCTGAACTGCCACAGCGCGAACAACCCGAAGATCACCAGCGACGAGGTAAACATCGTCACGGTGATCGCACTGGTCCAGCCCCAGCTACCGCCCTTGGAGATGCCCAGCAAAAGCGTGACGAGCCCGCCCGCGAGACCGATCGCGCCCAGCGCATCGAAGCGGTCGGCGGAAACCGAGGGCAACCGCGGTACCAGCGCCGCGAACGACACCGCCGACATCACCCCGAGTGCGGCGCCGAACCAGAACAACGCATGCCAGTCGAAGCGATCGGCGATGATCGCCGACAGTGGAAGCCCAAGCGCCCCACCGACACCCAGCGATGCGCTCATCAAACCCATCGCGGTGCCGACCCGATGAGCCGGCACCGATGCGCGCATCACGGTGATGCCCAGCGGGATGATCGGCATTCCGAAGCCCTGCAGCCCGCGGCCCACGATCACCGGGACCAGCGATGTCGTCGTCGCCGCGATCAACGATCCCACCGTGAGCAGTACGGCGCAGATGATCAGGATGGGCTTGGGCCCGTACATGTCGCCGAGCCTGCCGAACATCGGGGTCGCGACGGCCGCGGTGAGCAACGTCGCGGTGATCACCCACGATGCGTTGGACGCGCTGGTGTCCAGCAGTGTGGGAAGTTCGGGGATGAGCGGGATGACGAGCGTCTGCATCAGCGACACGCTGATGCCCGCGGCCGCGAGCACCGCCACGACGATCGCCGGGTGCCGCGTCCTACCGACGTCGGCTTGGGCGGAGGGGCGGCGCACCCCGGGGATGCTACCGCTTAGTTGAGCTATACAAAATTTCCTTGCGCAGCCTGAGCTTGTGATCGCAGGGCCGAATCTCGCGCACAAGATCAGGTTCGGGCGGCCAACTCCCGCAGCGCAGGCAGCAGTGCCCTCAGGGCACGGCCCCGGTGCGAGGCCGCATCCTTCTCGGCAGCGTCGAGTTCGGCCGCGGTCCGCGTCGACCCGGCGGGCAGGAAAACCGGGTCGTAGCCGAACCCGCCTTCCCCGCGCGGTGAGCGCACGATGCTGCCCGGCCACTCCCCGCGCACCACGACCTCACCGGCCGAGTGCACCAGCGCGCAGGCCGACACGAACGCCGCGCTGCGCCGTTCGTCGGGTACTTCCGAAAGCTGCGCCAACAGCAGCGCCGTGTTCGCGGCGTCGTCCCCATGCCGGCCCGCCCACCGCGCCGAGAGCACCCCGGGCATTGCGTTCAGCGCCGCGACTTCCAGCCCGGAATCGTCGGCGACCGCCGCAAGACCTGTCGCGCGGTGAGCATCGCGTGCTTTGGCCAACGCGTTCTCTTCGAATGTCGCCCCGGTTTCGGGCGCCTCGTCGAAGGCGGGCACGTCGTCGAGTGAGAGCAGCGTCAGCCTCGACACCCCCGCCGTCGCGAGCACCCGGTGCAACTCGGCCAGCTTCTTCGGGTTGCGGCTGGCCACCAGCAGCTCGGTCAGCTTCCGAACGCCTTCTTGGGCGGGTCCTTCGGTTCGGGCAGCACCCCGGGATAGGGCAACTCCAACGCCTCCCGCTGGATCTCGAAGATCTGCTCACACGCCGTCATCGCCGCATCGAGCATCTTGTCCAGCGTCGAGCGCGGGAACGTCGCGCCCTCACCGGTGCCCTGGATCTCGACGAGAGTGCCGGTGTCGGTGGCCACGACGTTCATGTCGACCTCGGCGCGCGAGTCCTCGGTGTACGGCAGGTCGACGCGGATGCGCCCGTCGACAACGCCGACGCTGACCGCGGCGATCGCGCACGACAGCGGTCGCGGATCGGAGAGCTTGCCCGCCGCCGACAGATAGGTCACCGCGTCGGCGAGCGCGACGTAGGCCCCAGTGATCGCGGCGGTTCGCGTACCCCCATCGGCCTGCAGCACGTCGCAGTCGATTGCGATCGTGTTCTCGCCCAGCGCGGCGAGGTCGATGCACGCCCGCAGCGACCGGCCGACCAGCCTGCTGATCTCCTGGGTGCGGCCACCGACACGGCCCTTGACCGACTCGCGATCGGACCGATCGTGGGTTGCGGCGGGCAGCATCGCGTATTCGGCTGTCAGCCAGCCCTTTCCAGAGCCCTTGCGCCAGCGCGGCACGCCCTCGGTGACGCTTGCCGTGCACATGACGCGCGTCTCGCCGAATTCCACCAGCACAGAACCGGCGGGATGGGTGGTGAAACCGCGGGTGATGCGGACCGGCCTCAGCTCGTCGTCAAGCCGGCCGTCTTCTCTTCGGGACACGAGCCAACCCTATCGGCTGACTCCGACCCCATCGCTTGAGACCATCAGGCCGTCGCGCGCACGATGTCGAACGTCTCGTTGCAGACGACCGCGTGCACCGGACCGTCGAACTCGGCCTTGGCCTCGCTGATGACGTCCTCGCGCGACGTCCACGGCGGAATGTGGGTCAGCAGCAACTCGCCGACGCCGGCCTCGGCGGCGGCGCGGCCCGCCTCCGTGCCCGACAGATGCAGTCTCGGCGGCCGGTCCGGCGAGTGCGTCCAGGACGCCTCGCACAGGAACACGTCGGCGCCGCGGGCGAGGTCGATGAGTTGCTCGCAGTAGCCGGTGTCGCCGCTGTAGACGAGCGTGGCACCGTCCTGATTGGTGATGCGCATGCCGTAGGACTCGGTCGGGTGGCAAACCAATTTCGGTGTCACGTTCAGCGAGCCGATGGTAACCGTTTCGTTGTCGACCCAGTGGCGGATCTCGAAGACATCGGAGAAATCGTCGATCTCCCCACCCTCGGGCGACGACGCCGCACCGAGCCGGGCCCAGGTGTTGGCCGGGCCGTACATGATTCCGCGTTCCTGCGCCGGCGACGGGTGGTAGCGCCGCCACACGAACAGGCCCGGCAGATCGAGGCAGTGGTCGGCATGCAGATGCGACAGCAGCACGTGAACGTCGTTGGGATCGGCGTGGCGTTGCAGCGCACCGAGCACGCCACCGCCGAAGTCGAGCACCAACGGCGGGGTGTCGGGTGCTGTGACGAGATATCCGGACGCCGGCGAATCAGGCCCGACAACACTGCCGGAGCAACCGAGTACGGTGATTCGCACAGTCACTAGCTTGCCATGCCCGGTCCATAGTTGACGAAAACATGGCCGGTTTGAGCGACCGAAGTCATCTCTGCGCGCTGACGTGACGTTGAACAGGTCGAACGCCGTCGAGCGTCGGGCCGAGAAACCGTGCGGCAAGGGTGGTGAAGTCATCCGGGTCGCCCGTCGCCTCGAAGATCCGCTGCGGCGGCGCGGAGTCGTGCGGCCGCAGCAAATCGAGTTCGGTGAGCACCCTCAGCAAGTCCTTGGCGGTCTCCTCGGCGCTCGACACCAACGTGACGTTCTCACCCATCGCCAACTGGATCAGACCCGACAGCATCGGGTAGTGGGTGCAGCCCAGCACGAGCGTGTCGATGTGGGCGCGTTGAAGCGGTTCGAGGTATCCCTCGGCGAGCCCGAGCACTTGGCGCCCACTGGTCACCCCCCGCTCGACGAAGTCGACGAACCGCGGGCAGGCCACACCGATCACCTCGGTGTCGCGGGCCGCCGCGAACGCGTCCTGGTATGCACCGGACGCGATCGTCGCCGCGGTGCCGATGACACCGATGCGACCGTTGCGGGTGGTCGCGACCGCGCGGCGCACCGCGGGCAGGATCACCTCGATCACGGGCACCGGTGCATAGCGTTCGCGGGCGTCGCGCAGGCAGGCCGACGACGCCGTGTTGCAGGCGATGACGAGTGCCTTGATCCCGCGCGAGACGAGATCGTCGCCGATCGCCAGGGCGTGTGCGCGGACCTGCGGGATGGACAGCGGCCCATACGGCCCGTTGGCGGTGTCGCCGACGTAGACGATGTTCTCGGCGGGCAACTGGTCGATGATCGCGCGAGCGACCGTGAGCCCGCCGACACCCGAGTCGAAGATGCCGACGGGTGCCTCGGCCGACACGGCCGGGTTCACGACGGCAGGTACGGGTTCGATGTCACGCTTTTGCGCTTCTCGCGAGCCTTGCGCTCCGGACCGGACAGCAGATACGCCGCGATGACGCCCGCGACCGCCCCACTCAGGTGGCCCTGCCACGACACCCCCGGCGTGCCGGGCAGTACGCCGAGCAGAACGCTGCCGTAGACCAGCATCACGATGACGCCGACGATGATCTCCCAGGCCTTGCGGGTGAAGAACCCGAACACGATGAGGAATGCCAGCCAACCGAAGATCAGCCCCGAAGCGCCGATGTGGTTGGCCTCGCACCGCACCCCCACGTACGGGCAGTGCATGCCGACATTGCCGATCAGCCACGTGCCCAGACCGCCGAGGATCCACACGATCGCGGTCGCGAAGATGAATCGCGACATCCCCGCCAGCGTCATCAGGAAGCCCAGCACCAGGGCCGGAACGGTGTTGGCGATGAGGTGGTCCCAGTTCGAGTGCAGCAGCGGGGCGAACAGGATGCCTACGAGCCCGTCGGACTCCAGCGGCCGGATGCCGTTGTCGTCGAGGCGATGGTTCGACAACGAGTCGAACAGTTCGATGACCCACAGCAGCACGACGAAGCTGAAGACGGTGACGGCGCCGATCACCCACGCGGGCCGCTTGCGGGGTTGCGACGGTGTGGTCCCCGGATATCCGGTCATGCCCATAGCTGCCCTTCGAGCGCGTCTTCGGCGTCATCAAGGCTACCGGCGTACGCACCGGTCGACAGATACTTCCAACCCGCGTCGGCGACGACGAACGCGATGTCGGCCTGCTCGCCGGTCTTGACCGCCTTGGCCGCCATGCCCAACGCCGCGTGCAGCACCGCGCCGGTCGAGATGCCCGCGAAGATCCCCTCCACCTGAACCAGATCGCGGGTGCGCCTGATCGCGTCGTAGGAGCCGACGGAGTACCGCGTGGTGAGCACGTCCGGGTCGTACAACTCGGGGATGAACCCCTCGTCGATGTTGCGCAGTGCGTAGACGCCCTCGCCGTAGCGCGGTTCGGCGGCGACGATCTTGACGTCGGGTTTGCGCTCGCGCAGGAACCGCCCGGTCCCCATCAGGGTGCCGGTGGTGCCGAGGCCCGCGACGAAATGGGTGATCTCCGGCAGGTCCGCGAGCAACTCGGGGCCGGTGCCCTCGTAGTGCGACTGCGAGTTGGCCTCGTTGCCGTACTGGTAGAGCATCACCCACGAAGGATTCTGCAGCGCAAGCTCTTTCGCGTGGGCGACGGCGGTGTTCGAGCCGCCCTCGGCGGGCGAGTAGATGATCCGCGCACCGTACAACTCGAGCAGCTGGCGGCGTTCGATCGAGGTGTTCTCCGGCATCACACAGATCATCTGGTAGCCCTTGAGCAGGGCCGCCATCGCCAGCGAGATGCCGGTGTTCCCACTCGTCGGCTCCAGGATCGTCGCACCGGGTTGCAGCAGGCCCTGCCGTTCGGCCTCCTCGATCATCCGCAGCGCCGGCCGATCCTTGATGGAGCCGGTGGGGTTGCGGTCCTCGAGCTTGGCCCACAGCCGCACATGGGGCGCCTCGTCCCAGCGCGGTGAGAGCCGGCGCAGGCCCACCAACGGGGTACCGCCCAGCGCGTCGAGCAGCGAGTCGTATCGCGCCATCAGACGCCCGTTACCCTCCAGCCACTGCGGGCAGGATCGTCACCGAGTCGCCGTCGGCGACCCTGGTGTCGAGCCCGCCCGAGAACCGCACGTCTTCGTCGTTGACGTAGATGTTGACGAACCGGTTCAGCTTTCCGGGATTGTCCTTGTCCATCAGGCGCTCGGAGATGCCGGAGTAGTTGGCCTCCAGGTCGCTGATCACGGCCGCGACGGTGTCGCCCGAGGCGGTGACGCGCTTCTCCCCTCCGGTGTGGGTGCGCAGGATGGTCGGGATGGAAACGTTGACTGCCATCGGTGAAGCCTTTCTAGTACTGCTCGACGATCTTGACGGGTTCCTCGGTGACGACGCCGTCGACGATGCGGTAGCTCCGCAGTTCGTGCTCCTCGGGGTCGCGGGTCGACACCAGCACGTAGTGGGCGTCGGGCTCCTGGGCCAGTGAGATGTCGGTGCGGCTGGGATAGGCCTCGGTCCCGGTGTGCGAGTGGTAGATCACGACAGGGACCTCGTCGGCGTCGTCCATCTCCCGCCACACCCGCAGCTGCTCCATCGAATCGAACCGGTAGAACGTCGGCGAGCGCTCGGCGTTGGTCATCGCGATGAAGCGCTCCGGACGGTCCGAGTTCTCTGGTCCCGCGATCACGCCGCAGGCCTCGTCGGGATGGTCGGCGCGGGCATGGGCGACCATGGCGTCGACCAGATCCGCTCGGATCACCAACACAGCAGCCACCCCTTTCTGCACGAAACTGTATTCCAGCAGCGAAAAATCGAGTAAACGGCTGCTGGAATGCAATTTCGCGATTACTCGAACGCTCCAGGCAACATGTCCCGGTACGCCGGTATTCCGGCCACCGACTCGGCGGCCAGTACCCCGATCATCACCGCGCGGGCCAGACAGTCCGCCGCGGCGGCGCCCACCTGCGTGATCAGCGGCATCTCAGGGGTCATCGACGCCGGGGTCGTGGGATCCAGCGGCACCTCGACGGCACCGGTGGCCAGCGCGAACACCGTGTCCCCGTCGTGCGGCGTATGGCACGGCCGGATGGTGCGCGCCAAGCCGTCGTGTGCGGCGACGGCGACCCGTCGGCAGGCCGCGGGGCTCATCGCCGCGTCGGTGGCCACCACGGCGATCGTCGTGTTGAGCGGGCTGAACTCCTGGTGTCGGTCGGCGTAGGCGGCGATCTGGTCGGCGGGCGGCGGGACCAACCCGAACTCCTTGATCTGGTACGCCAGCCAGGGCAGGCCCGTCGCCGTGTCGAAGACCTCGCCCGCGGAGTTGACGATCACCAGCGCGCCGACAGTGACGCCGCAATCCAGTTGCATCGAAGCCGTGCCCACACCGCCCTTGAGCACACCGGCGCGCGCTCCCGTGCCCGCGCCCACGGTGCCGGTCGCCACCTCGGTCCCCGCGCTTGCGGCCGCTTGGTAGCCGAACTCCGCGGTCGGCCTGCACTGCCAACCGCCGACCGGGAGGTCGAACACGACCGCGGCGGGCACGATCGGGACCACGCCGCCGTCCAGTGCGACGCCGCGACCCTGCTCCTCGAGGTATTGCATCACCCCGTCGGCGGCCGCCAGCCCGTAGGCGCTGCCGCCGCTCAGTACCACGGCGTCGACGTGCTGAACGGAATTGATCGGGTCGAGCAGGTCGGTCTCTCGGGTGCCGGGCGCCCCTCCCCTGCCGTCGACGCCTCCCACGGTGCCTGGCGGCGTCAGCACGACGGTTGTGCCGCTGGCCCAACCCGAACCCAACATCACGTCCGGATCGAGGCGATGGTGTTGACCCACCCGGATACCGGCCACGTCGGTGATCGAGTTCATCTCGACTTCCCCATCAGTCCCAGCACCAGATACTCCTGCAGCACGGTCAGCCACTGGTAGACGTCGAGGTGCCCGGCCATCGGATGGTCGGGCGGCAGTTCGTCGGGCCCCTCCGGTGAGATCGCGAGCATGGTGCCCAGCGCCAAGCGCATGTCGTTTACCGCGGCGGCCCACGCGTGCGCGTCGTCCTCGCTCAGCTCGAACTTGCCGCCCTGCGCCGGCATGGTGTCCAAAAGTGTCTGCGCCGCTTCGCGTTTGGCATCGATGATGTCGGGCTCATGCAAGCCGCGCAGTGCACTGTTGAGGCTCTCGGCGGCACTGGAGCCGGCGGGGTGCTCGGTCTGCGGCCGGTAGAAATCCGGCAGCAACCGTTTCATCGTGTCGTCTTCGGGTGGCGTCGAATTGCCGGTACGCATGCCGGTGATCGCTTCGAGTTCGTCTGCGGGCGCTGATGATTCGCGCTCCTCCAGCATTCCCACCACCGAGGTGGCAAGGCTTCGCAACAGGGCGGCCTCGTGCGGTGCGATGGCCGACCGGAAACGCGCTCCATCGGCAGTGTCCACCCGCTTCCACTTACGCACGTGTCTGTCAGCGGTCCTGCTGCATGGTGGCCCACAGCCCGGCGGCGTGGAGCTTGGTCACGTCGATCTCCATCGCCTCGCGACTGCCCGCCGAGACCACGGCCTTGCCTTCGTTGTGCACCTGCAGCATCAACTTGGTCGCGTGCGCCTCGGGGTAGCCGAACAGCTTCTGCAAGACGTAGGTCACGTAGGTCATCAGGTTCACCGGGTCGTCCCACACGATGGTCACCCAGGGCGTGTCGACGGCGGCGTCTTCAGTCGCGACGGACTTGACGTTCCGCTCTTCGCGAGTCCCCGGTCGAGCCTTCGCCGGCGTAACCATGTCGTTCAGGATAGCCAACGCATATCCGGCACTTCGAGCTACTACGGTGACGGTGTGACCGCCGCATCCCCGGCCCTGCTCACCGACAAGTACGAGCTGACGATGCTCGCGGCCGCGTTGCGCGACGGCACCGCGCACCGACGCACCACCTTCGAGATCTTCGCGCGCCGACTGCCCGAAGGCCGCCGCTACGGCGTGGTGGCAGGCACCGCACGGTTCGTGGATGCTTTGGCGCAGTTCGAATTCGACGATGCGGCGCTGGCTTCGCTCGCGGACTTTCTCGACGCCGAGACGCTCGCGTACCTGGCCGAGTACCGATTCGGAGGCGATGTCGACGGATACGCCGAAGGCGAGCTCTACTTCCCGGGTTCACCGGTGGTCTCGGTGCACGGCACGTTCGGCGAATGTGTCGTCCTGGAGACATTGGCGTTGTCGATCTTCAACCACGACACCGCGATCGCATCCGCCGCCGCCCGCATGGTCAGCGCCGCCGAGGGCCGCCACCTGATCGAGATGGGCTCGCGGCGCACCCACGAGCACGCCGCCGTCGCCGCCGCTCGTGGGGCGTACCTGGCCGGCTTCTCCGGATCGTCCAATCTGCAGGCCCAGCGCGACTACGGGGTCCCGGCGCTCGGCACCAGCGCGCACGCGTTCACACTGCTGTACACCACCGGTGACGGCCCCGACGAGCGTGCGGCGTTCCAAGCGCAGGTCGAGGCGCTCGGTGTGGACACGACGCTGCTGGTGGACACCTACGACATCACCGCGGGGGTGGCGACGGCCGTCGAGGTCGCCGGTCCGGAACTCGGTGCGGTGCGCATCGATTCCGGAGACCTCGGCGTGCTCGCGCGCCAGGTGCGCGCTCAGCTCGACGACCTCGGCGCCACCGAGACGAAGATCGTCGTCTCCGGCGATCTCGACGAATTCGCGATCGCGGCGTTGCGCGCCGAACCGGTCGACACCTACGGCGTCGGCACGTCGCTGGTCACCGGTTCCGGCGCCCCGACGGCCGGAATGGTCTACAAGCTGACCGAGGTGGACGGCCTTCCGGTGGAGAAGCGCAGCAGCCACAAGCAGTCTCACGGCGGACGTAAACAGGCGATGCGGATGGCCAAGGCGACCGGCACGATCGTCGAAGAGGTCGTCTTCCCCTACGAGCGCCCGCCGGCTGACCCCGACGGCCTCACCGCGCGAGTTCTGACCGTTCCACTGATACGGCATGGCGAACCGGTCGCCGATCTGGGCCTCGCCGCGGCCCGCGCCCGGGTCAGAGACGGCCTGACGAGCCTGCCGTGGGACGGGTTGAAACTGTCCCGCGGCGAACCCGCCGTGCCGACGCGGCTGATCCCTCCCGGCGCGTAGGAGGTCACCACGTCGGACATCACCCAGTTGCTGGCCACCGCCGTCGCGGCCCTCGGTGGACGCGAACGCGCGGGCCAGGTCGAGATGGCGAAGGCCGTCACCAATGCCTTCGACACCGGTGAGCACCTTGCCGTCCAGGCCGGGACGGGCACCGGGAAGTCGCTGGCCTACCTCGTGCCCGCACTAGCCCGTGCCGTCGACGCCGACGACCCCGTCGTGGTGTCCACGGCGACCATCGCGCTGCAACGCCAACTCGTCGACCGCGACCTTCCGCGGCTGGCGGAATCGCTGGCCGACATGCTGCCGCGCGCCCCCGAGTTCGCCCTGCTCAAGGGCCGCGGTAATTACCTGTGCCTGAACAAGATTCACAACGGAAGCTCGGCCGGCGGTGTCACCGAGCCCGACGACCGGTCCCAGGAAGATCTTTTCGAACCGGTGGCGACCAGTGCCCTGGGTCGAGATGTGAAGCGGCTCATCGCCTGGTCGTCGGACACCGACACCGGCGACCGCGACGAGCTGACCCCGGGCGTTCCGGACCGGTCCTGGTCACAGGTCAGCGTGTCGGCGCGCGAATGCATCGGAGTCGCCCGGTGCCCGTTCGGCACCGACTGTTTCGCAGAAAAGGCACGGGAGAAAGCCGGCCGTGCCGATGTCGTCGTCACCAACCACGCTCTACTGGCCATCGACGCGATCTCCGATGCCGCCGTACTCCCCGAACACCACCTGCTCGTCGTCGACGAGGCGCACGAGTTGGTCGACCGCGTGACGTCGGTGGCCACCGGTGAGCTGTCCGCGACCTCGCTCGGCATCGCCCACCGCCGGGCCGCGCGCCTGGTCGACCAGGAACTGGCACAACGGCTGGAGGCGTCGACGGCGACGCTGTCGTCGGCCATCCACGACACCGAGCCGGGCCGCATCGACGTCCTCGACGACGAATTGGCGACCTACCTGACCGCGGTGCGCGACGCCGCGTACCGGGCCCGGTCGACGATCGACACCGCGCCGAGCGACCCGGCGGCCGCGTCCGCGCGCACCGAAGCCGTCACGGCGTTGACCGATATCGGCGACACCGCCTCCCGCGTCCTCGACTCCTTCCTGCCCGCCATCCCCGACCGCACGGACGTGGTGTGGATCGAACGCGAGGACACGCGCGCAACGGTGCGGACCATACTGCGCGTCGCCCCGCTTTCGGTGTCGGGGCTGTTGCGCACCAGGCTCTTTGAGAACACCACGACCGTTCTGACATCGGCGACGCTGACGATCGGCGGCACGTTCGACGCGATGGCATCGGCGTGGGGGCTGACGGGCGGGGAGACCGAGTGGAAGGGCATCGACGTCGGATCCCCGTTCGAGCACGCGAAGTCCGGCATCCTCTACGTTGCAGCACATCTGCCGCCGCCGGGACGTGACGGCACTGGGTCCGCCGAACAACTCGACGAAATCGCCGCGCTGGTCACCGCGGCGGGTGGCCGCACCCTCGGTCTGTTCTCCTCGATGCGTGCGGCCAAGGCGGCAGCCGAGATCATGCGGGAGCGGCTGGACACTCCGGTGCTGTGCCAGGGCGAGGACACCACGTCGGCGTTGGTCAAGCGGTTCGCCGACGATCCCGAGACGTCGCTGTTCGGCACGCTGTCGCTGTGGCAGGGCGTCGACGTGCCCGGCCCGTCACTGTCGCTGGTGCTCATCGACCGGATTCCGTTCCCGCGCCCCGACGATCCGCTACTGACCGCGCGGCAACGGGCGGTGGCTGCGCGAGGGGGCAACGGTTTCATGGCCGTTGCCGCCAGCCACGCCGCGCTGCTGCTGGCCCAAGGTGCGGGTCGGCTGTTGCGCACCGTCGACGACCGCGGCGTGGTCGCCGTGCTGGACTCGCGGATGGCCACCGCCCGCTACGGCGGATTCCTGCGAGCCTCTCTGCCACCGTTCTGGGCGACGACCGACTCGAACCGCGTGCGTCAGGCGCTCGAACGTCTCCGCGCGCGGTGATTGTTTTCTATTCTGACAACGGTTCAGTGCGCGCCCTGCGGCCGCCTCGACGTGAAAGGCGGCGTCCATGAATCGACGACACGTGCGGGGCGCCGTGACCGCGATGTCGGCGGTGCTCGTCATCACCGGATGCACCACAACGCTTCGCGGCGAACCCGTGTCGGTGTTCAACGATCCGTTCCGTGTCGCAGGCATGCCTGCGACCGACGGCCCCACCGGTTTACGGCCGGACGCGCGCGATCCGACGCGAGTGGTGGTGGGCACCAACGGGAGTGACTCCGACGAGCTGGCCCGCCAGGCGATCAGCGACATCGAAGAGTTCTGGGAAGGCGCCTACGGCGCCGCGTTCGACGGCCGGTTCGAGCCGGTCGACCGCGTCTATTCCTGGGACGCCAACGGATTCGACAGCACCGGGTTCTGCGACACCGACACCTACGCCTTGGTCAACGCCGGCTACTGCACCACCGACAACACCATCGGATGGGATCGCGGCGAGCTCCTGCCCAGTCTGCGGCAGGAGTTCGGCGACATGGGAGTGACGATGGTGCTCGCCCACGAATACGGCCACGCCGTGCAGAGGCAGGCGGGCCTGGTCGACGACGACACCCCGACGCTGGTGTCCGAACAGCAGGCCGACTGTCTGGCGGGCGCCTACATGCGCTGGGTCGCAGAAGACAACTCGCCGCGATTCACGCTGTCGACCGGCGAAGGGCTCAACAACGTGTTGGCGTCCGTCATCGCGTTCCGGGATCCGTTGTTGAGCGAGTACGACCCCGAAGTCGGGGTCGACGAACACGGTTCGGCGTTCGAACGCCTGTCGGCCTTCCAGTTCGGCTTCACCGACGGCCCGTCGGCCTGCGCGGCCATCGACATGCGCGAGATCGGCCAACGCCGGGGCGATCTGCCGGTGCTCCTGCAAGAGGACGAGACCGGCGAATGGCCCGTCTCCGAAGAGTCGGTAGGGGCCGTCATGGACGCGATGGACATCCTCTTCACACCCGCCAACCCGCCGCAGCGCAGCTTCGACCCCCCGGCCTGCACGAACGCGCGACCGAGTCCGCCGGTGTCCTACTGCCCGGCGACCAACACCATCGCCGTCGACCTCGACGAGCTGGCGGTGATGGGCGCCCAGCCCGACATCGAGGACCCGGTCAGCTTGGCCACCGGTGACAACACCGCCTACTCGGTACTGGTGTCGCGGTACATGCAGGCGATCCAGAACGAGCACGGCGGCGTCGCACTGGACAACGCCGAGGCCGCGCTGCGCACGGCGTGCCTGACCGGTGTCGCCACCACCAAACTCTCGAAGAGCGTTACCACCCCCGACGGCAACACCGTCGCGCTGACCGCAGGCGACGTCGACGAGGCCGTGTCGGGCATCCTGATGAACGGCCTGGTGGCCAGCGACGTCAACGGCGAATCGGTGCCCTCGGGCTTCTCCCGCATCGACGCCTTCCGCGTCGGCGTCCTCGGGGACACCGAACGCTGCTTCAAGCGCTTCGACTGATCAGATCTTTTTCGTGACGCCGTACCAGGCGACGATCGCCTCGGACTGGTCGGTGGAATGGCTGAGGTACGCATACGAGCGGATGAAGGACTCGCCGACGCAGCCGTCGATCTTGACCCGGAAATTGCTCACCATCACCCACGGCTCCGCGCCGGTGAACTTCTTCTTCGTCACCGGCACCACGTTGACCAGACCCGGTTTGAGGCCCACGGTGATACCGCCGCCGACATTGCCGCCGAGGCTCGGCAGGATTCCGAAGTCCTCTCCACCACCGACCACGGTGAGCCCCAGCAGCCCGATGGACGGGTTGATGCCTGCGGTGCCGGTCAGGGAGACGCCGTTCGAGGTGCTCATGTCGATGCCGCAGCCGATCTCGTAACCGACTTCAAGGCTGCCCTCCGGCGCTTCGCCTCCCCCCGGGCCGATCAGCCGACCCTTATAGGTGCCGCCGACGACGTATTCGCGCGACGACAGTGCGGTCGTCAGCGGAGGTGTCGGTGCCTGGGTCTCTTTCTCGGCGCTCATTTCCAGGCGCCAACCGTCGGGAGTCTCGGTCACCGCGGGCGGGGTGGATTCGACGGCGCCGTCCGGAGGCGGCGGCGGAGGGGGCGCCCCCTCGGCGGGCACTTCGGCCACGACCGGCTCGGCCTCCGGATCGGCCGACGCGGATGCGGCGCCCAAACTGCCGAGCACCCCCGCGACCGTGATCACGGTGAGGCCTCGCCGCAGCACAATCCCAATCGTCACTGGCCACCCTCCGTCGTTCGCAACGCTTGGGAACCTACCGCGCCCGATGTGCGACGCGTGCGGATGCTCCCAGAATCGTTCCGATTGCCCGGTCAGGTCGGCATTCGCAGGATGTGACCGGCTTCCAGTGCGACCCAGACGGCGCCATCGGGGTCCACCGCGAGCCCGTGCGGTTCACTGCCCGGCGGCAGGTCGATCGTGACGATGTCACCGTCACCGCCGACGCGGGCGAGCTGGCTGGACCCCCACAGCGTCACCCACACGCCGTCGCTGGGATCGGCGACCACCGCATGCGGCTTGCCGGGCAGGTCGATTTCCTGGATGGCATCGTCGATCGGTATCCGGCCGAGGCGTTCGGCGACGATCTCGGTGAACCACAGCGCGTCGTCGTGGGTTGCCGTGATGCCGACGGGACCCGAGGCGGCAGTGGGTGTTTCGCGGATGGAAAGGTCACCGCCGAGGGTGAGGCGGCCGACGGCGCTGGCTTGATTCAGCGTGAACCACAGCGCCCCGTCGGGACCGGTGACGATCATCGCCGGCGCTCCGCCGACCGGGTGGGCCTCCGAAACCTCACCGTCCGTCGACATCCGAGCGACCATTCCGGAGCCCATCGCCGTGAACCACAGCGCCCCGTCGGGGGCCGTCGTGATGCCGTATGGAGCGCTTCCCGCCGGGAGTTCGAACGCGCTCACTTCGCCGGCGGTGGTGATGCGGCCGATGTGGTCGTCGCCGTTGCGGGTGAACCACAGCGCTCCGTCGGGGCCCGCGGTGATGATCGACGGCCGACAGCCCGGTGCCACGGGAGACGTCGCGACCTCGCCGCTGTCGGTGACCCGCGCGATCGCGCCGTCGTGCACCAGCGTCACCCAGAGCGCGCCGTCCGGACCTGCCGCGATCCCGTAGGGCCCGCCGTCGAGCGCGACCTTGATCGCGTGTGTCACGCGAGCGTGACGAGGCCGAGCTCGTTGTCGCCCGCCAGCAGCGGGTGGTGCGGCAGGACGCGCACGGTGTAACCCACCGGCCCGGCTACGGGCAACGGAGCGGTCGCGGAGAACACTTCCCTGCCGGCGTCGGCGCTCCCTGTGTGCGCCATCGGCACCGTCACCGGTTCGACGAGTTGGTCGCTCGCGTCGACGCGACCCAGCACCGCTTGCACGGCAACCTCTTCGGGGCGCAGGCCCGCCAGGTACACGGTGGCGGTCAACGTGAGCTCCGAACCCAGCAGCGGGGTGTCGGGCAGACCGTAGCTGTCGACGTCGGTGATCTGGATCTTGGGCCACGATTCCTGGGCACGCAGCCGGTAGCCGGCCAGATCCCTTGCGGCGCCGAATGGTTCACCATCATTGCCGGGTTCGACGGTCCGTCGCAGCGACTGCGCCGCCGGCGCGTAGTACTTCTCGGTGTAGTCGCGCACCATCCGCGACGCCAGCACCTTGGGACCCAACACGATCAGCGTGTGCCGCACCATCTCGACCCACCGCGCCGGGACGCCACGCTCGTCGCGGTCGTAGAACTTCGGCGCCACCGTCGTCTCCAGCAGGTCATACAGAGCGGCCGCTTCGAGGTCGTCACGCCGGTTCTCGTCGGCCAGACCGTCGGCGGTGGGGATTTCCCACCCGTTCTCGCCGTCGTACCACTCGTCCCACCACCCGTCGCGGATGGACAGGTTCAGCCCGCCGTTGAGCGCGCTCTTCATGCCCGACGTGCCGCACGCCTCCAACGGCCGCAGCGGATTGTTGAGCCACACGTCGCATCCCCAGTACAGCTGGCGGGCCATCGACATGTCGTAGTCGGGCAAAAAGGCGATCCGGTGCCGGACCTCGGGCCGGTCGGCGAACTTCACCACCTGCTGGATCAGGGCCTTGCCGCCGTCGTCGGCGGGGTGGGATTTCCCCGCGACGATGAGCTGGATCGGCCGCTCGTCGTTGAGCAGCAGTCGCTCCAGCCGTTCGGGGTCGCGCAGCATCAACGTCAGACGCTTGTAGGTCGGCACCCGCCGCGCGAACCCGATCGTCAGGACGTTGGGATCGAAAGCCGTTGCGATCCAGCCCAGTTCGGCTTCCGCCGCGCCGCGTTCCAGATAGGAACGGCGCAGCCTCGCGCGCACGTCCTCGACGAGCTGCTCACGCAGCTGCGAGCGGATCCACCACAGGTGGCCGGTGTCGACCTGCTGCAGGCGGCCCCACACCGCGGGTTCGCGCGCACTGGTGAGGTCCTCGCTGCCGAGCAGCTCGCGGCCGAGTTCCATCCACTGCGGCGCCGCCCAGGTCGGCGCGTGCACACCGTTGGTGATCGACCCGATCGGCACCTCGCCGGGATCGAAACCCGGCCACAGCTCGTTGAACATGTGCCTGCTGACGTTGCCGTGCAGCATCGAGACACCGTTGGCGCGCTGGGCCAGCCGCAGACCCATGTGGGCCATGTTGAACTTGGTCGGGTCGTCCTCCTCGCCGAACGCGATGATGCGATCGAGCGGAAGGCCCGGCAGCAGCCGCGACATCGCACCCGAGGGGCCGTCGGTCGAACCGCCGAAGTACCGCCGCACCATCTCCACCGGGAACCGGTCGATCCCCGCGGGCACCGGGGTGTGCGTGGTGAACACCGTCGAGGACCGCACCACCGTCAGCGCGGTGTCGAAGTCGAGCCCGGCGTCGATGAGTTCCCGGATGCGCTCGACACCGAGGAAGCCGGCATGTCCCTCGTTCATGTGGAACACCTCGGGCGAGGGCCGGCCTTCCAACTCGATGAACGCGCGGATCGCCCGCACCCCGCCCACACCGGCGAGGATCTCCTGTTTGATCCGGTGCTCCTGATCGCCGCCGTAGAGCCGATCGGTCACGCCACGCAGGTCGTGGTCATTCTCCGGGACGTCGGAATCCAGCAGCAGCAACGGAATTCGGCCCACCTGGGCGATCCACACCCGCGCCTGCAGCTGACCGTCGTACCCGTTCTCGCTGGGCATCGCCACGGCGACGAGGACCCGTTGCCCGTCGCGGTCGGTGAGCAGCCGAAGCGGCAGCCCCTGCGGGTCCAGCGCCGGATAGCTCTCGTGCTGCCAGCCATCGGCGGTCAGTGACTGGCGAAAGTAACCCGAACGGTAGAGCAGCCCGACCGCGATCAGCGGCAGGCCCAGATCCGACGCGGCTTTGAGGTGGTCGCCGGCGAGGATGCCCAGGCCCCCCGAGTAGTTCGGGAGGGACTCGGCCACCCCGAACTCCATCGAGAAGTACGCGATGCCGTTGGGCAGTTGGGCACCGTGTTCGAGCTCCTGCTGGTACCACAGCGGCCGGTTGAGGTAGTCGTCGAGATCGGCGGCCAGCCCGTCGAGACGGCGCAAGAACTCCTCGTCGCCGGCGAGCGTGTCCAGGCGCTGCGGGCTGACCTGCCCCAACAGGCCGACCGGATCGCAGCCGACCCGCTTCCACAGCTCGGGGTCGATCGTCTCGAACAGATCCTGCGTCGGTCGGTCCCAGGACCAGCGCAGGTTGATCGACAGCCGTTCGAGCGCAGCCAGCCGGTCGGGCAGATGCGTTCGGACGGTGAACCTTCTCAGCGCTTTCATCGGGCTATCACGCGGAACAACATTACTGACAATCCGGCGGCTCGCAGGGCGCCCGGTCGGACTGCTTGGCCCGCTTCGGGTTGGGCTGCGCACTAACGTGGGTATAGGGCGCGACGAGGCTTATTCATCTTGACTGTGAACGCGACCAAGACGACACAGCGGCCACGCCGGCGATGCCGGCAGAGCACTTCGGCGGCCGCGCCAGAAGGAGGAGTGATAGGTGGCCGGTCGAATCGAGATCGATGACGTCGCGCCTGTCGTCTCCGAGGGGCGGTACCCCGCGAAGGCGGTCGTCGGCGAAATCGTTCCGGTCGCGGCCACAGTCTGGCGCGAGGGCCACGACGCCGTCGCGGCCACCCTGGTGGTGCGCTACCACGGCACGGCATATCCCCAGCTCGCCGACGATCCGCCGGGGCTGGTGACCGCCGAAGCGGTGCCCATCGAGACTGTGCTCGGCGCTACGCCGCGCAAGAAGCCGCAGCATCTGCCGATGACGACGGGGCGGACTCCCGACGTCTTTCATGGTGCGTTCACCCCCGACTGCCCCGGTCTGTGGACGTTTCGGGTGGACGGCTGGGGTGATCCGGTCGCGACCTGGCGCAAGAACGTCACGGCCAAGCTCGACGCGGGCCAGAGCGAATCGGAGCTGTCGAACGACCTACTGGTCGGCGCCCGGCTGCTGGAACGCGCCTCAACCGGTGTGCCGCGTCAGCATCGCTATCCGCTGATCGAGGCTGCGGCACGGCTGCGCCAGCCAGGCGATCCGTTCACCCGTGCCGGCGCCGCGCTGGCACCGGAGGTCACCCGTCTGCTCGACGAATATCCGCTGCGCGAGTTGGTGACCCGCGGCGAGCAGTACGGCGTCTGGGTCGACCGCGCCGAGGCGCGGTTCACCGCGTGGTACGAGTTCTTCCCCCGCTCGACCGGCGGCTGGGACGCCAAGGGCAACCCGGTGCACGGCACCTTCGCCACCGCCACCAAGGCGCTGCCCCGGATCGCCCGGATGGGCTTCGACGTGGTCTACCTCCCGCCGATCCACCCGATCGGCAAGGTGCACCGCAAAGGCCGCAACAACAGCGTCACCGCCGCGCCCAACGACGTCGGCTCGCCGTGGGCCATCGGAAGCGACGAGGGCGGCCACGACGCGGTCCATCCGGACCTGGGCACGATCGACGACTTCGACGACTTCGTCGCCGCGGCTCGCGACGACGGCATGGAGGTGGCGCTCGACCTCGCGCTGCAGTGCGCCCCCGACCATCCCTGGGCCAAGAAACACCCCGAGTGGTTCACCGTGCTGCCCGACGGCACCATCGCCTACGCGGAGAACCCCCCGAAGAAGTACCAGGACATCTATCCGCTGAACTTCGACAACGACCCCGCCGGGCTCTACGAAGAGGTGCTGCGGGTGGTAAGGCACTGGATCTCGCACGGCGTCAAGATCTTCCGGGTCGACAACCCGCACACCAAGCCGCCGAACTTCTGGGCCTGGCTGATCGGCCAGGTGAAAAACGAGCACCCCGATGTGCTGTTCCTCTCCGAGGCATTCACCCGTCCCGCACGGCTGTACGGATTGGCCAAACTGGGGTTCACACAGTCGTATTCGTACTTCACCTGGCGCACCGCTAAGTGGGAGCTCACCGAGTTCGGCCAACAGATCGCCGAGCACGCCGACTACGCGTGCCCGAACCTGTTCGTCAACACGCCCGACATCCTGCACGAAAGCCTGCAGCACGGAGGCCCCGGGATGTTCGCTATCCGCGCGGTGCTCGCGTCGACGATGAGTTCGGCGTGGGGGATGTACTCGGGATTCGAACTGTACGAACACCGTGCGGTCCGGGAAGGCAGCGAGGAGTACCTCAACTCCGAGAAGTACGAGCTGCGACCCCGCGACTTCGACGCAGCGCTCGCCGACGGTGAATCGCTGGAGCCGTTCATCACCCGGCTCAACGAGATCCGTCGACTGCATCCCGCCCTACATCAGTTGCGCACCATCACGTTCCACCACGCCGACAACGACGCGCTGCTGGCCTACAGCAAGTTCGATCCGGCCACCGGAGACCAGGTGCTGGTGGTGGTCACGCTCAACCCGTTCGGACCCGAGGAGGCCACCCTGTGGCTGGACATGCCCGCCCTCGGGATGGAGCCCTACGACCGGTTCTGGGTCCGCGACGAGATCACCGGCGACGAATACCAATGGGGGCAGTCCAATTACGTGCGCCTCGACCCGGTGCGCGCGGTGGCACACGTGTTGAACATGCCGCAGGTGCCCGCCGACCAACGACTCAATCTGCTGCGTAGGGAGTGACGACATGACGCAGACCAAACAAGCGAGCAGCCCACATCTGCGGCCGCACACCGCCGACCTCAACCGGCTGCTGGCCGGCGAGCACCACGACCCGCATTCGGTGCTCGGCGCCCACGAGTACGACGACCACACCGTGATCCGCGCCTATCGACCCCATGCCGTCGAGGTGGTCGCGGTCATCGGCGGTGAGCGATATGTGTTCCAGCACATCGAAGCCGGGTTGTTCGCGGTCGCACTGCCGTTCACCGGGCTGGCCGACTATCGGCTCGAGGTGCACTACCCCGGTAGCGACGCCTCGACCCAGGTACACACGGTGGCCGACGCGTACCGGTTCCTGCCCACGCTCGGCGAGGTCGACTTGCACCTTTTCTCCGAGGGCCGCCACGAGCGGTTATGGGAGATCCTCGGCGCACACCCCCGCAGCTACACCACCCCCGACGGCGTCGTCGACGGTGTCTCGTTCGCGGTGTGGGCTCCGAACGCCAAGGGCGTCAGTCTGATCGGCGAGTTCAACCACTGGGACGGCAACGAAGCCCAGTTGCGTGTGCTCGGGTCGACCGGCGTGTGGGAGGTGTTCTGGCCGGGCTTCGAGATCGGCGGGTTGTACAAGTTCCGCATCCACGGCGCCGACGGTTCGGTCAGCGAGCGCGCCGATCCGATGGCGTTCGCGACCGAGGTACCGCCCAAGACCGCCTCGAAGGTGACCCGCAGCGACTACACGTGGGCGGACGACGAGTGGATGACGCGCCGCGCGGCCCAGAACCCGGTGTTCGAGCCGATGAGCACCCTCGAGGTGCACCTGATGTCGTGGCGTCCTGGTCTGAGCTATCGCGAACTGGCCTCCCAGCTCACCCAATACGTTGTCGAGAACGGGTTCACCCATGTCGAGCTGATGCCCGTGGCCGAGCATCCGTTCGGCGGCTCGTGGGGTTATCAAGTCACCTCGTATTACGCGCCGACGTCGCGGCTGGGCACCCCCGACGAGTTCCGCCACCTCGTCGACACGCTGCACCAGGCCGGCATCGGCGTGATCATGGACTGGGTGCCCGCCCACTTCCCGAAGGACGCCTGGGCGCTCGGCCGTTTCGACGGCACCGCGCTCTACGAGCACTCCGATCCTCGCCGCGGCGAGCAATTGGATTGGGGCACTTACGTCTTCGATTTCGGCCGTGCCGAGGTGCGCAACTTCCTGGTGGCCAACGCGTTGTACTGGCTGCAGGAGTACCACATCGACGGCCTGCGGGTGGATGCGGTCGCCTCGATGCTCTACCTCGACTACTCGCGCCCCGAAGGCGGATGGACCCCGAACATCTACGGCGGTCGCGAGAACCTCGAAGCCGTGCAGTTTCTTCAGGAGATGAACGCGACCGTGCACAAGGCCGCCCCCGGCATCGTGACGGTCGCCGAAGAGTCCACCTCGTGGCCCGGAGTGACCAGGCCGACGAACCTTGGCGGCCTTGGCTTCTCGATGAAGTGGAACATGGGCTGGATGAACGACACGCTGGAGTTCATCAAACGCGATCCGATCCACCGCAGCTACCACCACCACGAGATCACCTTCTCGATGCTCTACGCGTTCAGCGAGAACTATGTGCTGCCGATCAGCCATGACGAGGTCGTGCACGGCAAGGGCACGCTGTGGGGCAGGATGCCGGGCAACGACCACAACAAGGCCGCCGGGCTGCGCAGCCTGCTGGCGTATCAGTGGGCGCATCCAGGCAAGCAGCTGCTGTTCATGGGCCAGGAGTTCGGTCAGCGCGCCGAGTGGTCCGAGGAGCGTGGCGTGGACTGGTATCAGCTCGACGAGAACAGCTTCTCGACCGGCATCCAGCGCATGGTGCACGACATGAACACCGTCTACCGAACCCGGCGGGCGCTGTGGTCCCAAGACACCCGACCCGAGGGCTACAGCTGGATCGACGCCAACGATTCGGCCAACAACGTGCTGAGCTTCCTGCGCTACGGCGACGATGGCTCCGTGCTGGCGTGCGTGTTCAACTTCTCCGGCGCCGAGCACTCCCGCTATCGCCTGGGGTTACCGCACGCAGGCACCTGGCGCGAGGTGCTCAACACCGACGCCGACATCTACAACGGGTCGGGCATCGGTAACTACGGTGCGGTGGAGGCGACCGACGAGCCGTGGCACGGGCGTCCGGCGTCGGCGGTCATGGTGCTGCCCCCGCTGTCCGCGCTTTGGTTCGAATACGTCGCCGAGTAGGGGACGCCAGGTTGCGCCGCAACCGACGCAATGGCGGAAAAACACAACGAGAAACCGCCAATTCGTCGGCTTCGACGAAAGGTATTGAAGGTCAGTACAGCGCGTTGGCCAGCTTGCGCCGACCGGCGATGACCTCGGGATCGGCCGGATCGAACAGGTCGAACAGCTCGATCAGTCGCGTACGCACGGTGGTGCGGTCGTCGCCGGACGTCCGCTTGACGAGGTCGATGAGCCGGTCGAAGGCCGCCGCGATGTTCTGCTGGAGGACCTCGACGTCGGCGGCGGCGAACGCCAACTCGATGTCGCCGCGGTCCGCGTCGGCGGCGGCGATCGCGTCGGGCGTCCGGGTGGTGGCCCGCTGCAGGAAATCGATCTGGCGGACGGCGCCCTTGGCTTCGGCGTGACCGGGGTTGGCGTCGAGAATCACCTGGTACGCGGAGCGCGCGGCATCGAAGTCACCGGCGTCCAGATGCGAACGCGCCTGCGCGAGTTCGGGATCGACCTCTTCGGACTCCCCCTCCTCAGCTCCGCCGGGCAACTTACCCGCGACCGCGTTCAGCAGCGAGTCGATCCACCGGCGCAACTGCTCGGGAGGCTGCATGCCCTGGAAACTCGACAGGGGTTGTCCGGCGGCCAGCGCGACCACGGTCGGGATCGCCTGCACACCGAACATCTGCGCCACGCGGGGGACGACGTCGACGTTGACCGTCGCCAACGCCCATTTCCCGCCGTCGGCTGTGGCCAGTTGACCGAGGGCATCACCCAATTGGACGCTCGCATCGCTGCGCGGTGACCACAGCAGCACCACGACGGGAACTTGATTGGACCGGACCAGCACCTCGGCTTCGAGGTTCGCCTCGGTGACTTCCACTCCACCGGCGGGCGAAGACGATTCGCTATCACCCGTCGAGGGCCGCTGCTTGAGGGCGGACAGATCAACCGCACCGGCCATCGAGGCCGCGATAGAGGGGCGTGGACGACTCACGCCCATAAGTTTGTCACGTCGTTTCACCGACCGGCTGCCCCGGTTGCGCGATCGGCGCGACGACGGACTCCGCTCCCAGCCGGCCGGTGCGCTCCACCCACATGAGGAAGACCACACTGGCGAGCGGCACGATGCTCGCGACGATCCCCAGCAACCACGTACCAGTCGCCCATTTGAACATCACGGCCGCGAGCAACCCGAGCGCGACGAACGCCACGAAGACCGCTCCGTGGGCGGGGCCGAACACCTTGACGCCGATCTCGGTGCGCGGGGTGCCGAGGTACTTGAAGTACATGCCGATCAGCAGTCCGACCCAGCTCACCGCCTCGAGCAGGGCGACGAAACGGAACCATCCCGCGACGGTGCGCTGATTCAGCAGGCGAGTCATGGCCGCCATTGTGCCCGAAACACGTGTCGATTACTACACGCCGTCGTAGGACCTCAGCCCCCGCGGAGGATCAGCGCATCACCCTGACCGCCGGCCCCGCACAGCGCGGCCACGGCGTAACCAGAACCTTGCTTCTTCCCGTCGCCCCGGCGCCGGGCGAGCTCGAGCGCCGCATGCAACGTGATGCGGGCGCCCGACATCCCGATCGGATGTCCGATGGCGATCGCACCGCCGTTGACGTTGACCTTGCCGGGATCGACTCCGAGCTTCTTTGTCGAGGCCAGCGCGACCGCGGAGAACGCCTCGTTGATCTCGATGACGTCGAGCTGATCGACCGAGATGCCCTCACGCGCAACCGCCTTCTTGATGGCGTTGGCCGGCTGCGACTGCAGCGTGGAGTCCGGGCCTGCGACGACACCGTGCGCACCGATCTCACACAGCCACGACAGCCCCAGTTCCTCGGCCTTGGCCTTGTTCATCACGACGACGGCACACGCGCCGTCGGAGATCTGCGAGGCCGACCCGGCGGTGATGGTGCCGTCCTTGCGGAATGCCGGCTTCAGACCGGCCAGCGACTCGACGGTGGTGTTGGCGCGGATGCCTTCGTCCTCGGCGAACTCCAGCGGGTCGCCCTTGCGCTGCGGGATCTGCACCGGCACTACCTCGTCGGCGTAGACACCGTCTTTCCAAGCGGCTGCGGCCTTCTGGTGGGACCGGGCGGCGAACTCGTCTTGTTCGGCGCGGGTGAACTGGTCGACATCGTTGCGCTGCTCGGTGAGCGCGCCCATCGGCTGATCGGTGAACACGTCGTGCAGACCGTCGTAGGCCATGTGGTCGAGCACTGTGACGTCGCCGTACTTGTAGCCCGACCGGCTGTTCATCAGCAGGTGCGGCGCCTGGGTCATCGATTCCTGGCCGCCGGCCACGACGACGTCGAACTCGCCGGCACGGATCAACTGGTCGGCCAGCGCGATCGAGTCGATACCCGACAGGCACATCTTGTTGATGGTCAGCGAGGGAACGTCCCAGCCGATACCCGCCCCGACGGCGGCCTGCCGGGCCGGCATCTGCCCGGCGCCCGCGGTGAGGACCTGGCCCATGATCACGTACTCGACGGCAGCCGCGTCGACGTTGCCGTTCTCGAGCGCCGCCTTGATCGCGATCCCGCCGAGGTCGCTGCCGGAGAAGTCCTTCAGCGAGCCCATCAGCTTGCCGACCGGTGTGCGTGCCCCGGAAACGATCACCGACGTGGTCATTTACTACCTCCGAAAAGTGGGTATAGCGATCTGTGTTCCATGACACATTCCACAAACATCTGTCTCAAGGTTACCGTTACGCTATGACCACCGAACACGTAGGCGCACGTCCAGCGCTCGCCAGCGCACTGGTGACGGCGATCGATCACGTGGGGATCGCCGTTCCGGACCTCGACGCCGCGATCAAGTGGTACCACGATCATCTCGGCATGATCGTTCTCCATGAGGAGATCAACGAGGACCAGGGCGTGCGCGAGGCGATGCTCTCGGTGCGTGGCGCCCCTGTGGGCAGCGCGCAGATCCAGTTGATGGCGCCGCTGGACGAGACCTCGACGATCGCCAAATTCATCGACAAACGCGGCCCCGGTCTTCAGCAACTGGCCTACCGCGTCAGCGATATCGACGCGCTCAGCGAGCGCCTGCGCGCCGACGGCGTGCAGTTGCTCTACGACGCCCCGCGCCGCGGCACCGCGAACTCACGGATCAACTTCATCCACCCGAAGGACGCCGGCGGCGTCCTCATCGAGCTCGTCGAGCCCGCTGCGGACGGCGACCACTAAGACCACCTGCGGGTCGGGCCACGCGTCGCGCGGTGCGTCCAGCACGGCGTGTGCCAGTGCCGACGGTCGTCGGCCGCCCGCTCCCCCACATCGGCCGGAAGTACCACGACATGTGCTGTGCCAGGCCGGATTTCGTGATCACAGCCCGGACACCGGTATGTCTTGGTGGCCCGCGCGGCGGCGATCGGACGCACCTCGTACTCGTAGCCGTCCGGCCCGGTCTCGACGCGTCGGGATGCAGGCAGCGGCGGTGGCGGCCGCTCGGACCGCCGACGAGACCGCTTGCGGGCCATCAGAACAGCCGGAACTCGTCGCTGTCCATGCCGCGCATCTTGTCGTAGTCCAACGTGACGCAGCGGATGCCGCGGTCGGTGGCCAGCGTGCGGGCCTGCGGCTTGATCTGCTGGGCGGCGAAGACTCCGGCGACCGGGGCCAGCAGGGTGTCGCGGTTGAGTAGCTCGAGATAACGGGTGAGCTGCTCCACTCCGTCGATCTCGCCGCGGCGCTTGATCTCGACCGCAACCGACCCGCCGTTGGCGTCGCGACACAACAGGTCGACCGGTCCGATCGCAGTCATGTACTCGCGCCGCACCAGCGTGTAACCCGCCCCGAGCAATTCGACGTGCTCGGCCAACAACTCCTGCAGATGCGCCTCGACG
Source organism: Mycobacterium neumannii (assembly GCF_002245615.1). Taxonomy (NCBI): domain Bacteria; kingdom Bacillati; phylum Actinomycetota; class Actinomycetes; order Mycobacteriales; family Mycobacteriaceae; genus Mycobacterium; species Mycobacterium neumannii. The sequence continues at coordinate 12,395 of NZ_NKCO01000002.1, read as the reverse complement.
CCGTCCTTGACCAGGCCGGGATCGACGCCGAGTTCGTGGCTGGAGTCGTGTTCGATGGCTTCGACGGTGATCCGCAGCTGCTCACCGGCCCTGTTCTCGACCACCCACACGGGGGTCGGGCCGGAGGTGTCCTCGGTCAGGCGACACGGCGGGGTCATCCAGTTCAACGGTTTGTAGGCACGGTCGTCGGCGTGCACGCTCACCGAACCATCCGCCTTGATCAGCAGCAGCCGCCGCGCCGAAGGCAGGTGAGCGGTCAGGCGCCCGACGTAGTCGACAGTGCACTGGGCGATCACGAGACGCACCCGACCACCTTAGGTGGCCGCCCGGCAATTTAGGCTGAGGGGACGATGACCGCCAACAGGAGCGTCGCACATCGGCTGGGTCGCGTCCTGGAGACGGTGACCCGCCAGAGTGCGCGGCTGACCGGCACCCCGGAATACGGGTCGTGGTTACTCGGCAGGCCGGAGGAAAGTCAGGGGCGCCGACGCGTCCGTATCCAGGTGATCCTGACGTTCTTCATCCTGTTCATCAACATCCTCGGCATCGCGGTTTCGCTGCTGCTCAACGGGGTCGCAATCCCGGTTCCCAGTGTCTTCACCGACGCGCCTGCCTGGCTGACCTGGGGCGTCGTGCCTACCTACATGGTTGTCGCGCTGATCTTCGGCACGACATGGATCACTTCGCGCACCGTCGGCTCGCTGCGGTGGGCCATCGAGGAGCGGCCACCCACCCGAGAAGACCAGCGCAATGTGTTCCTCGCTCCGTGGCGAGTGGCCAAGAAGCTCCTGCTGTTGTGGGGCATCGGCACGGTGCTGCTGACCGTGCTGTACGGGATGCAGGACCCCGCGTTCATTCCCCGGTTCCTGCTCGCGGTGGGCTTTCCCGGCATCGTGGTGGCGACCGCCTGCTACATGGTCACCGAGTTCGCTCTGCGCCCGATCGCCGCTCAGGCGCTCGAGGCCGGTCGCCCCCCGCGACGATTGGCGCACGGCGTCATGGGCCGCACCATGACGGTCTGGCTGCTCAGTTCCGGGGTGCCGGTGCTCGGCATCCTTCTGCTCGCGGTGTTCACACTGGCGCTGCGGAACCTCACCGCTACCCAGTTCGCGGTAGCCGTGATGATCATCGCGGTGATCGCCCTCGCCTTCGGGCTGACTCTGATGTGGCTGCTGTCGTGGCTCATCGCCACCCCGGTCCGAGTTGTGCGCTCGGCTCTCAAGCACGTCGAGGAGGGCGATCTGGACTGCAGTCTCGTCGTTTTCGACGGCACCGAACTCGGTGAGCTACAGCGGGGGTTCAACAAGATGGTGCACGGGCTCAAGGAACGTGAACGCCTGCGCGACATCTTCGGGCGCCACGTCGGCCGGGAGGTCGCCGCCGAGGCCGAGAAGCAACGGCCCAAGCTCGGCGGCGAGGAGCGTCATGTCGCGGTCATCTTCGTCGACATCATCGGGTCGACGAAGCTGGTCACGTCCAAGCGCGCGACCGACGTCGTCGGCCTTCTCAACCGGTTCTTTGCGGTGGTCGTCGAGGAAGTGGATCGTCATCACGGCTTCGTCAACAAGTTCGAGGGTGACGGTGCGCTCGCGGTGTTCGGGGCTCCGGTGCGTCTGGAGAACCCGGAGGATTCGGCGCTGGCCGCCGCGCGGGCGATCGCGCGGCGCATCCACGAAGAGGTGCCCGAGTTCGATGCCGGCATCGGGGTCGCCGCCGGCGAAGCGGTGGCGGGCAACGTCGGCGCCCGAGAACGTTTCGAGTACACCGTCATCGGCGAGCCCGTCAACGAGGCGGCACGGCTGTGTGAACTGGCCAAGGAAACTCCCGGCCATGTACTGGCCAGCTCTGATGCGGTGTCGGGCGCGAGCGAAACCGAGTGCGCCCACTGGCGTTTGGGCGACGAGGTGACGTTGCGGGGCCACGACGAGCCGACGAGGTTGGCCCTACCCGCCTGAGTCACCGGTCCGCAGGTTCGCCGTGGCGCTCACCGCCTCCTCGAGCGTGCCGTACACCCTGGCGTCGAAACCCTTGGTGTGGCTCGCGGTCAGCAACCGGTCGGGGTCGACCACGTAGCCCTCCTTGCCCGCGGCCACGAGCGATTCGCGCATGCCCGCGAACATGCGGCGCGCCGCGTCGTCGACGTCGTCGACCCGGGACAACTCGAGGACCGCGACGTCGAATGCCTCGCGCTCGGAGTACACCCTGCGCAGCACCTGCTCGGCGCCGGCGAACAGCAGGTCGCCGTGCAGTTCGAATACCCGCACACCCGGTCTGACGTCGTACGTGTTGCGGATCGTCGACCGCGACTCGCGGGTGTGCGCGAGGAAGTGCAGACCGAGATCCGCCGACAGGCTGCGACACACCTCGGTCCCACGCACGCTGTTGCCCTTGGCGTCCAACAGCGGTGAGTAGACGCCGATGCCGAGCTGACCGGGCAGCACCGCCGCGATCCCGCCGCCGACGCCGCTCTTGGCGGGCATGCCGACCGCACTGGCCCAATCCCCCGCCGCGTCGTACATCCCGCACGTGACCATGACGCTCAGCGTGCGCTGCACGACCGCCGCGCTTGCCACGCGCCGTCCCGCCACGGGCTCGACGCCCCCGCGCGCGAGCGTTGCGGCCATTCTCGCCAGATCGGTGGTGGTCACCTTGATCGAGCACTGCCGGAAGTAGACGTCGAGCGTCTCGTCGGGATCGCCGTCAAGCACGCCGAAACTCTGCAGCATGTAGGCGATCGCGCGGTTGCGGCTACCGGTCGCCTGCTCTGAGCCGTAGACGTCGTGATCGATTGCGAGTTCGCGGCCCGCGAATGCCGAATAGAACTCGTGGATCTGGTTGAACCGCTCGTCGGCGGTGGCACCGGGTATCAACGAGGCCGCGGCGATCGCGCCCGCGTTGATCATCGGGTTCTTCGGCGTTTTGGTGGTTTCGTCGACGCTGATCTCGTTGAACGCCTCGCCGGAGGGTTCGACGCCGATGTTGGCGTCGACGGCTTCCATGCCGATGCGTTCGAGCGCGAGCGCGTAGGTGAACGGCTTCGATATCGATTGGATGGTGAATTCGATTGCCGTGTCGCCGGATTCGTAGACGTGGTCATCGGCCATGGACAACGACAGGCCGAAGCCGTTGGGGTCGACCGATCTCAGTTCGGGGATGTAGTCGGCCAGCGCACCTTCGTCGTTGTCGGCGTGCTGTTCCCGAATCTGGTCCAGGAACCTCTGCACCAGTTCGGCCATGAGTGAATCCTAGGCCGGTACCCAGTTTCCGTGGAACCCCGCGGGCACGCGGTGCGGCAGCCCGATGGTCGCGACGTCCTCCAGTGTCTGCGCATCGAGCAGCGCCAGCTCGCTGCGGTTGGTCCGGCGGTCGTAGACGTAGCCCATCAACACGCCGTCGTCCTCGGCCGCCTCCGGCGAGGACGGCTCGAATACGAACTCCCCGAGCACTTTCCCTTCGCCGAACGACCTCGACTGGGTTGCACCGCCGATGAAGTCGTGCTTGAGCAGGACGTCGGCGGCTTCACCACCGCGGACACTCGGGGCATATCCGTAGCGGTGGCGTCTACCGGCGCGGCGTTCGTCGACACGGGGAAACTCCTGACCGCGATCGTCGATGCGCGATTCGCGGACCTTGCCGTCGGCGAGATCGACCGTCCAGCGGTCGAGCGTCGGGGGTCCCTCGTCGGGGCCAAGCCGGTTGGTGTCGAACATCTTCGGGTGACGAACGACGTCGAGCACGATGGTGTCGCCGTCGTCGTAGGCGTTCATCGGATGGAACACGTAGCAGGGTTCGACGTCGAACCAGCGCACATCGGCGTTGCCGCCCTCGCGTGGCATCACGCCCACGCGCGCCGGATACCGCGGGTTCCACGAGTACGGGAAGCGGCGATCGGTGGTCTCGCCCCGCGGTTGCCGTGCGCTGATCGGGTCGGGGATGCGGACCCGGCCGATGAGGGCCGACAACACCAGCCGGGAGACGAACCGAAGACCGTGCGGAACCGTCATCTCCACTGCCATACCGGCGTCAAAGGTCACCGGCAGGTCGTAGAACACGACGTGGTTCTCGGTCAGCGAGAAGTCGTGCATCATCGGGCTTCCCGCGACCTCTACGTCGACCGTGCGTCGCGCGCGTCCGCCGGTGTCGATTACCGAGTACTGCACCGTATTGCCGCGGTACATGCTGTACGAGACGGCGTGCAGCTCACCGGTGTCCGGGTCACGCTTCGGATGCGCGGTGTAACCGCCGGTCAGCGTCCCGTCGAAATCGCATGCGCCGACGGTGTCGAGCTCGTCGGTGAGTTCGACGTTCGTCACGCCGGACTCGATCAGCGCGATCGTCTTGCCGGCATGCCCGATGACGTTGGTGTTGGCGCCGATTCCCGAGATCGGGAAGGACCCTTTCGGCGGCCGCTCTCCCAGGGCCCGCGCGGTCTGCGGGCCACGGACCCACCGGTTGCGATACCACTCCGCCCTGCCGTCGCGGATCCGGATGCCGTGCACCATCCCGTCTCCGATGAACCAGTGGTACAGCTCGGGATCGAGCTCCCCGATCGGGTTCGGGCCGTTGCGCAGATAGCGACCGTCGAGATGGTCGGGAATCGTCCCGGTGACCTCGAGGTCGGTCAGCGTGTGCTCGTCGTGAATCGGCGCGAAGGCGCCATCGAGGTAACGGTTCGTCATCGGGACATCCCTATAACAGTGTTATGGCCCCCTCTGTATAACACCGTTATGGCACCATGGCAAGGGTGAGCGGCGCTCGAGAGCACCTGGTCGAAACCGGCATCCGCATCCTCGAACGCGACGGCCTGGCCGCCCTCAGCGCGCGCAAGTTGGCAGCCGAAACCGGTACCTCCACGATGGCGGTGTACACCCACTTCGGGGGCATGTCGGGTTTGATCGACGCGATCGCCGGCGAGTCGTTCGCCCGCTTCACGCGGGCCCTGACCGAAGTGGCACCGACCGAGGACCCGGTCGCGGACTTCTTCGTGATGGGCGCTCGCTACCGGGAATTCGCGCTGCAGAACCCCCAGCGCTACCAGATGATGTTCGGCACCGCGGCCGAGTCGTTGAACCGGTACCACGCCGACCTCACGGTCACCGGCAGCGCCAGCGCCCGAAGTGAGTGGGCGGTGTCGTTCGATGCACTACTCACCGGCGTGCGCCGGATGATCGAGGCCGGGCGCATCCGCGATGACGGGGAGGCGGCCGTCGCGGGGCGGCTGTGGAGCATCAGCCACGGTGCGGTGCTGCTGGAGATCGCCGGGTTCTTCGGGCACGAGGGGCACGGCCTGACTCAGATCCTCGGTCCGTTGACCGTCGACGCGCTGGTCGGACTGGGTGACGAGCGCGACCGCACGATGGCTTCTCTGACGACCGCGATGACGACCCTGTTCGGGTCGTAGCCATCACGCGCCATGGGCTGCCGCGCAGGACCGAAATCTCAAGTGAGAGTTTCGAGCTCGATCGGCAGTGAGTCGGCCGGTGTGGGTCCGGTCCCCCACGTGAGCGGCACGCGGTAACCGTCGGGCACGCTCCAGCGGAAGCGGCGCAACAGCTTGTGCATCACCGTCTTGACCGTCATATCGGCGAACTGCTGGCCGATGCACTTGTGGGCGCCGCCCCCGAACGGCGCGAACGCATATCGGTTGACCGCCGCGCGGTTGGTCGCGTCGGTGAACCGCGAAGGGTCGAACGTGTCGGGCGCGGGCCACCAGTCGGCCAGCCGCATCGAGGCGTGCACGCTGATCGCGATCTGGGCCTTGCGCGGTATGTAGTGCCCGCAGATCTCAGTGTCGCGAATCGCCTGGCGGAACAGGGATCCCGCCGGGGCATACATGCGCAGCACTTCCTTGAACGCAGCGTCCAGCAAGGCGCACTGTTCCAGGTCGTCGAGGGTGGGCGAATCGATCGGATGGGCGACAGCCTCGTCACGAAGCATGTTCTGCCAGTGACTGTTTCGCCCCAGCTCATAGACGAGCATGGCCAGGGCGATGGCCGTGGTGTCGTGAGCGGCCATCAACAGGAAGATCATGTGGTTGACGATGTCGGCGTCGGTGAAACGTTGACCGTCGTCGGATTCGCTGCGACACAGCATCGAGAACAGATCGGCGCCCTCGCCGCGACGGCGGTCCGCGATCTGCCTGCCGAAGTAGCGCTCGAGGCGTTCTCGCGCCCGCAGTCCTCGCGCCCACGTCCCGCCGGGCACATCGGCGCGGACGATGGCCTGCCCGCCGTGCACGGTGTCGTGGAAGTCGCGGATGAGTTGGTCGGACTCCGCGCCGATTTCGGTGCCGATGAACACCTCGGCCGCCTGTTGCAACAACATCTGTTTGATCGACGGATACATCGGAAAGCGGGTCGCCGGCCGCCAGGTGGCCAGCGCGCGGTCGATGCCGTCAGCAGTCTCGGTGAGATATGTGTTGAGTGCAGTGCGCGTGAACGCCCCCTGCATGATGCGCCGGTGGTCGCGGTGTTCCTCGAAATCCAGCAGCATGATGCCGCGATGGAAGAAGGGTCCGATCACCGGTTGCCATCCCCGGGTGCTCGACAGCGCCTTGTCCCGGTTGACCCACGCCGCCTCGAGCGCTTCGGGTCCCAGCAGCACGACGACCCGGAAACCGACCCCGCCGGCCCATGACACGGGGCCGTACTTCGCGTACCGACGGCGGGCGAACTCCAACGGATCGACGAGTGTCGGCAGCACGTGGCCGAGGAACGGCACGCCGTAATTGCCCATCACCGGCGCGAGCCCGGACCCGGCAGGCGGTGTCGCCAACGGGCAGTCGCGACTGGGCCACCGGTCGCTGACCGTCGCGCCGACCTCCTGAAGCCGCCCCTGGAGCCGTTGTCGCGCATCGAGCAGTGAGGCCGGCGGGTCCATGAGGTTGATCATCGACCGATCCCTTCGACGACTATCTGGTACGTAACCGTGCCAGTTTTGTTGAAGCGTTGTCAACGGTGCGACGATCTGAACCATGGCCTCGTCGTCACCGCGCAGCTATGGAGGTGTCTCCGGCGCGCAACGTCAGCAGCAGCGCCGGTCGCGACTGCTCGAGGCTGCCCTGGAGGCGATGAGCCGCGACGAGTGGCGCGAGGTGACCGTCGAGCGCCTGTGCGCCGACGCAGGCCTCAACAAGCGCTACTTCTACGAGAGCTTCACCGAGGTCGATGCGGTGGCTGGTGCCGTGATCGATGACATCGCCGCCGCCGTCCGCGACGCAACCGTAGGCGCTGCCGTCCAAACGCAGACGAAACCCGTTGAGCAGCAGGCATTTGCGTGCGTCACGGCGTTGGTGCACAGCCTGGTCGACGATCCGCGCCGCGCGCGGGTCCTGCTGGGTGGGGTCGCTGCGACCCCGGGTCTGCGCACGCACCGCGTTGCGGTGATGCGCAGCCTGACCGACGTGCTCATCGAGCACGCGCGCACGGTGCACGGCGTCGAACTCGCCCGCGACCCGCTGGCGAAGGTCGCGCCGGCATTTCTGGTCGGAGGCACCGCCGATGCTGTTCTGGCCTTCGTCGACGGCACCGCGGCGATCACCGTCGACGAGCTGATCTCTCAGTTGACCACGCTGTGGCTGATCACCGGCGACGGCGCCGCCTCAGTCGCGCGAGGACGTTTGATGGGCGATCACGAAGCCGGAGCCGCTCCGTCGAGCCGGGTGTCCGACGTCGCCGACTGAGAGGCTGCGGTCCGCTCAGCTCTCGTCGTGCCCCACTTCGGCGGGCAGCGGTGGTGGCAGCGGCTTCTGCGATGTCGTGGGGGCCGAACTCGCCGCGGGCGGCGACGCCCCCGGGTTCGATGCGGGCGGCGACGTCCCTGGGCTCGACGCGGAGACCTCGTGGAAATCCAGCATCGCCTCGTCGCGGATGACGCGCGAACCCGCCGCGAGGATCAGCGATTCCTCGGACACGGTATACGTGATTCCGTCGTTGTCGACCGTGAACGTGTTGCCCGACTTCTCGGCGGTTTTGATCAGTTTGGCGCCGTCGCGCAACCGCACTCCGCGGTATTCATAGCTGCCGTTGGGTGTCTCGCAGATCGCCACGCGCGACGTGGCGGTACTGCCGAACACCACCGCCGAGTAGGGCGCCGCACAACGCGCGGTCGAGTCGACGTAGCCGCGGGTGTCGGATGCCGGCGCGGCGACGGCCGACGGCACGGTGAACGCAGCCGCGGCCGAGCATGCGGCCACGGCACCGACAAGAACCCACCCTCGATTCGACATTGCTTCCACGACACCACGGCATCGGCATCCGCGCACCCGACAATGACAGACGGGTTCGAATCGTTAGCACGCCGAAACCAGCCCGTTAGCAGGGCCTCGGCGTGAAGCGCACGGGAAGGGAGGACAGACCCGACGTCAGACTGGTCGCCGCCCACGTCTCGGGTCCGGCCTGCTTGATGTCGGGGAGCCGCGTGAGCAACTCACGGATCATCACCGCGCCTTCCGCGCGGCCCAGATGCGAGCCGACGCAGAAGTGCGGACCGCCGCCACCGAACGCGATGTGTTCGCTGCGTTTACGGTCGATGTCGAACGCTTCGGGATCGTCGTAGACCCGCTCGTCGCGATTGCCCGAGCCGTAGTACATGACCACGCGGTCCCTCTTGGCGATGGGCTGACCGGCCAACTCGGTGTCCTCGGTGGCCAGGCGGCGGATGTAGACCACCGGCGAGAGCAAGCGCAGCATCTCCTCGATCGCCCCGGGCAGGAGCGCGTCGAGATCCTCGACGAGGCGTCGGCGCACCTCCGGATGGTCGAACAACAGCTTCATCCCACCCGAGATGAGGTTGCGCGACGTGTCGAGACTGCCGTCGGTGAGAAGTATGAAGTTGCCGATGAACTCCATGTCGGTGATCGGGCGGCCGTCGACGTCCATGTTCGCGTAGGCGCTCAACACGTCATCGCCCGGATTCTCCCGTTTGGCGGCGAACGCCTCGAAGCCCATCCCGGCCATCTCGATGAACGCCGCGTGAAACGCCTCCTCCCCCACGATGTCTGGAGAACTGTGCGTGATCATGAACAGCTCGTGCAGGCGGTGGCCGTGTTCGCGGGGTATGCCCAGAAACGCCGCCGCCGTGTAACCGGCCATCTGACCTGCCAACTCGACCACGTCGCACTCGCCGAGACCGGCCACGTCGTCGACGATGCCGGAGGCCAACTGCTGCAGATCCGGAAGCATGTGCTTCACCCGCGCCGGGATCAACCGTGGGGCAATCACTTTCCGAAAGAGCGCGTGCCGTGGTGCGTCCATCGACAGGAAGCCGACCTCGATCTCGGCGTCGACGATGCCGACCGACGGCGAAGACTGGAACAGCTCGGGATGGTGCTCGATGTGACGGATGTCGGCATTACGCGTCACCGCCCAGAAGAAGCCGCCGTCAGGTGCCGGATGCCTGTAGACGGGCGCATTGGCCCGCAGCCAGCGGTACTGCTCGAAGGGGTGGCCGTTGCTGAACGACTTCGCCGAGTACAGATCGATGGGGATCTCCGGCGCGACGGCGTCGAGGGTGTCGGTCATCTGCAACCTCCGAGCTTCCGGTGCCGCCGGTGGGCGTCGCGGTGTCAGCCGACTCCAGCGGCCAGCCCGAATACTGTCATATTTGAGGTGTTTGACGCTAGGGTGCTTTTCATGTCCGCTCCGCCGGCACCGCATCCGCTGCGTGACCGCTGCGCGATCGTCGGCATCGGTGCCACCGACTTCAGCAGGAAGTCCGGGCGGACCGAACTGGCCCTGGCCGCCCAGGCATGCACCGCAGCGATCGCCGACACCGGACTCGCACCGGCCGACATCGACGGCATCGTGCGCTGCGAACAGGACACCGTGCGTCACAACGACCTCGCCGATGTCCTGGGTCTGCCGTCGTTGACCTACTGGGGATCGACCGGCACCGGAGGCTCGGCCCCGGCGGGAATGGTGGCCCAGGCGTGTGCGGCCATCGCGGGCGGTCTGGCCCGCTCCGTGTTGGTCTTCCGATCACTCAACGGACGTTCGGGGGCCCGATTCGGTCGTGGACGGCGCCAGAACCTGCCGGTCGGTGGGAACGGCTCGTACGACGAGTTCTTCCTCCCCTACGGCCTGATGGCGCCTGGCCAGATGTTCGCGTTGATCGCCCGACGTCACATGGTCGAATTCGGCACCGAGCCCGAACATCTGGGCGAGATCGCGCTGGCTTGCCGCGAACATGCCAACGCCAATCCCGCTGCCCAGATGCACGGCAGACCGATGACCCTGACCGACTACCTCGACTCCCGGCCCGTGACCGAGCCGCTGCGCCTCTACGACTACTGCCTGGAAACCGACGGCGCGTGCGCCGTCGTGGTGACCTCCAGCGAACGGGCGCACGATGCCGCCTCGACACCGGTATCGATCCGCGCGGTGGCCCAGGGCGCCGACGCATACCAACAACCGGGCCTCGTCTTCCCGGCACTGATGCGAGAGAGCCTGGTCGAACAACCGTCGAAGCGCACCGCCGAAACGCTCTATCACAGAGCCGGTTTGGGACCCGAGGACGTCGACGTCGCCCAGTTCTATGACTGCTTCACCATCACCGTGCTGCTTCAGTTGGAAGACTACGGCTTCGCCGCCAAGGGCGAGGGTGGTCACTTCGCCGCGAGCGGAGCACTGCGCATGGGAGGCAGCCTCCCCATCAACACGGCGGGCGGCAACTTGTCGGAGGGCTACATCCACGGCCTCAACCACGTGGTCGAAGGAGTGCGGCAGATCCGTGGGCAATCGACCAGTCAGGTGCCCGGCGCCGAGGTGTGTCTCGTGACATCGGGTCTACCGACGGCCACCAGCGCCCTGATGCTCACCGCCACCCCATAGGACTTTCCATGACCGATGCGCCCTCCCCCGTCGTCGACGACCCGGACACCGGCGGTTTCTGGCAAGCGGCACAACGCGACATGCTCGCTATCCAGTGGTGTGAGGCATGCGATCTACCGGTCCACCTGCCCCGGCCACAGTGTCCGCGGTGCGCTTCCGACGGGCTGGCTTGGCGCGAGGTTGACGGTACGGCGACCGTGTATTCCTGGGCGGTGGTTCATCATCCGGTCCACCGTGCATTCCCGGTTCCATACACCGTCGCGCTGGTCGCGCTCGCCGCACATCCCACCATTCGACTGGTCGCGCACCTCGACGGGGCTCCGCCCCTGCGCGAAGGGCAGCGCATGCGGTTCTTCACGCGTTCCGACGCGGCCGGGGTGCTGCTGCCGCAGTGGGCGCCCATCACCGACAGTGCGGAAGGAGTGTGACGTGACCAAAGTGCTGCAGGGTGTGCGGGTGCTGGAGGTGGCCCTCTACGGCTTCGTACCGGCCGCGGCCAGCGCACTGGCCGACTGGGGAGCCGACGTCGTCAAGGTCGAGCACCCCGAGACCGGTGACCCGATCCGCGGCCTGGCCGCGTTCGGGGTCAAACCCGGCGACGGCGGGGTGACCATGTTGTGGGAGGTACTCAATCGCGGAAAGCGTTGCGCGGGGATAGACATCGCCCATCCCGACGGATACGAGGCGTTGATGACGCTCGTCGACCAGGCCGACGTCTTCCTGACGAACTTCCTGGGCCCGGCCCGACAGCGCCTGTGTATCGACGCCGAACACATCCGCGCACGAAACCCGCGCATCATCTACGCCAGAGGAACCGGTCACGGCGTCCGCGGCCCCGACGCCGACCGCGGCGGCTTCGACGGCATTTCCTACTGGGCGCGAGCAGGTTTGGCGGCGGCCGCGATGCCGGCGGACTACGACTACCCGATCAATCTCCCGGGCCCCGCGGTCGGCGACATCCAGGCTGGACTCAACCTCGCGGGTGGCATCTGTGCTGCGTTGTATCACCGCGAGCGCACCGGCGAAGGTGCGGTCGTCGATGCCTCGCTGTTGTCTGCGGGGCTGTGGGCGATGCAGTCGAGCATCGCGGGCACCTATGTCACAGACCGCGACCAACTGGCCAAGGGCGATCGCCGCCGCCCGGGCAATCCCCTGGCCAACGTCTACCGGACCAGCGACGACCGCTTCGTCTTCCTCGCCATGCTCGAAGCCGACCGGTACTGGCCGGGATTCTGCAGCGCCGTCGGACGACCCGAGTGGATCGAGGATCCGGATTTCGCGACCGCCTCCTGCCGGCGCAAGAACGTGGAGCGCTGCGTCTTACTCCTCGACGAGTTGTTCGCCGAACAACCGCTGCAGCATTGGAAGACCGTGCTCGCCAGCCAGGAAGGCCAGTGGAGCATCGTGCAGTCCCCCCGCGAGACGCTCACCGACCAGCAGGCCTGGGACAACGGATTCTTCACGATGGTGGACTACGACAACGGCGCCCAGTTGCCGTTGGTGCCCGCCCCCGTCCAATTCGACGAGACCCCCGGAGATCCTGTCCCGTATACACCTCTCCGAGCC
>NZ_NKCO01000019.1:0-105113 GCF_002245615.1 Mycobacterium neumannii | reverse complement strand
TACGCGTTCGTCGGCAGCGTCAGAGGGGGATAAGAGACAGCGGAGGGGGAGGAGGCGGCTCATGGTGACGCTGCTACTGACGATCGCACTGGTGCTGGCGGTGCTGGCGTTCATCGTCTTCGTCGTCGGCTACAACAAACTGCGCTCGGCCGACGTACGCGTTGCCGAGGCGCTGAGCGGTATCGACGTCGAACTCACGCGTCGCGCGTCGCTGATTCCAAGCCTCGTGCACACCGTGCAGACCTTCGCCGCGCACGAGAAGGGCATCCTCGACCACGTCACCAACGCGCGCGCCGCGCTGACCTCGGCCACCACCGGCACATCGGTGGCCCTACGAAGCGCCGCCGAAAAGCAACTCGACACCGCGCTGGCCCCGCTGTTGGCGCTCGTCCAGAACTACCCGCAGCTGAACTCGTCGAACAACTTCCTCAACCTGCAGGAGAATCTCACCGACAGCGAGAACAAACTGGCGTTCGCGCGCCAGTACTACAACGACTCGGTCGCCACACTGAACCGGTTGATCACCACGATCCCGTGGATGTTCGTCGCACCGATGACCGGGGTGTCCGAACGGGAGTACTACCAGACCCCGCGCTGAGCACCCGGACGTTGTCACCGGCGCCGTCTCTAGACTGACGCGGTGCGCATCGTCTTCGCCGGCACCCCGGAACCCGCCCTGCCTGCGCTGCGCCGTCTCATCGAATCGCCACGTCACGACGTTGTCGCGGTGCTGACCCGCCCCGATGCGGCATCGGGTCGGCGCGGCAAGCCTTCACCGTCGCCGGTCGCGAGGCTGGCGCTCGAGCACGACATCCCGCTGCTGCGGCCCTCGAAGCCCAACTCCGACGAGTTCATCGCCGAACTGACCGAACTGGCACCGGAGTGCTGCGCGGTGGTCGCCTACGGCGCCCTGCTCAGCGAGCGGCTGCTCGCCGTGCCCGAATACGGCTGGGTGAACCTGCACTTCTCGGTGCTGCCGGCGTGGCGTGGAGCAGCGCCGGTGCAAGCGGCGATCGCGGCGGGGGACACCGTAACCGGCGCGACCACGTTCCTCATCGAACCTGCCCTCGACTCCGGTCCCGTCTACGGTGTCGTCACCGAAACCATCCGACCGACGGACACGGCAGGCGATCTCCTTGAGCGACTGTCGGTTTCGGGTGCGGAGCTGCTCGATCGCACGCTCGACGGAATCGCCGACGGCACGCTGACGGCGGTACCGCAGCCCTCGGAGGGAGTGACCATCGCCCCGAAGATCACCGTCGACGAGGCGCGCGTGCGGTGGGATCTGCCCGCCCATGTCGTCGAGCGGCGGATCCGCGCCGTCACACCGAATCCCGGCGCCTGGACGATGATCGGCGACCTTCGCGTCAAAGTCGCTCCCGTCACCGTCGACGAGGCCTCGCAGGCCCTGGCGCCGGGCGCTATCCGCGTCGGCCGCGATGGCGTGCGCGTCGGCACCGCGTCGCACCCTGCGCTGCTCGGACAGATTCAGCCACCGGGCAAGAAGCTCATGAACGCGGCCGACTGGGCCCGCGGCGCCCGCCTCGACGATTCGGCACGAGCCGAATGACAGCCGAATGAGCAAGCCGCGCAGCAACCGTCCGCAACGGCGCAAGCCTCTGGACCCGGCTCGCCGGGTCGCGTTCGACGTGTTGCGTGCCGTCTCGGAGAAAGACGCCTACGCAAACCTCGCCCTGCCGGCGTTGTTGCGGGAACGCGGCATCAGCGGCCGTGACGCGGCCTTCGCCACCGAACTCGCGTATGGCGCCTGCCGGACCAAAGGACTGTTGGACGCGGTCATCAGCCACGCCGCGGGCCGCGCGACCGACAGGATCGACCCCGTCCTGCTGGACCTTCTGCGGCTCGGCGCCTATCAGCTGCTGCGCACGCGGGTCGAGCAACACGCCGCGGTGTCCACCACCGTGGAGCAGGCCGGCATCGAGTTCGATTCGGCACGTGCCGGTTTCGTCAACGGCGTGTTGCGCACCATCGCCTCGCGCGACGAACAGTCCTGGGTCGCGGAACTGGCCCCGGACGCGGCGACCGACCCGATCGGTCATTCGGCGTTCGTGCATGCGCACCCCCGGTGGGTCGCGCAAGCGTTCGCCGATGCGCTGGGCCCCGACGCTGGTGAACTCGATGCGCTGCTCGCCGCCGACGACGCTCGGCCCGCCGTGCACCTCGCCGTGCGCCCAGGGGCGTTGAGTGCGCAGGAACTGGCCAAGCAGGTCGACGGCACGGTCGGCCGGTATTCGCCCCACGCGGTATACCTCACCGGCGGTGACCCGGGCCGGTTGCAGGCGGTGCGCGACGGCAATGCGCTGGTGCAGGATGAGGGCAGCCAACTCGTCGCGCGGGCGCTGACCCTGGCCGAGATCGACGGCACCGACGGCGGACGCTGGCTGGATCTGTGCTCGGGCCCCGGCGGGAAGACGGCCATGCTCGCCGCGTTGGCGCCCGACGGCGCACGGGTCACCGCGGTGGAGCCCGCGCCCGCGCGCGCCGATCTCGTCGAACAGAACACCCGCGGCCTTCCCGTGGACGTGCTGCGCGTCGACGGTCGCGACCCCGGCGTGGAACCCGGCTTCGACCGGGTGCTCGTGGACGCCCCCTGCACGGGCCTCGGTGCGCTGCGGCGCAGGCCCGAGGCACGGTGGCGGCGACGGCCCGTTGACGTGCCGCCGCTGGCCAAGCTACAACGTGAACTCCTGGCGTCGGCGATCCGGCTGACGCGGCCGGGCGGCGTGGTGCTCTACGCCACCTGTTCGCCGCACCTGGCCGAGACCGTTGGCGTCGTCGCCGACGCGTTGCGCCGACACCCCGTGACGGCGCTGGACACCCGGCCGCTGTTCGCGCCCGCGGACAATCTCGGAGCTGGGCCCTATGTCCAGTTGTGGCCGCACCGCCACGGCACCGATGCGATGTTCGCCGCCGTGCTCAAAGTAGGGTAGGCCCATGGCAGGACCCCTGATCGCGCCGTCGATCCTGGCGGCCGACTTCGCCAGGCTCGCCGACGAAGCCGAGGCCGTGAGCGGTGCGGACTGGCTGCACGTCGACGTGATGGACAACCACTTCGTGCCGAACCTGACCATCGGTCAGCCCGTCGTCGAGTCGCTGCTGAAGGTGACCGACATCCCGATGGACTGCCACCTGATGATCGAGAACCCCGAGCGGTGGGCGCCGCCGTATGCCGAAGCGGGCGCCTACAACGTCACGTTCCACGCCGAGGCCACCGACAACCCGGTCGGCGTCGCCCGCGACATCCGCGCCGCGGGCGCCAGAGCGGGGCTGTCGGTCAAGCCGGGCACCCCGCTGGAGCCGTACCTGGAGATCCTTCCCGAGTTCGACACGCTGCTGATCATGTCGGTGGAGCCGGGATTCGGCGGCCAGAAGTTCATCCCGGAAGTGCTGGTGAAAGTCGGTACGGCCCGGCGCCTCGTGGACGCGGGCGAGTTGACGATCGTCGTCGAGATCGACGGCGGCATCAACGCCGACACCATCGAGCAGGCGGCCGAGGCGGGGGTGGACTGCTTCGTCGCGGGCTCGGCCGTCTACAGCGCAGAGGACCCCGCCGCGGCGGTGGAGTCGTTGCGCAGGCAGGCCGCCGCTGCCTCCAAGCATCTGCGGGCATGAATCTCGAGGCCGCGATGCGGCTGGCGGTCCAACAAGCCGAGAAGGTCAAGGGCACAACCTATCCCAATCCGCCGGTCGGAGCGGTCATTCTGGACCGCGACGGCGAGGTGGCCGGTGTGGGGGCCACGGAGCCTCCCGGTGGGCCGCACGCCGAGGTGGTCGCGTTGCGTAGGGCGGGCGAGCGCGCCGCCGGAGGAACCGCCGTCGTGGCGCTCGAACCGTGCAATCACTACGGCCGCACCCCGCCCTGCGTGGATGCGCTTGTTGCCGCAGGCGTTTCGGCGGTTGCGTATGCGGTCGCCGACCCGAACCCGATCGCTGCCGGTGGGGCAGCGCGGCTCGCCGGGGAGGGGGTGGCCGTGACCGCGGGTGTGCTCTCCGACGCGGTAGCAGGCGGCCCGTTGCGCGAGTGGCTGCACAAACAGCGCACCGGATCGCCGCATGTGACATGGAAATTCGCGACCAGCGTGGACGGTCGCAGCGCGGCGGCCGACGGCAGCAGCCAGTGGATCACCAGCGAAGCCGCCCGCGCGGATGTGCACCGCAGGCGCGCCGTCGCCGACGCGATCGTGGTCGGCACCGGCACCGTGTTCGTCGACGATCCGGCACTGACGGCGCGTCTCCCCGACGGCACCCTCGCCGACCGTCAGCCGCTGCGGGTCGTCGTCGGAGAGCGCGAGATCTCGCAAGAGGCAAGGGTTCTCAACGACGACTCGCGCACCATGGTGATCCGTACCCGCGATCCCCACGAAGTGATCAAGGCGCTGTCCGATCGCACCGATGTGCTGCTCGAAGGTGGTCCGACGTTGGCGGGCGCGTTCTTGCGCGCCGGCGTCATCAACCGGATCCTGGCCTACGTCGCACCGATCCTCCTCGGTGGCCCGATTACCGCAGTCGATGATGTCGGTGTGCTGAGCATCGCGCACGCCCAGCGGTGGCGCTTCGATCAGATCGACCCCATCGGCCCCGACGTGCTGCTGAGCCTCATTCCTGGGTAGCCGCGCCCTCGGTGTCCAGCGGGCCCGCGTCCTCGCTGCTCAGCGGGCCCCCGTCCAATTCGCCGCTCAGCGGGCGGTGCTCGATGAGGTCGCGGACTCCGGCCATCCCCAACCGTTTTCGGAAAGCCTGCACCGTGTAGCCCACCACGGTCGCGTCGGTGCGCGCCCTGGCCGTCGCTGACCGGGGCAGATGGAACAGCGGCCCGATCTCGCCGAAGTAGTCGCCTTCGATCGCCAACTTCAGCAATTCCTCACCGCCGCCGGCCAGTTCGCGGATGATTTCGATCTCGCCGTCGTCAACGATGTAGATCTGGTCACCCATGGTGCCCTGCTCGAACAGCACCTGACCGGCTTCTAGCTCTACGGTCTCCGGTGGGCGGTCGGTGGAGGCGAAGTTCGGCACCATCTCGACGACCCGATCCGCCAGCGGCAGGATCCGGCTGTCATGTGTCGCGACGACCACCATCCGGTTGTCGGAGGCAAGCTCGCGGATCAGCTTCAGAACCTCTTCGACCTGAATGAAGTCCAGATGCGCCGTGGGCTCGTCGGCGAGGATCAGCGGGGGATCCAGTGCGATCGCCCGGGCCACCGCCACCCGCTGCTGCTGCCCGCCGCTGAGGTCGCCTGGCCGGTGCTCGAGACGGTCCTGCAGCCCTACCCGCGCCAGCAGCTGTTCGGCCCGCTTCCGGGAAGCCCGGCGCGACATGCCGTTTGCGCGCAGCGGCACCATCACGTTCTCGACCGCGGTGAGGCTGGGCACCAGGTTAAAGGCCTGGAACACGAATCCGACCGTCTCGCGCCGGTATGTCGCGAGTTCGTTGGCTCCGAGCGAGGTCACCTCGACGTCGCCGAATTTGATCGCACCCGAAGTGGGTTGCAAGATCCCGCCGAGGCACGACAACAGCGTTGTCTTCCCGCATCCGCTGGGGCCCATCAGAATCACCAGTGAGCCGGCCGCGACGTCGAGGTTCATGCCGTCGATCGGGCGCACGGCGTGCCCGCCGCTGGTGTACTCGACGACGAGATTCTGGATCGACAGATCGCCCATGGGCTCACGGCCCCCCGAACGCCAGTGCGGGATCGACTGACACGGCGCGACGTAACCCCGCCGCGCTGGCGATGAGGCCGATCGCCACCGCGACCACCGGCAGCGCGACGAAGGCCTCTGTGGGCACGATCACCTGCATGGGGAACAGCGGTCCGAGCAACAGCGACAGCCCGGCGCCGACCAACGCGGCCAGCAGCGCCACGATCACCGCCTGCAGGGCGAGTCCGGCCATCACCGAACGGGTAGGCACCCCAATCGCTTTGAAGACGGCGAAGTCCCGCAGCCGTTCCAACGCGGACAGGTAGACGACCGAACCCACGATCAGCGCGGCGACGATCCACAGCAGCACCGCGACGATCGTGATGGAGTTGACGGCCACCTTCAACGGCCGCAGCAGATCCTCGATGGCTCCGGTGCGGTCGACCGCCCGATAACCGTTCGGCACCTGCTCAAGGGAGCCGCGCACCCCAATGGAGGCGACAAGTCGCTCACCGCCGTACACCAACTGCTGTGCGCCCTCTGTGGTGAGAAACACATTGGGCAGGTTCGCCAATGCGGTCGAGTTCTCCACCAGGCCGACGATACGTAGCGTCTGCGAGGCGATCTCGACCTCATCGCCGACGCCGCGACCCAATGTGGTGGACACCGCGACTTCGTCGGGGGTCGTGGGCGCGCGCCCTTCGATCACGGCTGGCATACCCGGTCCGCGTTCGGGCGCGCCGAAGATGTCGACGTTGCGCGTCGCCCCGTCGAGGGTGGCGGTGCCGCCGGCGTAGGCCAGGGGAGCGGCGGCGTCGACGCCGGGAGCGGCAGCGATACGGCGCAATTCCACGGGCGCGAACGGTGTGGCACCCACGAACGGACCCGACGCACCCGCCTTCACGATGAACTGGTCGACGCCGAGGCTGTCGACGGTCCTTTCGGCCTCGGTCTGGAAACCGTTGGCCAAACCTGTGAGCACCAGCGTCATCCCGAAAATGATCGCGGTGGACAATACCGCGATGGCGAAACGTCGCCTTCGCCACTGCATGTCGCGCAGCGCGGCGATGAGCATGTCGGCGACGTTACCCCGGCTACGGCCCTCGGCGCGTGGGGTTTCGGCTACTTCGCGAAAGCGCTGACCAACGTGTTGCAGAAGGCCGGCAGGTCATCGGGTTTGCGGCTGGACACCAAAGTGTTTGGCCCACGCGAGCATTCGACGACCTCGTCATCCACCCAGTTGGCTCCGGCATTCACCAGGTCGGTCTTCACGCTGGGCCACGACGTCATGGTGCGTCCGCGCACCACGTCTGCCTCGACGAGCGTCCACGGTCCGTGGCAGATGACCGCGACCGGTTTGCCTTCGTCGAAGAAGCTCTTTGCGAACGCGACCGCGTCGGCGTTCATGCGCAGGTTGTCCGGGTTGGCCACGCCGCCGGGCAGCACCAACGCGGCGTAGTCGGACGCCGACACCGAATCGGCGGACTTCTCGGCTTCGAACGTGTCGGCGGGGGTCAGGTGGTTGAACGCCTGGATCTTGCCGACCTCCGTCGACACCAGTTCAGGGGTGCCCCCGGCCTGCTCGACGGCCTTCCACGGCTCGGTCAGCTCGACCTGCTCGACACCTTCGGTAGCGACCAGGAACGCAATCTTCTTGCCATTCAGTGAACTTGCCATGAGCTTTCTCCGTTGAGGTTAGATGTGATGCCACGCATACCCCGCGTGTCGAGGAGTCAATCAGCGCGCTCACGTCGGTACACTCGTACCAGAGTGGGCCGCGTACGGCCCGCCGTAATCGCGCTTTCACCGACGATTTGCGCGCTGGTGAGCACGAACAAAGGACGACGACCCATGACTGCACTGCAGGACTGGCTCAGCTATCGCCCGATGCACCCCCGGACCCTCAAGGCGTTGATCTGCGACACCTTCCGGGTTCAGCCCGACCAGGCTGTCGCAGAGGAGGCCGCGCCGGTCAAGCCGGCCGAGCCGCTGCTGCTGCGCCCCGGCCTCGAGCGCTGCTAGGCGCCGTCGACGCGATCGGCGGCCGTTTCCCCGACCACTTCCGCCGGTTCGTCGGCGTGCTCCTGCTTGCCGCCGATGAGGAGGCCCAACAGGGCGCCGACGACGCAGACCACGACCGTGACGAGGAAGATGTCGCCGTACTGCAGCACGTAGGCCTCTCGGTAGCGGGTCGCTTCGGCGGCCAGTCGTTCGGCAAGCGTGTTGGCCGGCGGGAATGGCAGGGTCTGAAGGTGCTGGTTTAGTCGGTACAGACCCCATGCGGTCAAACCGGCCAGGCCGATGAGCATGCCGATCATCCGCGCCACCACCACGGCCGCCGACGCGATGCCGTGCTGGGCGGCTGGCACTACGCGTAGCGTCGCCGAGGTCAACGGCCCGATCACCAAGCCCAGGCCGAGGCCGGCGATCGCCAGGTCGGTGTCGAGCACCGGCAGGGAGACGAACCCGAGGTCGTGGTGGGTGGTCAGCACGTCGGTGCCCCACATTGAGATCAGGTAGTAACCGCCTCCGGCGATCAGCAGACCGACGAAGGCCACCAGGCGGTCCCCGATGCGGGTCGCGACCCACCCGCCGATCACGGCGCCGATGGGCAGCGCGATCAGGAAGCGCAGCAGCAAGAGCACGGCGTCGGTCTGGTTCTTTCCGAGCACACCCTGCCCAAACAGTTCCACGTTGACCAGAGTCACCATCAACGCCGCGCCCGCGCACAAGGACGCGCCCAACGCGGCCAGGAACGGCCGAAAATGCACGCCGGCGGGTTCGATCAGGCGTGTGCGTGAGTACCTCTCCCAGACAAAGAAGGCCACGACGGCCACCAGTGCGGCCAACAGCACCGGAAGCCCGTAACTCGGCAGGATCTTGCGGCCGTCGGGCGCCGGGTTGTAGAGCCCGATCACGATCAGGCCCAGCGCGACGGCAAGCAGCACCCCGCCGACGACGTCCACCCGTTCGGGGTTCTCGGGCTTGAGGCGGGAAGGCAAACTGAAGTGGATCAGCACCATCGCGAGGGCGGCCAACGGCAGGTTGATCCAGAAGACGTCGCGCCACGTGTTCAGCACCGCCACCACGGCGATGCCGTACAGCGGTCCCAACACGCTGCCCAACTCTTGTGCGGCGCCGATCCCGCCGAGCACTGTGGCGCGGTTACGGCTGGCCCACAGGTCGGCGGCCAGCGCGAGCGTGACCGGCAGAAGCGCACCGCTGGCGACGCCCTGAATGGTGCGGCCGATCACCATGGGGACCAGGTCGTTCGACATCGCGGTGACGACGGATCCGACCGCGAAGCCGGCCAGGCTCACCTGGAGGATGAACTTGCGGCCGAACCGGTCCGAGGCCCGGCCCAACAGCGGCATCGCGGCGATGTAACCGAGCAGGTAGCAGGTGATGATCGGGGTCACCCGCTGCAGCTGGTTTATCGGGATTCCGATGTCGATGATGATGTCGGTGATGATCGCGACCACGACATAGGTATCGAGCGCGCCGAGCAGCACCGCGAGGCTGCCGGCGCTGATCGCGATTCGCCGATTCGACCCCGCCCTCAGGACGGATTCGGTGCCCGCGGCTCGAGTTGATATCGACATTAGGCGGCCGGCGGCTTGGTGACCGTCACTGGTTTGCCCCATTCCGTCACCGTCATAGTGACGCTGCTGTCGGAGTCGGTCTGCAACTTGACCTGGGCCAACTTATGGTCGCCGTCCTCGGCGATCCAGGCTGTTGCCGGCGCTGGACCGGTCATGTCGAGCTGCGGGGCGATCTTGTTGACCGCATCGGCGCTGACGTTCCCGGTGACACGGATGGTCTCCACGCCGTTGACCGATTCGCGACCCTCGGCCTTCGGGTCGGAGAAGTTGTCCAGCACGTTGCCCAAACCAGTCTCAGGATTGAGTATCAGCGAAGCGTCGTAGATATCGACTGCAGGACCGAAGTTCGACAACTGACCCCCGGGGGTCAACGTTGCATAGAGATCGCCGTCGAAGACCACGAACTCCAAGCCCTCCAGGCGCTGGCCCCCCATCAACAGGTTGACCTTGCCCTGTGCGGTGAACGTGGGCGCGTTGCTCAGGTCACCCTCGAGCTGCTCGATCGGCAGCTTCTCGATCGTGCCCTGCACCTGCAGCTTCAGGTGCGCGCTGGTCTGTTTCTTTGTCGTTTCGCTGGACTGCTGCAGCAGGGTTGCGCCGTCGGGGAGGTCCTTCGTGGATTCCTCCGATGTGGAGGAGCAACCGGCCAGAAGGGCGATGGCGGCAACGAGGGCGGCGAAGATCGTCAGGAGGCGCGTGGGCATGAGTGCATCGTAAAGGGTCCGAGTGCACCGACTCGGCGCGCGGGCGCTGCCAGGGCGAACAGGGCCACGCCGGAGGAGGCCGCGATCTCGATAGTCTGGCGAGGTGTTCACCGGAATCGTCGAAGAGGTCGGCGAGGTCGTCTCCAAGGAAGATCTCGGCGATTTCGCCCGGCTTGCCATCCGCGGGCCCCTCGTCACATCGGACGCTCGCCACGGTGACTCGATCGCGGTGAACGGCGTCTGCCTCACCGTTGTCGAGGTGCGCCCGGATGCGACGTTCACCACCGATGTGATCGGGGAGACGCTGAACCGCTCGAGCCTCGGCCGTCTCGCGGTGGGGGGCCGGGTCAACCTCGAACGTGCGGCGGCGGTGAACAGCCGGCTCGGCGGGCACATCGTGCAGGGCCACGTCGACGGCACCGGCCACGTGATCGCGCGCACCCCGTCGGATCGCTGGGTCGTGGTGCGCATCGCACTTCCCACCGCGCTGTCGCGGTATGTGGTGGAGAAGGGCTCCATCACCGTCGACGGTGTCTCGCTGACGGTGTCCGGGCTCGGACACGACTGGTTCGAGGTGTCGTTGATTCCCACGACGCTCGATCTCACGACGCTCGGCCGTGCCGAGGTCGGCACGCTGGTCAATCTCGAGGTGGACGTGATCGCCAAGTATGTCGAGCGGCTGCTCGCTCCGCAAAGCGATTGAGCCGCCGCCACTTTCGAGCAGCGGTCGTCAGCGTCTAGTAGCCGAGTGGCCCGCGAAAATGCTGGATGATGGTGAAGAGGTCGCTGACCTGAGTCGTGGTCGGAACGAAATCGTTGAAGAACCGGTCGACCGCGCCCATCTGGTCGGGCGGGGCCACATTTCGGGGTACGTACTGCTGCCACATTCCTTCGAGCACTCCCATTGCCGGGATCACGTCGGACGCGGTGGGGCCGGGTCCTGGAGGAGCAATGTCGCTCGGCTGGGCGGCCGCCGACGGTGCGACGGCAAGGAACAGACCGGAGGCGGCCACACCGCACGCGGCGAAGAGCAGCCTCGGAGCGGCGAATCGTGACGCATTCATATGAGTCCCTTTGGGCGTGACCAGGAAACGTAGCGTAGACATCGGGCACCTCGGCCAAGGAGCAATCCCGAAAATACACAGAGGTTCCACAGAGTGCCGCCGACGCCGAAACCAAGAGTAAATGCCCAGCTCAGCGGCCTGGCAATAAGTTTTGAACCCCGGTGGTTCATACTGATGTGGTGACGAGGCTTGACACTGTTGAGCGCGCGGTGGCAGATATCGCCGCGGGCAAGGCCGTCGTCGTGATCGACGATGAGGATCGCGAGAACGAGGGCGATCTCATCTTCGCCGCCGAAAAGGCGACGCCGGAGCTTGTTGCGTTCATGGTTCGGTACACCTCCGGCTACCTCTGCGTCCCGCTGGATGGCGCCATCTGCGACAAGCTGGGTCTGCTGCCGATGTACGCGGTGAACCAGGACAAGCACGGTACCGCCTACACCGTTACGGTGGACGCGAAGAACGGTGTGGGAACGGGTATCTCGGCTGCCGACCGGGCAACGACGATGCGGTTGCTCGCGGATCCGTCAAGCATCGCAGACGATTTCACGAAGCCGGGCCACGTCGTGCCGCTGCGGGCGAAGGACGGAGGCGTGCTGCGCCGTCCCGGGCACACCGAGGCCGCCGTCGACCTGGCCCGCCTCGCCGGTCTGCAGCCGGCCGGTGCGATCTGCGAGATCGTCAGCCAGAAAGACGAAGGCTCGATGGCGCAGACCGACGAGCTGCGCATCTTCGCCGACGAACACGACCTCGCGCTGATCTCGATCGCCGACCTGATCGAGTGGCGGCGCAAGCACGAGAAGCACATCGAGCGCATCGCCGAGGCCCGGATACCGACCCGCCACGGCGAATTCCGCGCCGTCGGTTACACCAGCATCTACGACGACGTCGAGCATGTCGCGCTGGTCAAGGGTGATATCGCAGGCCCGACCAGCGACGGCCACGACGTATTGGTGCGTGTGCACTCCGAATGCCTCACCGGTGACGTGTTCGGCTCTCGACGCTGCGACTGCGGGCCCCAACTCGACGCGGCCATGGCGATGGTCGCTCGCGAAGGCCGTGGCATTGTGCTGTACATGCGCGGCCACGAAGGCCGCGGCATCGGGCTCATGCACAAGCTGCAGGCCTATCAACTACAGGACGCCGGTGACGACACCGTCGACGCCAACCTCAAGCTCGGCCTGCCCGCCGACGCCCGCGACTACGGCATCGGAGCGCAGATACTCGTCGACCTGGGCGTGCGGTCGATGCGGCTGCTCACCAACAATCCCGCCAAGCGGGTGGGGCTCGACGGTTACGGGTTGCACATCATCGAACGCGTGCCGCTACCGGTGCGGGCGAACAAAGAGAACATCCGTTACCTGATGACCAAGCGGGACCGGATGGGCCACGACCTGAGTGGTCTGGACGCCTATCACGAGGCCACCACCATGGCCGACTACGACGAGGGCGTATACCTGCTCGGTGACCGCCGCCCAACAGATCTCGGTGGAGCCCTGTGAGTGGTACAGGCGTACCCGATCTTCCAGACATCGACGGATCGGGGCTCAAGCTAGCCGTCGTGGCGAGCACCTGGCACGAGACCATCTGCGACGCATTGCTCGACGGGGCACTCAAAGTGGCTGCGGGCGCAGGGATCGAGAATCCCACGGTGGTGCGGGTGCTGGGCGCAATCGAGATTCCCGTTGTGGCACAGGCGCTGGCGGCCGACCATGACGCAGTCGTGGCGCTGGGCGTGGTGATCCGAGGGGAGACACCGCATTTCGACTATGTGTGTGACGCGGTGACGCAGGGCTTGACCCGGGTGTCGCTGGATGCGTCGACACCGGTGGCCAACGGAGTGCTGACGACCAACAGCGAGCAGCAGGCCCTCGACCGGGCCGGGCTCCCGTCGTCGTCTGAGGACAAAGGCGCGCAGGCGGCGGCGGCCGCGTTGTCGACCGCGCTGACGTTGCGCGACATTCGCTCGCGCTCATGACCGACTGGGATATCGAGATACGCCCGCACCTGGCACCGTATTTCGCTTACGCTGCCGCAGCGCTGATCCTCGCCGCGCATGTGACGGTAGGCGCATTGTTGAAGATCAGCTCGACCGGGGTGATCTTTCGGACCGCCGACCAGGTGGCGATCGCGCTGCTCGGCGTCGTCATCGCCGGGGTGGTCTTGATGTTCGCCCGGCCCCGGCTGCGAGTCGGCGCCGCCGGTGTGAGCGTGCGGAACCTCGTCAACGACAAGACGATTCCGTGGTCCGATGTGGTCGACATCTCTTTCCCGAGGGGCGCGCGATGGGCACGCGTGGACCTGCCCGACGACGAGTACATTCCGATCATGGCGATCCAGGCCGTCGACAAGGGCCGCGCCATCGACGCGATGGACCGCGTCCGCGACGTCCTCGAGCGTTACAAGGGCCTCAACTCACGCTGAGCGACATCGCGAGTTCGTCGCGCTCGGAGGTGGTTTGGTCGTCGGTGACGGTGAACCCGATGCTCTCGTACACCTGACGCGCCGCCGCGTTGTCGATCGCCACCCGTAAGCGGACCGTGTGCACATTGCTGGTGCGCGCCCATTCGAGAGCCGCGGCGACCAGTTGCCGCGCCAGGCCCCGACCCCGTGCCGCGGGTTCCAGCCACAGCGAGTACAGATACACGGTCTCGTTGTTCTCCTGCTGCGCCCCGATCATGCCGACGGGACGGTCACCGTCGAGCGCGACGAACTGCGCATGGTCGCGCAACCGCCGCCGCCACTGCGCTGCGGTGAAGGCCGCCTCGTCCCGGTAGCTTGGATCCTTTTCACCCAGCGAGTCGGACAGCGCCCTCAACCGGATGGCAGCGAACGTCTGCCAGTCGAATTCACCGAGCCGGGCCACACATTCGGTCATCGGGTGTCGCCCATGACCAACCCTTCCCTGCGCGGATCCGCCCCGCCGATGAGGCCTGTGCTGTCTCGGATGATCGCCGACAGGCCGCTCGACTGGTCGGCCAGATCCACCTGATGGCCGAGTGCCCGCAACCCCTGCACGAGCGGATCGAGATCGCCGTTATCGGAGGTGTCGATGATCGGATGCTCACCGCCGACATTGGTCTTCGGAGTGTTCGCCGCGCCGAAGTCGACCATCGACACCGCCTGCTGCGGGTCGAGTCCCCAATCCAGCATTCCCACAATGGTTTTCGCTACGAACTGGATGATCGCCGCACCGCCGGGCGAACCCAGGACCGCATAGAGGCGTCCGCGCTCGCCGGCCCGGCCCTGTGCCCGGTCGAAGATCAGGGTCGGCGCCATCGTGCTGCGCGGTCGCTTGCCGGGCTGGACCCGGTTCGCCACCAGCGCCCCGTCGGGGCCGGCCGGCTCGGCCGAGAAGTCTGTGAGCTGGTTGTTGAGGAGGAACCCGTCGACCATGTGGAACGAGCCGAACGCCGACTCGACCGTGGTGGTCAACGACGCGGCGTTGCCCTGTGAGTCGACGATGCTGACCTGGCTGGTGCCGTGTTCGGGGACGGGCGGTGCGGGGCTGGTCGGCGGACCGAACTCGCCGGGTTTCGCGGTGCCCATGCTGTGCTGCTCGGAGATCAGCGCGGCCCGACCGGCGAGGTAGTCACTGCCGAGCAGCGTGTCGGGTGACCCGCCCGGCAGCGGCACGAAATCGGTGTCGGCGACGTACTTGTCGCGGTCGGCGTACGCCAGTCGTTCCGCCTCGGATATCAGGTGTACGCCCATGACCGACGGTCGGCCGCCGTTGAGGTCGACGTCGCTGGGTTTGTGATCGGCCATCGGGAAGTGTTCGAGAATGCCGAGCGTCGCCAGCACGGCGA
Source organism: Mycobacterium neumannii (assembly GCF_002245615.1). NCBI lineage: Bacteria > Bacillati > Actinomycetota > Actinomycetes > Mycobacteriales > Mycobacteriaceae > Mycobacterium > Mycobacterium neumannii. The sequence goes on along the minus strand of NZ_NKCO01000019.1, from coordinate 90,279 downwards.
TGCCGCCTGACGACGGCGGTGGCATCCCGCAGATCTCCCGTCCGCGGTACGGCCTGCACAGCGGTTCGCGTTCCTTGACCGAGTAGTTGGCGAGGTCTTCGACGGTCATCAGGCTTGGCGTCCGGCCCCCGGAGGCGTCGGCCGCTGCGGCGACGATGTCGCGGGCGATGGCGCCGGTGTAGAACGTCTGAGGGTCGGTGGCGATGACGCCCAACGTCTTCGAATACGCCGGGTTGGTCAGCCGGGTGCCCTCCGTCTTGGGGCTGCCGTCGCCGTTGAGGAAGTATTCGGCCGCTTGGGGGTCGAGCTTGAGCTCGGGCGCCGCGTCATCGATGGCCGCGGCCAGCCTCGGGCTGATGTCGAAGCCGTCGTCGGCCATCCGGACTGCGGGAGCGAACAGGTCGCGCCAGCCCGTCTTGCCGTGATCGGCGTGCACCTCGGTGAGCATCCGCACGATGCCGGGCACACCGATCGAACGCCCCGAGGCCCTGGCGTCCGGTTTGGGCTCCGTCCGGTCGGTTTCGGAAACCCAGCGCAGATAGTTCTCCGTGGCCGCAGCGGGCGCGATTTCGCGACCGTCGTAGGCCTGGACCTCACCGGAGGCCGCATCGAAATAGAGCAGGAAGCCGCCGCCGCCGAGGCCCGACGCCTGCGGCTCGACGAGGCCGAGCACGGCCTGCGCGGTGACGAGCGCGTCCGCCGCGGTGCCACCGTCGCGGAGCACCTCGCACGCGGCCTGCGTGGCCAGCGGATTAGCGGTGACCACCGAGAAGCTGCTGGTTCGCACCGGCGTCATGTCGGTGCGGTAACCCGTGGCCACCTCGGGATTGGTTGAGATGTCGCGGGACGTCGGCGGCGACCCGGGAGAGGGTGCGGCGGTGGTCTTGACCACCGGGGTGCCGTTCTCGACGATCGCGCACGGTCCCGCGGCCTCAGACCCGGTGCTGCCGTCGTCGCTCGAGCAGCCGGCGAGTACCAGCACCAACCCGGTCAGCGGGGCCATCACCTTGGTCAGCGACGAGATCCGCATCACCCGACGGTAGTGGATCGGGCCGGTCGGAACGCGGCAGTAACCTGGATTGCGTGCCTGATCCTTCGACGTACCGACCCGCCCCAGGGTCGATTCCCGTCGAACCGGGCGTCTACCGATTCCGCGACCCACACGGCAGGGTGATCTACGTCGGCAAGGCGAAGAGCCTGCGCAGCCGACTGAACTCCTACTTCGCCGACGTCGCGAGCCTGGCGCCACGTACACGTCAGATGGTGATGGCCGCGGGCAGCGTCGAGTGGACGGTGGTCAACACCGAAGTCGAGGCGCTGCAGCTCGAATACAACTGGATCAAGGAGTTCGATCCGCGGTTCAACATCAGGTATCGAGACGACAAGTCCTACCCGGTGCTCGCGGTCACGCTCAACGAGGAGTATCCGCGGCTGATGGTGTACCGCGGGGGCCGGCGCAAGGGCGTCCGGTACTTCGGACCCTATTCGCATGCGTGGGCGATCCGCGAAACCCTCGACCTGCTGACGCGGGTGTTCCCGGCGCGCACATGCTCTAACGGAGTGTTCAAGCGCCACAGGCAAATCGATCGACCCTGTCTGCTTGGCTACATCGACAAGTGTTCGGCCCCCTGCATCGGTCGGGTGAGCGCCGAAGAGCACCGCCAGATCGTCCTCGATTTCTGCGACTTCCTCGCCGGTAAGACCGATCGGTTGGTGCGCGACCTCGAACACCAGATGAACGAGGCCGCCGAGGAACTGGATTTCGAGAGGGCAGCACGCCTGCGCGACGACATCGGCGCTCTGAAACGGGCGCTGGAGAAACAGGCGGTGGTGTTCGGCGACGGCACCGATGCCGACGTGGTGGCATTCGCCGACGACGAACTCGAAGCGGCCGTGCAGGTTTTCCACGTCCGCGGCGGCCGGGTGCGCGGCCAGCGCGGTTGGATCGTGGAAAAGTCCGGTGAGCCGGGAGAATCGAGCCAGGAACGTTTGGTGGAACAGTTCCTGACCCAGTTCTACGGCGATCAGGCCGAATTGGGCGACGCCAGCGACAGCGGCGGGGACGAGGCGACCAATCCCGTGCCTCGTCAGGTGCTGGTTCCGTGCCTGCCGAGCAACTCCGACGAATTGGCCGCCTGGCTCGGCCAGCTGCGGGGTTCTCGGGTGTCGTTGCGCGTGCCGCAGCGCGGTGACAAGCGCGCCCTCGCCGAGACGGTCCGCCGCAATGCCCAGGATGCGCTCGCTCAGCACAAGCTCAGGCGTGCCGGTGACTTCACCGCGAGAACCGCTGCGCTGCAGAGTATTCAGGATGCTCTGGGGCTGGCCGAGGCGCCGTTGCGCATCGAGTGCGTCGATATCAGCCACGTGCAGGGCACCGATGTGGTGGCCTCCCTGGTGGTCTTCGAGGACGGTTTACCGCGCAAGTCCGACTACCGGCACTACGCGATCCGAGAGGCCGCGGGCGACGGCCGTTCAGACGACGTCGCCTCCATCGCCGAGGTGACCAGGCGCCGGTTCTACCGTCACCTACACGACAGCCAGCATCCCACAGAGCTTGCACCGGAAGGAAAGTCGCGCAAGTTCGCCTACCCACCGAACCTGTTCGTCGTCGATGGCGGTGCGCCACAGGTCAACGCCGCACAAGCCGTGCTCGACGAACTGGGTATCACCGACGTCGCGGTGATCGGCTTGGCCAAGCGTCTCGAGGAGGTGTGGGTTCCGTCGGAGCCCGATCCGCTGATCATGCCGCGCAACAGTGAAGGGCTGTACCTGCTGCAGCGCGTACGTGACGAGGCGCACCGGTTCGCGATCGCGTATCACCGCAGCAAGCGTTCCAAGCGGATGACCGCGTCGGCGCTTGACTCGGTTCGAGGGCTCGGTGAGCATCGCCGGAAAGCACTGGTCACCCACTTCGGCTCGGTGGCCCGATTGAAGGAGGCGTCGATCGCGGAGATCACCGCGGTACCCGGTATCGGTGTCGCCACCGCCCGTGCCGTGCTCGACGCGCTTGGCGTACCGCCCGAAAGCGACGCGCCCGAGTCGGCGATCGACGATGATCAGAGCAAGGTATCGGGATGACGGACCAGGGAATGCACGAGGATCTTCGCGACGAGGCGAGCGCCGACTCCGGCATCGACGTGGTTCTGGTCACCGGACTCTCGGGTGCGGGCAGGGGCACCGCGGCCAAGGTGCTCGAGGACCTGGGGTGGTACGTCGCCGACAACCTCCCGCCGGAGCTGATCGCGCAGATGGTCGAGTTGGGGCTGGCGGCCGGATCACGGATCACCCAGCTGGCGGTGGTGATGGACGTGCGCTCGCGCGGGTTCACCGGAGACCTGGACTGGGTGCGCAACGAACTCGCGACCCGCAACATCGCGCCGCGGGTGGTGTTCCTGGACGCTTCGGACGAGAGCCTGGTGCGCCGCTACGAACAGAACCGCCGAAGTCACCCATTACAGGGCAATCAGACTCTGGCAGAAGGCATTGCGGCCGAGCGTGCGCTGTTGGCCCCCGTCCGCGCGTCGGCAGATCTGGTGATTGACACCTCGACGCTTTCCGTGCCCGCGCTGCGCGAGAGCATCGAGCGCGCCTTCGGTGGCGAAACCATCGCCCACACGAACGTCACGGTCGAGTCCTTCGGCTACAAGTACGGGTTGCCGATGGATGCCGACACCGTGATGGACGTCCGGTTCCTGCCGAACCCGCACTGGGTTGACGACCTGCGCCCGCACAGCGGCCAGCATCCCGCGGTCCGCGACTATGTTCTCGGGCAACCGGGTGCAGGCGACTTCCTGGAGACCTATCATCGGCTGCTCGATGTAGTCATCGACGGATACCGTCGCGAGGGGAAGCGATATATGACCGTCGCCATCGGATGCACCGGCGGCAAACATCGAAGCGTGGCGATCGCCGAGGCACTGGCGGCGCGGCTGCAGGGCGGTGATGACCTGACGGTGCGGGTGTTGCACCGGGATCTGGGGCGCGAATGAGCGCGCGGATCGTTGCGCTCGGTGGTGGGCACGGGCTCTATGCGACCCTGTCGGCGGCGCGCAGGCTGACGCCGCACGTGACGGCCATCGTCACGGTCGCCGACGACGGCGGCTCGTCAGGGCGACTGCGCAACGAGCTGGATGTCGTGCCACCGGGTGATCTTCGAATGGCGTTGGCCGCGTTGGCATCTGACAGCCCGCATGGCCGACTGTGGGCGACGATCATTCAGCACCGGTTCGGTGGCAGCGGGGCGCTGGCCGGGCATCCGATCGGCAACCTGCTGCTCGCGGGCCTCAGCGAGGTGTTGGCCGACCCGATCGCCGCACTCGACGAACTGGGCCGCATCCTCGGCGTGAAGGGTCGCGTGCTTCCGATGTGCCCGATGGGGCTCGGCATCGAGGCCGACGTGGCGGGTCTGGAATCTGACCCTCGAATGAGCCGGGTGATTCGCGGCCAGGTGGCGATCGCCACCACCGTGGGCAAAGTCCGTCGCGTGCGGCTGCTGCCGGGGGATCCGCCTGCCACCCGACAGGCCGTGGACGCGATCATGGCGGCGGACCTGGTGGTGCTGGGCCCCGGCTCGTGGTTCACGAGCGTGATCCCGCATGTACTGGTTCCCGAGCTCGCGGCGGCGCTGCAGGCGACTGCGGCGCGCCGAGCGTTGGTGCTCAACCTGGTGGCCGAACCGGGGGAGACGGCGGGTTTCTCCGTCGAGCGACATATCCACGTGCTGTCGCAGCATGCGCCCGACTTCACCGTGCACGACATCATCGTCGACGCGAGTCGAGTGCCCAGCGAGCGCGAGCGTGAGCAACTGCGTCGGACCGCGAACATTCTTCGTGCTCAAGTTCAGTTTGCTGAGGTGTCCAGACCTGGTACACCTTTACATGACCCGGCGCGCTTGGCCGCGGCATTGGAGAGTGTGCGTCTTCGCGGCACCGCGGCTCCGGCGCCGGCACTGCCCACGTCGACAGCGAATGGACCGAGAGGTGACGACCCGTGGCGATGACAGCCGAGGTCAAGGATGAGTTGAGTCGGCTGATCGTCAATTCGGTCAGCGCTCGGCGCGCCGAGGTGGCCTCCCTGCTGCGGTTCGCCGGCGGATTGCACATCGTTTCGGGACGCGTGGTCGTCGAGGCGGAGGTCGATCTCGGCATCATCGCCCGGCGGTTGCGCAAGGACATCTACGACCTGTACGGCTACAACGCCACCGTGCACGTCGTATCGGCCAGCGGCATCCGCAAGAGCACCCGGTACCTGGTCCGCGTGGCGAAGGACGGTGAGGCGTTGGCCAGGCAGACCGGTCTGCTCGACCTGCGGGGTCGCCCCGTGCGCGGGCTGCCGGCCCAAGTGGTCGGCGGCAGCGTGGCCGATGCCGAAGCAGCCTGGCGCGGAGCATTTCTGGCACACGGATCGCTCACCGAACCGGGACGCTCGTCGGCGTTGGAAGTCAGCTGCCCGGGTCCTGAGGCGGCGCTGGCACTTGTCGGCGCCGCCCGCAGGTTGGGGGTGAGCGCGAAAGCGCGCGAGGTTCGCGGCACCGACCGGGTGGTGGTGCGTGACGGCGAGGCCATCGGCGCGCTGTTGACGCGCATGGGTGCGCAGGACACCCGGCTGACATGGGAAGAGCGCAGGATGCGGCGCGAGGTGCGGGCCACCGCCAACCGGCTGGCCAACTTCGACGACGCCAACCTGCGGCGCTCGGCACGGGCGGCGGTCGCCGCGGCCGCCCGCGTGGAACGGGCGCTGGAGATCCTCGGCGATACGGTGCCCGACCACCTCGCCGCCGCGGGCAAGCTGCGCGTCGAGCACCGGCAGGCGTCGCTGGAGGAGTTGGGCCGGCTCGCCGATCCGCCGATGACGAAGGACGCTGTGGCGGGCCGTATTCGGCGGTTGCTGTCCATGGCCGATCGCAAGGCCAAGCAGGACGGCATTCCCGACACTGAGTCGGCTGTCACGCCGGACCTGCTCGAGGACGCCTAGCGCCGACCGGCCACTTGTCAGGCGCATTTCGGTGAAAGGCGTGTGACAAGCGCTCTCTCGGCCGACACTTCACTTGTGTCCGCGGGCGTCCCGCCCACCGGCGTCGTGACATTCCTGTTCACCGACATCGAGGGTTCGACTCGTCGGTGGGAGTCCGACGCGGATGCCATGCGGGTTGCACTTGCTTGCCATGACAAGGTGTTGCGCTCGGCGATCGAGGCGCACGACGGATTCGTGTTCAGCCACAGCGGCGATGGTCTCGCCGCTGCGTTCGCGTCTCCGAGCGCCGCCGTCGACGCAGCCATCGCCGCCCAGCGCGAGTTGGAGCTCCCCGTGCGCATGGGAATCGCGACCGGTGAGGCCGAACTGCGTGACGGTGACTACTTCGGAACGGTGCTCAACCGTGCTGCTCGCGTCACGGCGGCCGGGCATGGTGGCCAGATCCTGGTGGCCGAGTCGACGGCGGTTCTGCTCGACGGTGTCGAACTGCTGAACCTGGGGCCGAAGCGCTTACGCGACGTGACGCGCCCGATCACGATCTTTCAGCTGCGAACCCAAGGCCTTCCATGTGACTTCCCGCCATTACGCAGCCTTGACGCTGACCGGGGAAATTTCCGACCTGTGGGAAGAAGGTTGGTTGGGCGTGATGACGAAGTGGCCCGGATCGCGGCGGTGTTGCGCACCAATCGATTCGTCACATTGACCGGTGTCGGTGGAGTGGGCAAGACGCGTCTGGCGCTTGAGGTCGCTGGTCGTTTGACCAACGATTTCACCGACGGGGTCTGGGTTTTCGAGCTTGCGTCTGTGGCCGACGCAGGTGCCGTGGCTGATTCGGTTGCCGCGATCCTAGGCATCGCTCAACAACCCGGGATGAGCATGTGTGATTCGGTCGCGGCTGTCTTGGAGAACCGGAAGCGGCTGTTGGTCTTCGATAACTGCGAACACGTGTTGGACGCGACCGCAGGACTTGTCGAGGCCATCCTCGCGAAGTCCTCGACCGTGAGCATCCTCGCCACGAGCAGAGAGGGCTTGGGCGTCGCCGAAGAACAGATCTGGCCGGTCCGCTCACTCTCTGACGATGCCGCGGCGGAGCTGTTCGTGGAGCGCGCCGGCAGCATTGCTCCTGGCGCTGCCGTCCGCGAAATGGATGCGGTCACCGACATATGTCGTCGCCTCGACGGCATTCCGCTGGCGATCGAACTCGCTGCTTCTCGGGTTTCGGTGATGACGCTGACCGATATTCGTGACCGACTCGACAAGAGGTTCAACCTCCTCGTGGGGGCACGGCGAAGCTTGGAAAGACACCAGACACTTCGTCACGCGGTGCAATGGTCATACGACCTCTTGAGCGCCGAAGAGAAGAGACTGTTAGAGCGGTGTTCGGTGTTCGCCGGTGGGTTCGACATCCACAGCGCCTGCGCCGTGGCCGGACCGGAATACGACGAGTTCGCGGTCGTGGATCTTCTCGAGTCTTTGGTGCGCAAGTCGCTGCTCACGGTGGACCGATCCGAGCAGACGGCTCGGTTCTCCATGCTCGAGACCGTTCGCCAATTCGCAGAGGAACAGCTTGCCTCTTGCGGTGCGGCAGAGGACGTTCGAAACGCCCACGCCCGCTACTTCGCGCAACTCGAGAACACGATGCTGTCCTTGTGGGACAGCCCTGAGCAACGCTACGCGTATCGCTGGTTGGCGTTGGAGCTGGCGAACTTGCGCACAGCCTTCCGCTGGGCGGCCGATACAGGCGACATTGACGTTGCCGCCACAATCGCAACGTATGCGGGGCTTCTCGGCATAGGGGTCGAGAGTTACGAGCCGATGACCTGGGCCGAAGCGATGATCGAGCTTGCCGTCGCTGTAAACCATCCCCGGCTGTCGAGTTTGTATGTGGTCGCAGCGGTGTGCTGGATGGCCGGCAGGTTGGAAAACGCGCTTCGATATGCCGAAGCAGGCGCCGCCGTAGTGGCGCGCAACGAGAATGCGCCGCCGTACGGGATGGAGGGTTGGCTGGGAGCGGCCTACCTTCCGGCCGGCGAGCCGTTGCGGTGGGCCGAACTATGTCAGGCTCAACTCGAACGGCGCGGTGATAACCACGTGTACATCCGTGGCTGCCGGGTGTTCGGTCTTTCGTTCGGGGGGCTTGTTGACGACGCGATGGAAGCGGCGAAGGGATTGGTCGAAGCGGGGGCGGCAACTCGAAACCCTTATATGCACACGTTCGCAATCGCCGCAAGTACGTTCCCACTCCATGCGGAAGGATCAGACGCCGGCTTGGAGGACTGCCGCGAAGGTTTGGCGATGGCCCTGGATAGCGGAAATCGTTTCAACGCCTCGATTCTCGCTCTGGGGATGGCCAGGTTTGAGGCACTTGAGGCGGTTACCCCAGAGGCACTCGAGCACTTGACGTTGGTCCTACGCAATTACCACGACTCCGGCAACGTCGGTAGCATTCGCAGTCCACTCGCCGTGCTGAGTACATTCCTTTACCGCGTGGGTCTGTACGAATCGGCAGCGATTATCAGCGGGTTTTCAATGAGTCCTCTGGCTCAAGCGGTACTGCCGGAGTTCAGCACCTCCATCGCCCACCTCCGGACGGTGCTCGGTGACGCCACCTACGAATCACTGGCCTCCAGAGGTGAGTCGATGTCGATGGCTGCCGTCGCGGAGTACGCCTATGGCGAAATCGACCATGCGCGAGCTGAACTCGGCCGACCCTCATGAGGCGCATGACGAATTTGTGTTCAGCCATAGCGGTGATGGACTCGGGCTGCCTTCACGTCGTCGAGGCTACTGTCGACGCCCAGCGCCGATTCGAACTACCGGTGCGCATGGGCGTCGCGACCGGTGAGACCAAGGTTCGCGATGGGGACTACTTCGGCACAGTCCTCCACCGGGTGATGGCGGCCGGGCCCGGCGGTCACATCCTCGTGGCCGAACTCGCGACCTACGCCTACGAGCAGATCGATCAGGCCCGCGCGCAGCTGCAGCAACTACGGTGAACCCATGGAGACGCTGAGAGTCGGTGTGGCGATGCCCGACCCACCCTTCAACGGGATGCCCGACGACGGTGGGCTCGACATCGACCTGATGCGCGCGCTCAGCGAGAAGATCGGCGCGACAGTCGAATTCGTACCCTACGACGGCGCCGACTTCGGCGGCATCTTCGATGGTCTCGGGTCGAAGTACGACTGCGTCGCCGCCGGAACTACCGTCACGCCCCAGCGCGAGGAGAAGGCGACGTTCCTCCCGCCCTACGTGATCTCCGGTCAGGCGCTGGCTGTCGACACTCGCCGGCTGCCGCGTGTCACGTCCGTCGACGACCTCGAAGGCCTGACCATCGGCGTTCAGCGGGGCAACACCAGCCGGCCGATCGCCGAGCGACTCGTCGCCGATGGCAAGGCCGGTGCCGTCCGCGTCTATGAGTACACCGCGATTCGCGACGCGTTGAGCGACCTCTCGACGGGTGGCTGTGATGCCGTGATGAAGCTTGCGCCGGTGCTGACCGAACTGGTCAAGCCGGTCCCTGGCGTCGAGGTCGTCCAGCGCGGCATCACGGTCGAGGACATTGCGATTGCCGTTCCGCGCGGTGACCAGGTGCTTCTCGGTCGGCTGACAGTCGCGCAAGCCGAGTTGGAGGCCGACGGCACGCTGCAACGGATCCGCCGTAAATGGCTCGGCAACCCCTATGCCGACCAGCGCCTGACCGCGCACTGACCAGGTGACGCGTGGCCGCTATCACACGACTAGGCTGGCGGCCGAGCACTACACGTTGAGGCGATCAAGGGAGAAACAGTGACCATCCGGGTAGGCGTGAACGGCTTCGGCCGCATCGGACGCAACTTCTTCCGCGCGCTGGACGCGCAGAAGCACGAAGGCAGGAACACCGACATCGAGATCGTCGCTGTCAACGACCTCACCGACAACGAGACCCTCGCGCACCTCCTGAAGTTCGATTCGATCCTGGGCCGGCTACCCGAAGACGTAGAGGTCGACGGCGAGGACATCATCATCGGCGGGCACAAGATGAAGGGACTGTCGATCAAGGAGGGCCCCTCGGCCCTCCCGTGGGGCGACCTCGGGGTCGACGTGGTGGTCGAGTCCACCGGCATCTTCACCAAGCGCGACAAGGCGCAAGGCCACCTGGACGCCGGCGCCAAGAAGGTCATCATCTCCGCGCCTGCCACCGATGAGGACATCACCATCGTCTTGGGCGTCAACGACGAAAAGTACGACGGCAGCCAGAACATCATCTCCAACGCCTCGTGCACCACGAACTGCCTCGGCCCGCTGGCCAAGGTGCTCAACGACGAGTTCGGCATCGTCAAGGGCCTGATGACAACGGTCCACGCCTACACGCAGGACCAGAACCTGCAGGACGGTCCCCACAAGGACCTGCGTCGCGCCCGCGCCGCCGCGCTGAACATCGTGCCCACCTCCACCGGCGCCGCCAAAGCGATCGGCCTCGTCCTCCCCGAGCTGAAGGGCAAGCTCGACGGCTACGCGCTGCGCGTGCCGATCCCCACGGGTTCGTGCACCGACCTGACCGCGGAGCTGTCCAAGTCGGCCACCGCCGACGAGATCAATGCGGCGTTCAAGGCCGCCGCGGAGGGTCCGCTCAAGGGCATCCTCAAGTACTACGACGCACCGATCGTGTCCAGCGACATCGTCACCGACCCGCACAGCTCTATCTTCGACGCGGGTCTGACCAAGGTGATCGACAACCAGGCCAAGACGGTGTCCTGGTACGACAACGAGTGGGGTTACTCCAACCGGCTGGTCGACCTGGTCGCGCTTGTCGGCAAGTCGCTGTAACGCCGTGGCTTCGTCTTCCATCAAGACTCTGGAAGACCTTCTTGGTGAAGGTGTTTCGGATCGGGGAGTGCTCGTCCGGTCGGACCTCAACGTTCCGCTCGACGATGACGGCAACATCACCGACCCGGGTCGCATCACCGCGTCGGTGCCCACGCTGAAGGCGCTCTCCGATGCCGGCGCCAAGGTGATCGTCACCGCGCATCTCGGTCGACCCAAGGGCGGCCCCGACCCGAAGCTGTCACTGGCTCCGGTCGCCAAGGCGTTGGGCGAGCAACTCGGCGGCCACGTGCAACTGGCCGGTGACGTCGTGGGAACCGACGCACTGGCCCGTGCCGAAGGCTTGACCGGCGGCGACATCCTGCTGCTGGAGAACATCCGCTTCGACCCCCGCGAGACCAGCAAGGACGATGGCGAACGGATGGCGTTGGCCCGGCAACTCGCCGAACTCGTCAGCGGCGCATACGGTTCGCCGGGGGCTTTCGTCTCCGACGGTTTCGGGGTGGTGCACCGCAAGCAGGCGTCGGTGTACGACGTCGCGACCCTGCTGCCGCACTATGCGGGCACCCTGGTGGCCGCGGAGGTCAAGGTGCTCGAACAGCTGACCACCTCCACCGACCGGCCTTACGCCGTCGTGCTCGGCGGGTCCAAGGTGTCGGACAAACTGGCGGTCATCGAGTCGCTCGCGGAGAAGGCCGACAGCCTGATCATTGGTGGCGGTATGTGTTTCACCTTCCTTGCCTCACAAGGCGTTTCGGTCGGCACCTCGCTGCTGGAGGAAGGCATGATCGAGACGTGTCGCAAGCTGCTCGACACCTACGCTGACGTGATCCACGTGCCGGTCGACATCGTGGTGGCCGACAAGTTCGCAGCCGATGCGACGGCCGAGATCGTCGCCGCGGACAAGATCCCAGCCGACAAGATGGGCCTGGACATCGGTCCCGGCTCGGTCGAACGGTTCACCACGCTGCTGTCGAACGCCAAGACCGTGTTCTGGAACGGGCCGATGGGCGTCTTCGAGTTCCCGGCCTTCGCGGCGGGCACCAAAGGCGTCGCCGAGGCGATCATCGCGGCGACCGGTAAGGGTGGCTTCAGCGTCGTCGGCGGGGGCGATTCGGCTGCCGCGGTCCGTCAGCTCGGCCTGGACGAAGAGGGCTTCTCCCACATTTCCACCGGGGGCGGGGCCTCACTGGAATACCTTGAAGGCAAGAAACTGCCCGGCATCGCTGTTTTAGAAAAAGAGTGAGAGGTCCTGGAATCGTGAGCCGCAAGCCGCTGATCGCCGGCAACTGGAAGATGAACCTCAACCACTTCGAAGCGATCGCACTGGTGCAGAAGATCGCGTTCGCATTGCCTGCGAAGTACTTCGACAAGGTCGATGTGACGGTGATCCCTCCGTTCACCGACCTGCGTAGCGTGCAGACCCTGGTCGACGGCGACAAGCTGCTGCTCACCTACGGCGCGCAGGATCTCTCGGAGCACGACTCCGGCGCCTACACCGGCGACATCAGCGGCGCGTTCCTGGCCAAGCTGGGATGCACCTTCGTCGTCGTCGGGCACTCCGAGCGGCGCACGTACCACCATGAGGATGACGCCGTCGTGGCGGCGAAGGCGGCGGCCGCCTTCCGGCACGGGCTGGTGCCGATCATCTGCATCGGTGAGCAACTCGAAGTGCGCGAGGCGGGTAACCACGTCGAGCACAATGTCGAGTCGTTGCGCGGGTCGCTGGCGGGCCTCTCGAACGAACAGATCGGCCAGGCCGTGATCGCCTACGAGCCGGTGTGGGCCATCGGCACCGGCCGGGTGGCCAGCGCCGCCGACGCCCAGGAGGTCTGCAAGGCGATCCGCGACGAGCTGGGCAAGTTGGCGACGCCGCAGCTGGCGGCCGGTGTGCGGGTGCTCTACGGCGGGTCGGTGAACGCGAAGAACGTCGGCGACATCGTCGCGCAGGAGGACATCGACGGCGCTCTGGTCGGGGGCGCCTCGCTCGACGGCGAGCAGTTCGCCACCCTGTCGGCCATCGCGGCCGGCGGCCCCCTGCCCTGACCGTCCGATTGGTGAGCATCGTCGTCGATTAGGTAGTCTTGCGCCCATGGAATTGGCCCTGCAGATAACCCTGGTCGTGACCAGCCTCCTGGTCGTGCTCCTGGTGCTGCTGCATCGCGCCAAGGGCGGCGGTCTGTCCACGCTCTTCGGTGGCGGCGTCCAGTCCAGCCTGTCGGGGTCGACGGTGGTGGAGAAGAACTTGGATCGGCTGACGCTATTCGTCACCGGCATCTGGCTTGTCTCGATCGTCGGCGTCGCGCTGCTGATCAAGTACAGCTGATTCCCAGCACCTCGCCGTGCGGGCCGACTGTGGCCCGTCGATACTTGAGTCATGGCTGAAATCGCCGGGCTCGAACCGATAGGCGCGGTCAGGCGGACCAAGGTGGGGCGTGACGCCACCGAGCCGATGCGAGAGGACATCCGCCTTCTCGGCGCGATACTCGGCGACACCGTGCGCGAGCAGAACGGCGACGAGGTGTTCGACCTCGTCGAGCGTGCCCGCGTCGAGTCGTTCCGTGTGCGCCGCTCTGAGATCGACCGCGCGGAACTGGCGGGAATGTTCGAGGGCATCGACATCCGTCGGGCGATCCCGGTGATCCGTGCCTTCACCCACTTCGCTCTGTTGGCCAACGTCGCCGAGGACATTCACCGAGAACGTCGTCGAGCGATTCATGTCGAAGCAGGGGAGCCGCCGCAGAACAGCAGCCTTGCCGCCACCTACGCCAAACTCGACGCCGTCGACCTCGATGCCGACACCGTCGCCGAAGCCCTCACCGGGGCAATGGTTTCGCCGGTGATCACTGCGCATCCGACCGAGACCAGGCGCCGCACGATCTTCGACACCCAACACCGCATCACCGAGCTGATGCGCTTACGCCTGCACGGGCGCAGCGATGCCGACGGTCGCGACATCGAACTCGAATTGCGCCGCCACATCCTGACCCTATGGCAGACCGCGCTGGTTCGGTTGTCGCGCTTGAAGATCCAGGATGAGATCGAGACAGGCCTGCGGTACTACCCGGCCGCGTTCTTCGACGTCATACCGCAGGTGAACGCCGACGTCCGCACTGAACTGCAGGCCCGCTGGCCCGACACCGGGCTGCTCGACGAGCCGATCGTGCGGCCCGGTTCGTGGATAGGCGGGGACCGGGACGGCAACCCGAACGTCACCGCCGACGTCGTCCGGCGCGCGACCGGCAGAGCCGCCTACACGGCACTGGACCACTACTTCACCGAGATCACCGCGCTGGAAGAGGAGCTGTCGATGTCGGCGCGGCTGGTGCGGATCAGCGACGCGCTCGAAGCGCTGGCCGCGCGGTGCGAGGAACCCGCGCGGGCCGACGAACCCTATCGGCGAGCGCTGCGCGTAATCCATTCCCGCCTGACATCGACGGCGAAGGAGATCCTCGACGAGCAGCCCGAACACGAACTCGATCTGGGGCTCGAGCGTTACGAATCGCCGGCAGAGCTGCTCGCCGACTTGGATGTGGTCGACGAGTCGCTGCGTAGCAACGGCAGCGCGGTGCTGGCCGACGACCGGCTGGCCAGGTTGCGGGAGGCGGTGCGCACGTTCGGGTTTCACCTCAGTGGTCTCGACATGCGGCAAAACTCCGACGTGCACGAGGAGGTCGTCGCCGAGCTGTTGGCCTGGGCCGGTGTGCATCCCGACTACGGCTCGCTGAACGAGGCGGACCGGGTGGAGCTGCTCGCGGGTGAGCTGTCGACTCGGCGTCCGCTGGTCAAGGCCGGCGCTGAACTGTCCGAGCTGGCCCGCAAAGAACTCGACATCGTCGCGGCGGCTGCGCGAGCGGTGCGGGTCTTCGGGTCTCGGGCGATTCCGAACTACATCATCTCGATGTGCGAGTCCGTTTCGGACATGTTGGAGGCGGCGATCCTGCTCAAAGAGGTCGGGCTGCTGGACGTCTCGGGGGAGACGCCGTACGCACCCGTCGGCATCGTCCCGCTTTTCGAGACCATCGACGATCTGCAGCGTGGATCGTCGATTCTCGAAGCGGCGCTCGATCTTCCGGTGTACCGCTCGGTCGTGTCCGCGCGCGGGGAGAGCCAGGAGGTGATGCTCGGTTACTCCGACTCCAACAAGGACGGCGGCTACCTCGCGGCGAACTGGGCGTTGTACCGGGCGGAACTGGACCTGGTGGAGTCGGCGCGCAAGACCGGAATTCGGTTGCGCCTCTTTCACGGTCGCGGTGGCACCGTGGGTCGAGGCGGAGGGCCGAGCTATGATGCCATCCTGGCCCAGCCTCCTGGCGCGGTGAACGGATCGCTGCGCCTCACCGAGCAGGGTGAGGTGATCGCGGCGAAATACGCCGAACCACAAGCGGCGTACCGCAATCTCGAGACCCTTCTGGCCGCCACGTTGGAGGCCACGCTGCTCGATGTGGAAGGTCTCGGTGACGAGGCCGGCCCAGCCTACGAAGTGCTCGACGACCTGGCCGCACGCGCTCAGCGCGCATACGCCGAATTGGTGCACGAGACACCGGGCTTCGTCGACTATTTCAAGGCGTCGACCCCGGTGAGTGAGATCGGCGCGCTCAACATCGGTAGCCGGCCATCGTCGCGCAAGCCGACGACGTCGATCTCGGACTTGCGCGCCATCCCGTGGGTGCTGGCGTGGAGCCAGTCGCGGGTCATGCTGCCCGGCTGGTACGGCACGGGCACGGCTTTCGAGGAGTGGATTGCCGAGGGTCCGCAGTCGGAGGAGGACCGCGTCGAGGTGTTGCGGGACCTATACCGGCGGTGGCCGTTCTTCCGTACGGTGCTGTCGAACATGGCGCAGGTCATGGCCAAATCGGACCTGGGGTTGGCGGCCCGCTACTCCGAGCTGGTCGACGACGAGGAGTTGCGGCGGCGGGTGTTCGACAAGATCGCCGCCGAGCACGAGCGCACGATCCGGATGCACAAGCTCATCACCGGTCAGGACGATCTGTTGGCGGACAATCCCGCGCTGGCCCGTTCGGTGTTCAACCGCTTCCCGTACCTGGAACCGCTGAACCATCTCCAGGTCGAGTTGCTGCGGCGCTACCGATCCGGGGACGACGACGAACTCGTCCAGCGCGGCATCCTGCTGACGATGAGCGGGTTGGCAAGCGCACTGCGCAACAGCGGCTGACACGGGTCAAGCGTTGACACTCCTGCCGTGAGGTGTCACAGTCGAAGCGTCTTAAGTGAAAACATAGTTTTCATCTAAGCTTGCCTGACGGTTGGAGAGACTCGTGGGCGACGCGAACCCGATGGCGTGGCTGCCGTTCTCCGTTGCCCAGGCGGGGCTGACCGGCCCGGGTAGCGACGTGGGTGAGCTGGCCCCGGCGTGGGGGCATCTCTTGGATCGCTTGAGGACCGCCGGCTCGATCGTCTCGTCCACCGACGTCAACCGAAACAACGTCGACTACGCATCCGGAATGCGCCACTTGTTGGTGTTGTTGGCCGTCGGCATCGACGAGGCGCTGCGGGCCGATCGTGATCCGGTGTTGGCGGTGACCCGCACCAGCACCGATGACGTGCTGACGTGGGGAATGGAGTGCCCGGACTGTCTCTACCTGCGAGCCGCGCTGCGCAACGGCGAGACATACCGACTGTTCGGAAATCGGGGCACGGCACGGTATGTCGGCCTGCAGACCATGGACGGGATCGCATCCGCTTCCAATTGCCTGGTCGATGAGCTCGAACGGGACGCCGACGGCAATTTCGAAGTGGTGCTCTCGGCCGATGAACAACCCGGCAATTGGATGCGGCTGGACGGCGACCATCCCACTCTGGTGGTGAGGCACTTCTTCTACGACTGGGAAACGGAGAAGCCCTCCTCGCTGCAGATCGAGCGCATCGGCGACGAGGTCGAACCGAGGGACCGGCACGAAGCGACCGGCGTGGCCGTCGCACGCCAGATCCACGCGCTGGGGGACTTCGTCCACGACAACCTCAAATTCTTTCTCGACTTCAACGCGGGCCCGCCGGCCAACGGTTTCATGCCTCCGATCGACCGCTCCGATATCGGTGCGGCAGCTGAGAATCGCCCGGTCATCGGTCGCTACGAACTCGAACCCGACGAGGCATTGATCATGGAGGTCGAACCACCGCGGGGCGTGTACTGGAGTTACTCTCTGGGCAACCCCTGGTGGGAGACCATTCATTACGGCAAGCATCAATCCAGCCTCAACGCGCACCAAGCGACGATCGACGCCGACGGGATTCTGCGGGTGGTCGTCAGTTCGCGCGATCCCGGCGTCGCCAATTGGCTTGACACGGCTGGACACAGCAACGGGGCGATGATCTTGCGGTGTGTGCGCACGGAGACCGCACCGACCCCGGATGTACGAGTGGTCAAGTTCGCCGATGTCAGCTCCCAACTGCCTGCCGACTCCGCGACCGTCAGTCCCGAGCAGCGTGCGGCCGTCATCGCGGCGCGGCGGCGCGCGGTCCACGAAAGGTTCTCCGCATGACCTTCATCGTGGACGAACTCGAGGAAGGCGCACGGGTGGCGACGGGCCTCGACGACTTCGGTTCGCCCTACTATCGCGAGGGTTTGGAGCGCACCGTCGACGCCCTGAACAATGAAGCGGACCTCAACGAGATGGGAAACGTCATTCAGCACGCGACCATCAGCAACGCACTCATACAACGGTTGCGGATCGTCGAAACCTATCGGCAGCATCCCGAGATCGACGACGAGGTCGTCGGTGGCCCGGTGTTCGTCATCGGGTTACCGCGAACCGGAACGACGGCGCTGAGCCAACTGGTCGCCAGTGATCCGCAGTTCCGCTCGCTGCGGATGTGGGAGTCTCAGGCGTGCACTCCGCCACCGGAAGCGTCGTCTCAGCACGACGATCCGCGGATCGCCCAGGCGGCCGAGTCGATCGCCATCATGGACAGCATGTTTCCGCGCATGCGGACCATGATGAATTCGGAGCCGGAGGCTCCCACCGAATGCCAGGACCTGATGGGCATGAGCTTTCGCACTTTCCACTTCGACGGGGTGGTGCGGGTGCCCGGGTACCTCGCCTGGCTGATGCAGTGCGATATGCGCGAGACATACGCTTTCCACCGCCAGGTGCTCAAACTCCTGCAGTGGCATTGCCCGCCGACGTTATGGCACCTGAAGACGCCGGTGCACATGTTCTCGCTTGGCGCTCTTGTCGAGGCGTATCCGGAGGCGAAGTTCTTGTGGTGCCACCGCGATCCGGCGAAGGTACTGGGCTCGGTGTGCAGCTTGATCCGGTACGTCCGCAGTTGGAGCAGCGATCGCGACGACCCTCATGAACTGGGCGCCGAGCAACTCCAGTGCTGGGTCGAAGCCGTAAGGCGCGCAATGAACTTCCGAAAGCGCTTCGGAGATGACCGGTTCACCGACGTGTCGTTCGCCGACTTGAACGCCGACCCGATCGGCGCCCTCGAGAACAGTTACCACCGGCTGGATCTGACATTCACCGACGAAGCCCGCAGGCGGGTGCAGGAGTGGGCGGACGGCCACCGTCCCGGCGCGCGCGGCGAGCACACATACGAGCTCACCGACTACGGCTTGACTCCCGAGCAGGTGCACGAAGCCTTCGCCGATTACCTCGCGAGTTACGACGCCACCGCGTGATGGACACGGTAGCCCGGCGGAGACGCAAGAAGATGGACCCCGATCCGGGCGTGCGCGATGCTTTGGTCCACGCGGCCACCGAGATTCTTCGCGAGGAGGGGATCGCGTCGGTCAACGTGGCCCGGGTACTCGAGCGGGCCGCGTTGAGCACACGTGCCTTCTATCGGCATTTCGGTTCCAAAGACGAACTGGTGTCCGCGGTGTTCCTGCAGTTGGCGCGCACCGAGATGCGCAGGCTCACGCGGAAGATGGCCGCGGCGGACGACCCGGTGGAAGCGGTAGCGGCATGGATCGACGGGCGCCTGGATCTGGCCTTCAATCAGGAGATCCGATCAGACTTGCGACGAATGTCGCTCGAGGCGCAGACGCAGATGTCCTCGGCGCCCGAGTTGGTCGGCGATGCCTACGGTGAGATCCTCAAGCCGCTCGTCGAGCAGCTCGAGAAGGGAAGGGCTGCCGGACTTTTCCCAGGTATCGACCCTGTTGCCGACGCATTGTCGATCCACGGCGCGATCTGGGCGAGCGTTGAGCGCCAATGGACGACCGGCGACAGCGATCAGCATGCGGTGCGCGAACACATCATCCGTTTCTGCATGCGCGGACTCGGCGTAGCAGAACCCACGTGAAGGTGAATCGATGGACTTGGGCTTAGCAGGATCGGCTGCCGTCGTGACAGGCGGCAGCAAGGGCATGGGTTTGGCGATCGCGACGACGCTAGCGGAGGAGGGCGCCCGGGTCGCGGTGATGGCCAGGGGCGTCGAAGCCCTCGACACGGCCACGGCGAAGCTTCGCGAGGCGGGTGCAGCCGACGCCGTCGGAATAAGCGTCGACATGGCCGACCCCGAGTCCATTGCCGCCGGCTTCGACACCGTGGACCAGCGGTGGGGGGAGATCAACAGCCTGATTCACACGGTCGGGCCGGGAGACGGGTACTTCGGAGATCTCGACGATGCGCAGTGGGAGCAGGCTTTCACGCTAGGCACGATGTCGGGTGTCCGGGTGATCCGGGCCGCGTTGCCGATGCTGCGGGCCGCGGAGTGGGGCAGGATCGTGACGCTCTCGGCGCACTCGATCCAGCGCCAGAACCCGCGGATCGTCGCCTACACCGCGTCGAAGGCGGCGCTCAGCAGCGTCACCAAGAATCTCTCGAAAAGCCTTGCCAAGGACGGAATTCTGGTCAACTGCATCTGCCCCGGCACGATCGTGACGGCAAGCTTCACAGAGGTGCTCAAGGATATTCTGGCCGCCGACGGGCTCGACGCCACCGATCCCACCGACGTGATGACCTGGATCGACAACAACTTCCATCAACCGTGCGATCTCGGCCGGGCCGGCCTGCCCGAGGAGATCGCATCGATCACCGTCTATCTGGCGTCGAGGCGCAACGGCTATGTCACCGGTGCCACCGTCAACGTGGACGGCGGCTCCGATTTCGTCTGAGCCTCGCCGGCAGAACTAGAGACCTGCGGAGCGGCGCACCTTGTTCACGGCTCCGCGCACCACCTGCTCGGTCGCGGCGAGCGGTGAGATCACCGACTCACCGAGGCCGACGATGCGTTCCACCCGCCCGACGATGCCCTCCATGCGGTCCACCACGGCGTTCAGGCGGGGGGCCAGCTGATTGATCTGGTTGATCGTCTCGTTGAAGCGCTCCAGGGTGGCGTCGAGGTTGGCCGTGGAGCTGTTGAGGTCCTCGAGCGTCTCGCTCAGCCCCTCCAGGATGGTGTCGACCTGCTCGACGGTGACGTCGGCGTTCAGCGCCGCCTGGGCAAGCTTCCTGATGCGTTCTGGTCCTGTGCGGACCGGTCGACCACCCTTGTCTGCCATGAGGGCCATTATGACCGCAGCCGGGGAACCGCTGGCCGTAACCCGGCGTCTGAACAGATGTGAACCAAGAGGAAACCGCGTCCCGGCAGTGCCCCGTGGATCCGCGAATGGTCATGGCCGGATCGGATACCAGGACCGCAAGGGCCGACTACGACGCAGGCTTTCG
Organism: Mycobacterium neumannii; assembly: GCF_002245615.1. NCBI lineage: Bacteria > Bacillati > Actinomycetota > Actinomycetes > Mycobacteriales > Mycobacteriaceae > Mycobacterium > Mycobacterium neumannii. The sequence goes on along the minus strand of NZ_NKCO01000019.1, from coordinate 69,862 downwards.
CGACGGACACGACGATGATCTCTCGGTCCTCTCGGGCTGAACGCTGGTCAGAACGGCGGTGGTTCGTCGTCCCTGGCGAGCCGTTCGGCTAGCAAGAACTGAATGCGGCGGTTGCGCGCGGCGTTGTGCTGACGTTCCAGCGCGATCCGATACGCCTTGTCCTCTGCGCGGGTCCGCCTGCGGGTTGGCATCTTCGCGCCGCGATGAAGGTCGCCTGGTCCGCTCGGGTGCGATGCCACCGTGATGTCGCCCGTGGGCCTACCTAGCTGTTCGAAGAACTCGGCACCGCCAGGGGTGGTGGTGTACGTCTGCCAGTTGGGCGCCGTCCATATGACAGTGCCGTCCGCGAATTGTCGGTCTGACCACCCGTCGGAGCCGCACCAGAAAGTCTTCAGCAGATGGTGAAAGCCGCAGAGCAGCTTCAAGTTCGACGGATGAGTGGGTCCCATGGGGTACGGGACCGTATGGTCGATCTGGCACGCGGATGCGGGCACATCGCAACCGGGAAAGCGGCACGTCAGGTCGCGCCATCGGATGAAACGAGCCAACGCCGCAGACGGCCGGTAGCCCTGCTCGGCGCAGGGTTCGGGTAGCGGAACCGGGCGGACCTGCGCGGTCGCGATCATCTCGCGCAACATCGAGGCGGGCACCGCGCCGAAGCCTGGCAGGTACCCCGGATTGTCCGACCGACCCTCGATCGTGGCCTGCTCGGCGATGACATTGATGACGACCTGACTGGTGGGCCCGCCGGGGGACCCGTTCTGGCAATCCTCGGCCCCGCAGCCGCACTCGAGCCGCATCTGCCCCGCGCTCATCGCCGTCATCGCGTCCGCACGGCGCTGCGAAACGGTGCGCGGATCGTCGCGGCATACGGTTGCGGCGATCTCGTCGAGTCGCGTGTCGAAAGCCATGCCGTCGGCGAAGGCGAGTTTGGCCCAGACCCCGACCATGCCAGGACCGATCGGACCGACCTCGACGTAGCGGTCGTCGTTGGGCGGCTTCGGTTCCCGAACTCCGTCCGGGTCGAACTTCTCCACCCACATGTCGATGCGTTCATGCAGTTTCGGCCCGGACAGCTTCATCCATTTCGGCGACCATTTCGCGAAAGCCGCGTCGAGCCGGGCGAGGCGATCATCGTCCTTGACGTTGGAGCTGCGGTTGACCAGAGCGGTCATCATCCGAAAGTCGATCTGCCCGCGCGCGAAGACTTCGGCGACCTTGGGCAAGCGCTCGTGCAGGTCGATCGCGTAGTGCAGGCGACTGGCGGCTCGCCCCCGGCTGATGTTGAGCGCCGCCGCGACCTCGGCGACCACATTGGCGTGGCCGTCGATCGCCCAATTCGCTCGTTCGTCGTCGTCCTCGGGGGCGCGGCGGGCGTAGAGCTCACCGATCGCCATGAGTTCACGGCCGCAGGCCGCGCTCTGCTCGCGCGAAGCCGCGGTGATGGACTCAACCAACGCCGCGTCGTCGAGCGTTTCGAACATGTGTGCGATACTAGTCGCGCCCACCGACATTGATTCTGTTCAACCGCATGTATCCGGGTCTCAGCAAGGAAGAAGTCTGGGCCGGCGAGCGGCGGATCGAGGCGTTCGTCGTAGAGCGGCACTGAGCTCCACCGCCTCAATCAGCCAAGCTTGCTTGCCGCTGCCTCGTCGAGCAGCCACACGGTCGCCTTGCGACCCACCGCACCCGCCGCGGGCACCTCGTCGGCGTCAGCACCGCCGATCGCCGCTGCAACCGCGTCGGCCTTCCCGTCGCCGGAGACCACCAGCCATACCTCCCGCGACCGTCGAACCGCGGGCAACGTCAACGTGATTCGGCGCGGCGGAGGCTTGGGGGAGTCCTCGACACCGACTACTAGACGCTCGGTCTCACGTACCGCTGGGGTGTGGGGGAACAGGGAGTTGATGTGCCCCTCGCCACCCATTCCGAGAAGATGTACGTCGAAGTCGGGGGCTGGCTGGCCGCCCTCGGCGTTGGCGGCCAGCACCTGCTCGTATGCGGCCGCGGCGGCGTCGAGGTCGTCGCCGAACTCCGCACCGCTGGCGGCCATCGGGTGCACGTTCCCATCCGGGATGCTCACACGATCCAGCAGCGCCTCACGGGCCTGCTTGTAATTGCGCTCGTCACCGTCTGCCGGCACGAAGCGATCGTCACCCCAGTAGAGATGCACCTTCGCCCAGTCGATCTCGGTGCCCTTCTCCGCCACGCGCTTCAGCAGATTGGTACCGGTGCCCCCGCCCGTCAGCACTATGTGCGCCGACCCACGCTTGTCGATGGCTGCGACGATGGCTGCGACAAGCCGATCACCTGCGGCCGCCACCAGTGTCGCGGCGTCCGGATAACGCTCGATGGTCGCGCTCATGCGTATTGCACCTTGTCGATTCCCTGCAGGGCCTCGTGGTAGATCTCATCGGGGTCGAGCCTGCGCAGATCCTCGGCCAGGCACTCTCTGGCTTCCCTGCGCGCCAACGGGATTCGCGCCTCGGGGCGGCTGGTGCGGCTCAGTGTCGCGGTGACGCCGGTCTGCGGCCGACGCAGAGTGATCGTCTCACCGTCGCGCATCAGCTCCACTTTCAGCTCGCCCACCTCGCGGTGCACCGGACCGTCGATGCGTGCGGCGAGCCAACCCGCGAGCACGTCGAGCGACGGCTCGTCCCGTAGACCCGAAACCACCGCAGAAGCGATCGGCGCGTGCGGTTCCTGGTCGACGGCCGCGGCCAGCAGGGCCCGCCAGTACGTGATCCGCGCCCAGCAGAGGTCGGTGTCTCCGGCGGTATAGCCGGCCAGTCGACCTTTGATCGCGGCCAACGGGTCCGAACACTGCGTCGCGTTGGTGATCCGACGGATCGCCAACCGGCCCAACGGATCCTTGGCGGGCACCGCAGGCCCACCAGCGGGCCACCACGCCACCACCGGTGTATCCGGCAACAAGAAGGGCAGCACCACGGCGCTCGCATGGTCGGCGAGCTCGCCGTACAGGCGCAGCCCGACGATCTCCCCGGCGCCGGCATCCCCGCCGACACGTAATTGCGCGTCCAAGCGCGCGTCGTCGGCGTTGCGGTCCCCGGGCACCACGATGATCACCCGGCAGGGGTGTTCGCGGCTGGCGAAGTTGGCGGCTTCGATGGATTCTTCCAGCAGCTCGTCGGAGTCGAGCGAGATCACCAGGGTGAGCACTCGGCTCAGCGTGATCGCACCGCCCTCCTCGCGCAGACCGGTGATCTTCTTGTTGATGTCGTTGGTGTTCGTATCCGGCAGGTCGACAATCATGGCCGCCTCCATTCCCGGCCCATGCGATGCAACATCTCGTCGGCCGAGGCCGGGCCCCAGGTACCCGATTCGTACGCCTCTGGCTTGCCGTGCGCGGCCCAGTAGTCCAGTACGGGATCCAGGATTTCCCAGGATAATTCGACCTCTCTGTTCACCGGGAACAGCGAGGGTTCACCGAGCAGCACGTCGAGTATCAGCCGCTCATAAGCTTCCGGGGAGTCCTCGGCGAACGCCGACCCGTAGGAGAAGTCCATGTTGACGTCGCGGACCTCCATGGCGCTACCGGGCACCTTGGAGCCGAACCGGGTCGTGATGCCCTCGTCCGGTTGAACCCTGATCACCAGTGCATTCTGGCCGAGTTCCTCGGTCATGGTCTTGTCGAAGGGCAGATGCGGTGCGCGCTTGAAGATCAGCGCGATCTCGGTCACCCTGCGCCCCAACCGTTTTCCGGTGCGCAGGAAGAACGGCACACCGGCCCACCGTCGGGTGTCCACCTCCAGGGCGATGGCCGCGTAGGTCTCGGTCTTCGAATCCTTCGAGAAGCCTTCTTCTTCGAGCAGACCAACCACCTTCTCGCTGCCCTGCCAACCCGAGGCGTACTGCCCACGCGCGGTGGTCTCGTTCAGTGGCTGCATCGGTCGTGTGGCCGAGAACACCTTGATCTTCTCGATCTGTAGTTCCTTCGGACCGAAGCTGACAGGCTCCTCCATGGCGGTCAGGGCCAGCAGCTGCAGGAGGTGGTTCTGGATGACGTCGCGCGCGGCACCGACTCCGTCGTAATAGCCTCCGCGTCCGCCGAGCCCGATGTCCTCGGCCATCGTGATCTGCACGCTGTCGACGTAGTTGTTGTTCCAAATCGGCTCGTACAGTTCGTTGGCGAACCGCAGCGCGAGGATGTTCTGCACCGTCTCCTTGCCGAGGTAGTGGTCGATGCGGAACACCGACTCCTCGGGGAACACGCTGTTGACGACCTCGTTGAGTTCCTGCGCACTCGCCAGGTCGTGGCCGAACGGCTTCTCGATCACCACCCGGCTCCAGCGACCCTCCTGTGGGTTGGCCAGCCCCGACTTGTGCAGCTGCTCGCACACCGGCTGGAACGCCTTCGGTGGAATGGACAGGTAGAAAACGTGATTGCCGCCCGTTCCGCGTTCGGCATCGAGTTTCTCGAGGGTCTCGGCAAGCCGGCCGAACGCCGCCTCGTCGTCGAACGTGCCCTGCACGAACCGGAAGCCTTCGGCCAGGCGGTCCCACACCTCCTGCCGGAACGGCGTGCGGGCATGCTTCTTCACCGCCTCGTAGACCACCTCACCGAAGTCCTCGTCGGCCCAGTCCCTTCGGGCGAATCCGATCAGCGAGAAGGACGGAGGCAGCAGGCCGCGGTTGGCCAAGTCGTAGATCGCCGGCATCAACTTCTTACGCGACAGGTCGCCGGTGACGCCGAAGATGACGATCCCGCAGGGCCCCGCGATCCGCGGCATCCGCTTGTCGCGCTTGTCGCGAAGCGGATTCACCCAGTCCGTCATTTCTTGGCGGCGTCGAGCTGTTCCTGCGTCGCCTCGAGCAACTCGAGCCACGACTTCTCGAACTTCTCCACACCCTCGTCCTCGAGGAGCCGGAACACGTCGGGTAGGTCGATACCGACGTCGGCCAGCTTGTCGAACAGCGCCTGCGATTCATCGGCCGTGCCCGTCACGGTGTCGCCGGTGATCACGCCGTGTTCGGCGACCGCGTCGATCGTCTTCTCCGGCATGGTGTTCACCGTGTTCGGGGCCACCAACTCGGTGACGTACAAGGTGTCCGAGTACTCCGGATTCTTGACGCCCGTGGAGGCCCACAGCGGACGTTGCACACGGGCGCCGTCACCCTTGAGCGCTTCGTAGCGTTTGCCCCCGACGAACACCTCTTCGTATGCGGCGTAGGCGAGTCGCGCGTTGGCGACACCTGCCTTACCCCGCAGATCCAGCGCCTCCTGCGATCCGATCTTCTCAAGGCGCTTGTCGATCTCGGTGTCCACCCGGGACACGAAGAACGAAGCGACCGAATGGATCTTGGACAGGTCGTGGCCGGCCTCCTTGGCCTTCTCCAGGCCTTCGAGGTAGGCATCCATCACGAGCCGGTGGCGTTCCACGGAGAAGATCAGCGTGACGTTGACCGAGATTCCTTCGGCGATCACCGCCGTGATCGCGGGCAGGCCCGCCATCGTCGCAGGAATCTTGATCAGCAGGTTCGGCCGGTCGACGGTCTTCCACAGATCGATCGCCTGCAGGATGGTCTTGTCGGTGTCGTGCGCGACCCGGGGGTCCACCTCGATCGACACCCGGCCGTCGACGCCGTCGGAAAGCTCGTACTGCTTGGCCAATACGTCGCAGGCGTTGCGGACATCGTCGGTGGTGACGGTGCGGATCGTGGCGTCCACGTCCGCGCCCCGCTCGGCCAGCTCATTGACCTGATCGTCGTAGGCGTGTCCCTTGGACAGCGCGGCCTGGAAGATTGACGGGTTGGTGGTCACCCCGACGACACTCTTGGTGTCGATGAGCTCCTGCAGATTTCCTGTCTGCAGTCGGTCGCGCGACAGATCGTCGAGCCACACCGACACGCCTGCCTCGGATATTGCCGCGAGATTCGGATTCTGAGCCATAGCTGTGCCTTTCCTAGACCTCAGTTGTCTATCGATCGCTCCGCGGCGGCCACCACGGCCTCGGGGGTGAACCCGAACTCACGGAACAACGTCTTGTAGTCGGCGGACTCGCCGTAGTGCTCGATCGAGACGATCTCCCCGGTGTCGCCGACGAGCTTGTACCAGCTCTGCGCGACGGCCGCCTCGACCGCCACGCGCGCCGAAACGCTCGGAGGCAGAACCGAATCACGGTACTCGCGCGGTTGCGACTCGAACCATTCCACGCACGGCATCGACACCACGTAGGCCGTGATGTCCTTTTCCGCCAACTGCTTTCTCGCCTCCACCGCCAGCTGTAGTTCGGAGCCCGTCGCAATGATGATCACGTCCGCGTCGTCGGCGGGGTTACCGCCGCCGAGGACGTAGCCGCCGCGGGCCACCCCGTCGGCGTCGGTGCCCTCCAGCACCGGGATGCCCTGGCGGGTCAGGATGAAACCGACCGGACCGCTGCCGTTGCCGCGGGCGATGATGCTGCGCCAGGCGTACGCCGTTTCGTTGGGGTCGCCCGGCCGGACCACGGACAGGTTCGGGATCGCGCGCAGCGCCGCAAGGTGCTCGATCGGCTGGTGGGTCGGGCCGTCCTCACCGAGACCGATCGAGTCGTGGGTCCAGATGTAGATGGTGTCGATGTCCATCAGCGATGCAAGTCGCACAGCGGGCCGCATGTAATCAGAGAACTGCAGGAACGTGCCACCGAACGCGCGGGTCGGGCCGTGCAGCACGATGCCGGACAGGATCGCGCCCATCGCGTGTTCGCGGACGCCGAAGTGCAGCACGCGGCCATACCAGTCGGCCGTGAAGTCGTCGGTCGAGATGGACGGCGGGCCAAACGAATTCACGCCTTTGATCGTGGTGTTGTTACTGCCCGCAAGGTCGGCCGAACCGCCCCACAACTCGGGCAGCTTGGGCGCGACGTCGTTGAGGACCTGGCCGAACGCGGCGCGGGTGGCTAACGGCTTGGAGCCCGGCTCCCAATAGGTCAGGTCCGAATCCCAGCCGTCGGGCAGTTTCTGAGCCAGCAGCCGGTCCAGCAGTTCCTTGCGCTCGGGCTCACGCTCGGCCCATGCGTCGAAGTCGATCTGCCACTTCGCATGTGCCTCTTTGCCGCGATCCACCAGCTTGCGGGTGTGCTCGATGACCTCGGGCCGCACCTCGAAGGTCTTGTCGGGGTCAAAGCCGAGGATCTTCTTGGTGGCCGCGACCTCCTCCTCGCCGAGCGCCGAACCGTGCACGTCGCCGGTGTTCATCTTGTTGGGCGCCGGGTAGCCGATGATCGTGCGCAGCGCGATGAACGACGGTTTGTCGGTGACCTTCTTCGCCTCGACGATGGCCTGTTCGATGCCGACGACGTTCTCGCCGCCCTCCACCTCCTGCACGTGCCAGCCGTAGGCGCGGTAGCGGGCCGCGACGTCTTCGGACAGCGCGATATTGGTGTCGTGTTCGATCGAGATCTGGTTCTTGTCGTAGAACGCGATCAGGTTGCCTAGCTGCTGCGTGCCCGCCAGCGACGACGCCTCGCTGGTGATGCCTTCTTCGATGTCACCGTCGGAGGCGATCACATAGATGTAGTGGTCGAACGGGCTCTCACCCCACGGCACGTCGGGATCGAACAGACCGCGCTCGTAGCGCGAGGCCATCGCCATACCGACCGCGGATGCCAGACCCTGCCCGAGCGGGCCGGTGGTGATCTCCACGCCATCGGTGTGGCGGAACTCCGGATGGCCGGGGGTCTTGGACTTGAACGTCCGCAAGGCTTCGATGTCGTCCAGCTCGAGCCCGAATCCGCCGAGATAGAGCTGAATGTAGAGGGTCAGGCTGGAATGACCACACGACAACACGAAGCGGTCGCGGCCGAGCCAGTGCACGTCGCTGGGGTCGTGGCGCATCTGGCGCTGGAAAAGCGTGTAGGCCAGCGGCGCCAAACTCATCGCCGTTCCCGGGTGGCCGTTGCCGACCTTCTGCACCGCGTCGGCCGCCAGCACCCGGACGGTGTCGACCGCCACCGAGTCCAATTCGGTCCAGTCCTCTGGGTGGTTCGGGCGGGTCAGCGCGGAGATTTCTTCGAGTGTGGTCACAGGCGCACTCCTGGTCGGCATAGAGCATTTCTCAGCTGCACGTTCAACCACCCTAGTGCGGGATGGTCGTCCAATGCAGGCTGCCGGCGCGAGATGTCTGGGCAGGATTAGGCCGGTGTTGTCGTGCGGTCTACCATCGTCTGTAGTAGATGCCCGCGCGCTGGGACCATTTCGACAGGAGTAACTGCGTGAGAGTTCGCGACGTGCACCTCGTCGACGGGGCGCAGATTCGGATTCGCGACAAGTTCCTCGGCTACGTCTCACTGACCAAGCCGCGCGTCATCGAACTGCTTCTGGTCACCACGATCCCGGCCATGCTGCTGGCGAGCCGGGGCACGGTCGATCCGCTCCTAATTCTGAACACCCTGTTCGGCGGACTGCTGGCCGCGGCGGGCGCCAACGCATTGAACTGCGTTGCCGACGCCGACATTGACAAGGTCATGAAGCGCACCGAGCGCAGGCCGCTGGCGCGTGCCACGGTTCCGCGCAGTCACGCGCTGATCTTCGGGCTGGCCCTGTCCGTCGCGTCGTTCTTCTGGCTGTGGTGGACGACGAACATGCTGTCGGCCCATCTCGCCGGCGCGACGATCGCGTTCTACGTGCTCGTCTACACGCTGTTGCTCAAGCGCCGCACTTCGCAGAACGTGGTGTGGGGCGGCGCGGCCGGCTGCATGCCGGTGATGATCGGCTGGTCGGCGGTCACCGGGACGATCGCCTGGCCCGCGCTGGTCATGTTCGCCATCATCTTCTTCTGGACTCCGCCGCACACCTGGGCGCTGGCGATGCGCTACAAGGAGGACTACCGCGCCGCGGGCGTCCCGATGCTTCCCGCGGTCGCCACCGAACGCCAGGTCACCAAGCAGATCCTGATCTACACGTATCTGACGGTGGCCGCGACGCTCGCGCTGACGCCCGTCACGGGCTGGCTGTACGCGGCGGTGGCGCTGCTGGCGGGCGGATGGTTCCTGGTGATGGCGCACCAGCTCTACAACGGCGTGCGTCGCGGCGAGGCGGTCAAGCCGCTGCGGCTGTTCCTGCAGTCGAACAACTACCTCGCCGTGGTGTTCCTGGCCCTGGCGGTCGACTCCGTCCTGGCGCTGCCCACCGTTTTCTAGCCCTAGGGCACCAGCACCACCGAACCGACCGTCTTGCGGCCCTGCAGGTCGCGGTGCGCCTGCTCGGCATCGGCGAGCCGGTAGCGCTCACTGACCGTGATCGTCAGCGTGCCCGAGGCGATCGCATCGAGAAGTTCGCCCGCACGCCAGGCGAATTCGTCGGCCGTGCGGGTGTAGTGCACGAGTGTCGGACGGGTCAGGAACAGTGAGCCCGCGGCGTTGAGCAGCTGCGGGTCGAACGGCGGCACCGGTCCGCTCGAAGCGCCGAACAACGCCAACGTGCCCCGCACCCTGAGACTGGCCAGGCTGGCTTCGAACGTGGCCGCTCCCACCCCGTCGTACACGGCTGCGACGCCACCGTCGGTCATGTCTTTGATCTCGGCGCCGAACGCGGCCGGATCGTCGGGATAGTCGAGCACGTGCACCGCACCCGCCTGACGCGACAGCTCCGCCTTCTCCGGCGTCGAGACGGTGGTGATCACGCGTACCGCCATGCTTGTCGCCCATTGGGTGAGGATGAGCCCGACGCCGCCCGCGCCCGCGTGCACCAGAACCGAGTCGCCCTGCTGTACCGGATACAGCGACTTGATCAAGTAGTGCGCCGTCATACCCTTGAGCAGGGATGCGGCGGCCGCGTCGGGAGCCACGCCTTCGGGTACGTAGGCCACGAAATCAGCTGGGGCGAGACTGTATTCGGCATAGGCCCCGTTGGCTTGAGCGGTGACGACGCGATCGCCGACCTTCAGCGCGGCGACTTCTTCGCCGATCGCCGCCACGGTGCCGCACACCTCGTTGCCGACGATGAACGGCGTCTCCCGCGGGTACTGGCCCGACCGGAAGTAGGTGTCGAGGAAGTTCACGCCGATGGCCTCGGCCTTGATGAGCACCTCCCCGGGGCCCGGCGTGGGCTGTGTTTTCTCGACGTAGGTGAGGACTTCGGGTCCGCCGGTCTGGGCGACTTCGATGGCATGCATGGTTCTATCGTGCCAACTATGAAGCTTGCGCGGCCCGACGTGTTCCATCCGCGCATCGTGTTGGCCGGATGCCCCGCACTGCCGGAGGGGGACGGCGACGACGCCGGCCTGGTCGCGGCCCTGGGAAAGCACGGACTCCACGCGCGCTGGATGTCCTGGGATGACCCGGCGACCTTGAGGGCAGATCTGGTGATCCTGCGGGCGACGTGGGACTACATCGATCGGCTCGACGAGTTCCTGTCCTGGGCGCGACGGGTCCGCAACCTGCTGAACCCGGCCAGGGTGGTGCCCTGGAACACCGACAAGCGCTACCTGGCCGACCTGGCGGCAGCGGGTGTGCCGACGGTCCCGGGCCGATTCTTCGACCCCGGCGACGCGGTGAGGCTGCCGAACAGTGCCGAAGTCGTGGTGAAACCTGCTGTCGGCGTGGGATCGGTTGACACCCTTCGCTTTTCGAATCGGGAGGATGCGCGGCGCCATGCCGACCGGTTGCTGGCGGCCGGTCGGACCGTATTGATCCAGCCCTACGACCCGGGCATCGAAGACGGCGAGACCGCATTGGTGTTCATCGGCGGCGCGCAGTCGCACGCCTTCAGGAAGGGCCCGATCCTGCAGCGCCCCGGCGAGGCGCCTCCGTTCGACGAGTCGGGCACCTACGCACAGGAGTCCCTCAGCCCCGCCGATCCCGATTTCGAGGTCTGGGACGTCGGGCACCAGGCACTTGCGGCGGCGGCTGCGCACCTCGACCTCTCCGCGGAGGAGTTGCTCTACGCGCGCGTCGACGTCATCGGCGGGCGCGCGGACCCGCGCGTGCTGGAAGTCGAACTCGTCGAACCGTCGCTGGGCTGGATGCAGCTGGACGAAACGACCAGAGGCCGACAGCAGCGCGAGTTCGTCGTCGCCGTCGAATCAGCGCTCGACCGGTTCGGGCTTGGCCCGCTCTCGCATCGACGCCCATAGCGCGGCGGTCGCCGCGGTGCAGAGCGCGGCACCCGCGACGTGCACCGCCACCAACGCGGCGGGTACACCGGTGAAAAACTGCACCGTGCCGACCAAACCCTGACACACCACCAGCGCGACAAGGACAACCAGCCGCAGCAGGACCGGACGGGGTGCGCGCACCGCCAACAGGCCGAAGCCGAGGCCGATCAGCAGCGACAGGTAAGCCACCATCAGCGCCGAGTGAGCGTGCACCAGCGTGGTGATCTCGACCTCGAGGCGGGGGATCGTGCGGTCCACGCTCTTGTCGCCGGCATGTGGGCCCGCGCCGGTCACCAGCGTGCCCGTCACCAGCACGGCGGCCAGGGCCGCGGCACTGAGGAGGGCCAGCTGCCGCAACGCTTTTGGCGCCCGCCGGACGAGGACCCCGTCGTCCGGCTCGCCGATCTTGACGAACAACAGCACCGACAGCCAGACCATGGTCATCGACGCCAGCAGGTGAATCGCGACCGTCCACCACAGCAGCCCGGTCAACACCGTTATGCCGCCGATCACCGCCTGGACCACCGTCGACACCGGCATCAGCCACGCGTAGACGAGCACCTCGCGGCGGCGACGGGCCCGCGTCACGGCCAGCACGGCAGCCGCCGCGGTGAGCACGACGAGGAAGGTGACCATCCGGTTGCCGAACTCGACCGCCTGATGCACCACCGGCACCTCGGCGACCGGCACCGGTGTGAAACTGCCCGGGAAACACTGCGGCCACGTCGGACAGCCCAGGCCGGACGCGGTGACACGGACGATGGCGCCCGTCACCGAGATCCCGCCCTGGGTCAGGATGACGAGGAACGCGATGACGCGCTGGGCCCGCAGGCTCGGCAGCGGCAGCAGATCGACCAGCCGCAAAAAGGCACGTCGCACGGTTCGATGGTAGAGCAGCGCAACTACAAGCCGTAGTAGCGGGTGAGCGGCTACCGCGGCGACACGAACGGCACCAGCACCTCATCGACCAGTTGCACCGCCAGATCGTCGTCGATGCGGTCGCCGGTGATCAGCAGCCGATGCCACAGCACGCTCTGTCCCAATTCGCGGGCGATCTCGACGGGAACGTCGGCGCGCACGTCGCCGCGGGCGATACCGCGCGCCAGCAGTGCGGCCATTTCCTGCTTTCGCCAGCCGATGACGCCGTTGCGGAAGGCCTCGGTGAGGTCCGGATCGTGCGCGCCCGCCGCGATCGCGGCCCGAATCACCGGTGCCCGAGGGCCGGTGAACAACGCGGCCCATCCACGCAACACAGCGAGCATGTCGCCGCGGTAACTGCCCGTGTCCTCGTGCGGAATCGCGTCGGTGGCGATGTCGAGCAGGGTGTCTCGGAGCAGTGCGGTGGCGTCCGGCCAGCGCCGGTACAGCACGGGTTTGCTCGTCGCGGCTGCCGCGGCGACGGCCTCCATCGTGACGCCGGCCGGACCGTGCCGGCCGAGCACGTCGAGCACGGCGTCACGGATAGCGGCGTCGAGTTCCTGTCCGCGGCGACGCGGCATTCGACACTCCTTTCAGGAAACGCTTGCGTATCTTATCGCGGGAGTTTAGTGTCATGCTTAAGAAACGCTTCCGTATCTTAGGAGGATCTCATGGTGCGTCCGGTGCTCTATCCGTTGCGTTCCGTCGACACCGCGACGGTGCAGTATCTCGACCATCGCCACGGCAGGCGCCGCATCACCATCGACCACCGGCCGTTGGCCGGCGTCACCCCGGCGATGCTGCTGGACTGGTTCACGCACCTGGGCGAAACGATGGTGTACGGGGGAGAGGTCATCGACCGCTATCTCGCCTGGCATCCGATCGATCACATCCATTGGGCACTGGCGCGTCCGGCGCCAGGAGGTGGAGCGGCCGACGGTGCGCGTTTCCGCATGGTCGAGGCGTTCGGCGGTCGACCCGAGTACCGGATCGACGAGGTCGCGCGGGTCGAGAAGCTCGACGAGACCGGTATCCGACTGGTCAAACGGGTTGCGGGAATTGCGATCTTCCAGCTCGAGCACACCTGGTCTGCGGGCGCCGACGGTGCCCATTACGTGACGGTGATGGATCTCGGCGCACGCGCGCCGCTTTTCTCTGTCGTCAACAGCGTCGTGCGCCGACGATTCCCGGCGAACAAAGTGCGCGCGTGGGTGAAGCACAACATCGAAGAGGTCGGACAGCTCGAATACCTGCTGCCGCTGTTGGCTTCAGGTGAAGCGGAACCAGCGCAGCGCGCACAGCGCGGCGACGGCGCCCCAGACCGCGAGCACCAGAAGGCCGAACCAGTCCACTGACAACGTCATCGCCCGGGTCAGCGCTTCGGTGAGGGCGCCGGACGGCGTCAACCGGGCCACCCACTGCGCGGCGGACGGCACCATGCCGCCCTCGAGCGTCAGCGCGCCGAGCCCCGCGAAGACAAACCACAGCAGGTTCGCCAAGGCCAGGACGATCTCGGCGCGCAGAGTGCCGCCGAGCAGCAGGCCCAACGCTGCGAAAACCGCTGTGCCCAAAGCGATCACCGCCGCGCCGAGCGCAAGCCCCGCCAGGTGCGGTCGCCAGCCGAGCGCCACCCCGATGGTGCCCAACACGATCGCCTGCAGGAACACGACCGCCACCACCGCCAGCGACTTGCCCGCGATGATGCCCCACACCGGAAGCGCCGTGGCGCCAAGGCGTTTGAGGGCCCCGTAGCGGCGATCGAATGCCACGGCGATCGCCTGCCCGGTGAACGCGGTGGAGATCACGGCCAGCGCCATGATCGCGGGCACGAACGTCGCCGCCCGGTTCGGCCCGAACGACCCCAGTGGCAGCAGCGTCAAGCCCACCAACAAGGTGATGGGGATGAACATCGTCAACAGGAGCTGCTCGCCGTTGCGCAGCAGCAGCCGCAGCTCCAGGCCGAATTGCGCGGCGAGCATCTTCTGCACGGTCGCCGGTCCCGGATCGGGCGTGAAGGTGCCTGGCGCAAAGCGATTCGTCATCACGGCCGTAACTCCCGCCCGGTCAGGTCGAGGAACACGTCCTCGAGGCTGCGCTGTTCGACGCGCATATCGGTGGCCAGTACGTCCAGACGTGCGCACCACGCCGTCACCGTCGCCAACACCTGCGGGTCGATCGCGCCCTCCACCAGGTATTCGCCAGGGGCGGTCTCGGTTGCCTTGTAACTCTCGGGCAGTGCGGAAACCAGCAGCGACAGGTCGAGCATGCGCGGCGCGCGGAAGCGCAACTGGTTCTCGGCGCCGCTGCGCATCAGCTCCTCGGGCGAACCGGTGGCCACCGGCACGCCGTGGTCGATGATCATGATGCGATCCGCCAGCTCCTCGGCCTCGGTGAGCTGATGGGTCGTCAGCACCACGGTCACGCCGTCGCGACGCAGCGCATCGATTAAGTCCCACACCACGATTCGGGCATGGGCGTCCATACCCGCGGTCGGCTCGTCGAGGAACACCAACTCCGGGCGACCGACCACCGCACAGGCGAGCGCCAACCGCTGCTGCTGGCCACCGGACAGCCGCCGGTAGGTTGTGCGGGCCGCCTCGGTCAGTCCGAGGGTGTTCATCAGCCATGCCGGATCGAGCGGGTTGGCCGCGTAGGACGCCACCAGGTTGAGCATCTCGCCGGCGCGGGCCGCCGGGTAACCTCCGCCGCCCTGCAGCATCACGCCGATGCGCTCACGCAACCGGGCGTTGTCGCCGAACGGATCCAGGCCGAGGATCTCGATCGAGCCGGAGTCGGGCCTGATGAAGCCCTCGCACATCTCCACGGTGGTGGTCTTGCCTGCGCCGTTCGGCCCGAGCAGCGCGAACACCTCGGCGGCCCCTACCTCCAGGTCGAGTTCGGACACCGCGACCGTCGACCCGTAGCGCTTCGTGACCCCGCGCAGGCGTACGGGGGCGGGGGACGACGCCCCGGATCCAGAGTGGGTCACGGGGACTCAGCGTATGCGTCGGGCCGCGCGGGCTGTGGCTGCGGTGGCGGCGGTCGTTCATGCGGCGGGCTCGCCACGCTGCGCCAGGGCAGCCGGTTGTAGGTGAGCAGAAACAGCGCGACGACGATCACCGTGCTCGCCGCGGTCGCGAGCAGAATCTGGAAGACCGTGAAACGGTCGCCGTTGGCGGTCGGGCCGAAGATGCCGACGGCCAGCGTCACCACGATCGTCGTGCTGCGGAAGGCCGGCCGGGTGGCCCACGCCGCGAGGGGCAGGACGGCCCACAGCACGTACCAGGGCTGGACGACCGGGAACAGCAGCACCGTCATACCCAGCGCGACGCCGAGCCCGCCCACCGGATGAAGGCGTCCCCGGAGCACCAGCAGCAACAGCCAGGTCACCAGGATCGCGATGATGAACACGCCGATCGCACGGGTGAGCCCCAGCACCGCCGTGGTGTGATCGCCGAGCCCCAGCAGGATGCCGACCTGACCGGTGCCCAGGGCCAACAGGGTGGGCAGCGACATCCAGCTACGCACGACGTTCGCCGTGCCCAGCGTGTTGAGCCAGCCGAACCCGAGGCCACTTGCCCACCCGATCAGCGCCATCACCACCACCGACACCGCCGTCAACGACCCGCCGGCCAAGAAGAACGCCTTGACCGTGCCGCCCCAGCGGCAGGCCAGCGCCATCGCCACGAATCCCAGCGCCAGCAGCGACGGCAGTTTGACCTGCGACGACAGCGTGATCAGCACCACGCCGACCAACAGCATCGTCAGCGGCCACCATCGTGCCCACTGCTCGCGGCCGTCCGGCCAGGACAACGGCCTGGGAAGCAGCGGCGCAGCGGCGTCGACCCCGCGCAGCGCGAACTCGGTGCCTGCCAGCATCAGGCCGAGCATCAGCGCTTCGTTGTGGATGCCCCCGACCAGATGCATGATCAGCAGCGGATTGGCGGCGCCGAGCCACAGCGCGCTCACCTCGGCGACGCCGCAGCGCCGGGCGAGGCGTGGGGTCGCCCAGACGATCAGGCCCACGCCGAACAGCACGACCAACCGGTGGCACAGCACGGCGGCGACGATGTTCTCACCGGTCAACGCCGAGATACCCTGACCGATCCACAGGAACAGCGGCCCGTACGGCGCGGGTGTCTCGCGCCACATGTTCGGCACCGAGAGCGTGAACACGTGGTCCAGACCCAGGCCGGTGGCCGGGCCGACCCGGTACGGGTCGAGGCCTTTGACGCCGATCTCGCTCTGCGCCAGATAGGAGTACACGTCGCGGCTGTACATCGGCGGCGCGATGAGCAGCGGCAGCACCCACAGCCACAACAGCCGGTCGAGCTGGCTGCGCGACATCCGCCGGTCACCCAGGGTGAACCGCCCGAGCATCAGCCAGGCCAGCGCCATCATCACCGCGCCGGTCGTGGTCATAGTCAGGCTCACGGTCTGCAGGCGCGAGGGTAGGTTGAGCAGCCGCACGCCGAACGTCGGGTCCTGCACCACCGGCCTGGCCCCGACGCCCAGCGCGCCGATCGCCATCAAGACGGTGCCGGCCGCTCCGAACAGCCGGGTCCGGCGCAGCGCGATGACCTCGGCATCGTTGAGGGGTGATCCCACCGGGGGTTCGTCGGCGTGCCAACGGGCGATCGACGAGCTGAACGACGGGAGGCGGGCTGCCACCTCAGCAGCGTAACCGTCGGCGTTATGGCTCAAGTCACGCTAAGGGTGCCCTTGCTTTACAGGGGTTTCCGAATTCCGTCACAATAGTGTTGTGAAATTCGGTCCGGAGGCAGGAGCCGATCGCCACACGCGTGGGGCGATCGTGCAATTGCTGCTCGAATCTGGGCCCATCACCGCCGGTGAGATCGGCGAACAGCTCGGAATCTCGGCCGCAGGCGTGCGTCGCCACCTCGACGCCTTGATCGAGGCCGGCGACGCGCAGGCCAGCGCCGCAGCGGCCTGGCAGCACACCGGACGCGGCAGGCCCGCGAAGCGGTATCGGCTCACTGCGGCGGGTCGTGCCAAGCTCGGCCACGCCTACGACGACCTGGCCGCGGCGGCCATTCGTCAGCTGCGCGAGATCGGCGGCGACGACGCCGTGCGGACCTTCGCGCGGCGCCGTATCGACGGGATCCTCGCGGGAGTAACCGAGGGGCCCGATGACGTTGGATCTAAAGCCGACCGGGTGGCCGACGCGCTAACCAAGGCCGGCTACGCGACCAGTGTGACTTCGGTGACACCGGCGCCTGGATCGATCCACGGAATCCAGCTGTGTCAGCATCACTGTCCGGTCTCACACGTCGCGGAGGAGTTCCCCGAGCTGTGTGAGACCGAGCGTGAGGCGTTCGCGGAGATTCTGGGAACCCACGTGCAGAGGCTCGCCACCATCGTCAACGGCGACTTCGCGTGCACCACGCACGTACCCCTGGTCGAAAAGATCAGTGCTTCAGCCCCAACAGCCCCCACTAACAAACAAGGAGCGTCGAGATGACGACGACACCCGAGGTCCACAAGGTAGGCGAACCGCTCAGCCAGGACGAGGCGATCGCCTCGCTGGGCCGGTACGGCTACGGCTGGGTGGACTCCGACGTCGCGGGCGCCAGCGCGCAGCGCGGGCTGTCCGAGGCGGTGGTTCGTGACATCTCCGCCAAGAAGGACGAGCCGCAGTGGATGCTCGACATCCGGCTGAAGGCGCTGCGCACCTTCGAGAAGAAGCCGATGCCGAACTGGGGTTCCAACCTCGAGGGCATCCACTTCGACAACATCAAGTACTTCGTGCGGTCCACGGAGAAGCAGGCGGCCACGTGGGACGACCTGCCCGAGGACATCCGCAACACCTACGACAAGCTGGGCATCCCGGAGGCGGAGAAGCAGCGGCTGGTCTCCGGTGTCGCGGCCCAGTACGAGTCCGAGGTGGTCTACCACCAGATCCGCGAGGACCTGGAGGCGCAGGGCGTCATCTTCCTCGACACCGACACCGCGCTGCGTGAGCACCCGGACATCTTCAAGCAGTACTTCGGCACCGTGATCCCGGCCGGCGACAACAAGTTCTCCGCGCTGAACACCGCCGTCTGGTCGGGCGGTTCGTTCATCTACGTCCCGCCCGGTGTACACGTCGACATACCGCTGCAGGCCTACTTCCGGATCAACACCGAGAACATGGGCCAGTTCGAGCGCACGCTGATCATCGTCGACGAGGGTGCCTACGTGCACTACGTCGAGGGCTGCACCGCGCCCATCTACAAGAGTGACTCGTTGCACTCGGCGGTTGTCGAGATCATCGTCAAGTCCGGCGGCCGCTGCCGCTACACGACCATCCAGAACTGGTCGAACAACGTCTACAACCTGGTCACCAAGCGGGCCAGGGCGGAGGCCGGCGCGACGATGGAGTGGGTCGACGGCAACATCGGCTCCAAGGTCACCATGAAGTACCCCGCAGTGTGGATGACCGGTGAGCACGCTCGCGGTGAGGTGCTCTCGGTGGCGTTCGCCGGCGAGGGTCAGCACCAGGACACCGGTGCCAAGATGCTGCACCTGGCGCCGAACACGTCGAGCAACATCGTGTCCAAGTCCGTCGCGCGCGGCGGTGGCCGGGCCTCTTACCGCGGCCTGGTCCAGGTCAACAAGGGCGCCCACGGATCGCGGTCGAGCGTGAAATGCGATGCGCTGCTTGTCGACACGATCAGCCGCTCCGACACCTACCCGTACGTCGACATCCGCGAGGACGACGTCACGATGGGCCACGAGGCCACGGTGTCCAAGGTCAGCGAGGATCAGCTGTTCTACCTGATGAGCCGCGGCCTGACCGAGGACGAGGCGATGGCGATGGTGGTGCGCGGCTTCGTCGAGCCGATCGCCAAGGAGCTCCCGATGGAATACGCGTTGGAGCTCAACCGGCTGATCGAACTGCAGATGGAAGGCGCGGTTGGATAGTGACGGCACAGAATCTGACCACTGCGATCGAGGGGACACCGGCCGGGTCGGCACTCAACAAGGGCGAGATCTTCACGTCGTTCGACGTGAACGCCTTCGAGGTTCCCGGCGGTCGCGACGAGATCTGGCGGTTCACGCCGTTGAAGCGCCTGCGCGGTCTGCACGACGGATCCGCGGTCGCCTCCGGTAGCACCGGCATCACCGTGAGCGAGCGCCCCGGCGTCACCATCGAGACGGTCGGCCGCGACGACGAGCGGCTCGGCCAGGGCGGCGTGCCCGCCGACCGCGTTGCGGCACAGGCGTACTCGTCGTTCGACAGCGCGACGATCGTCACGGTGGGCCGTGACACCGAGGTCGCCGAACCGATCGAGATCGACATCGACGGTCCCGGCGAGGGTGCGGTCGCCTACGGGCATCTGCAGATCCGCGTCGAAGAACTCTCCCGCGCGATCGTCGTGGTGGACCTGCGCGGCAGCGGGACCTACGCCGACAACGTCGAGATCATCGTCGGCGATTCGGCAGGCCTCGGGGTGATCTGGATCGCCGACTGGGCCGACGACACCGTCCACGTCAGCGCACATCACGCGCGCCTCGGCAAGGACGCCGTGCTTGGCCACGTCAACGTGACGCTCGGCGGGGACGTGGTGCGGACGACGGCGAACGTGCGTTTCACCGCGCCCGGCGGCGACGCCAAGATGCTCGGCACGTACTTCGCCGACGACGGCCAGCACTTCGAGTCGCGGCTGCTGGTCGACCACGCCCACCCGAACTGCAAGTCTGATGTGCTGTACAAAGGTGCGCTGCAAGGTGATCCGGAATCCAACCTGCCCGATGCGCACACCGTGTGGGTCGGTGACGTGTTGATCCGCGCGGAGGCCACCGGCACCGACACCTTCGAGGTGAACCGCAACCTGCTGCTCACCGACGGCGCTCGCGCCGACTCGGTGCCCAACCTCGAGATCGAGACGGGCGAGATCGTCGGAGCCGGACACGCCAGTGCCACCGGGCGTTTCGACGACGAGCAGTTGTTCTATCTGCGGGCCCGCGGCATCCCCGAGGACCAGGCGCGACGTTTGGTGGTGCGCGGCTTCTTCAACGAGATCATCGCGAAGATCGCCGTGCCCGCGGTGCGCGAGCGCCTCACCGAAGCAATCGAACGAGAACTAGCGATCACGGAATCGAGAACAGTCCAATCATGACCACACTTGAAGTCAAAGACCTGCACGTCTCGGTGCAAACGCCTGAGCAGACCGAGATCCCGATCCTCAAGGGTGTCGACCTGACCGTGAGGTCGGGGGAGACCCACGCGGTGATGGGACCCAACGGCTCCGGCAAGTCCACGCTATCCTACGCGATCGCCGGTCACCCCAAGTACACGGTGACGTCCGGTTCGATCACGCTGGACGGCCAGGACGTGCTGGAGATGAGCATCGACGAACGCGCCCGCGCCGGCCTGTTCCTCGCGATGCAGTACCCGGTCGAGGTGCCGGGTGTGTCGATGTCGAACTTCCTGCGCACGGCCGCCACAGCCGTACGCGGTGAGGCGCCGAAGCTGCGGCACTGGGTCAAAGAGGTCAAGTCGGCGATGAGCGATCTCGACATCGACCAGTCGTTCTCCGAACGCAGTGTCAACGAGGGTTTCTCCGGCGGTGAGAAGAAGCGTCACGAGATCCTGCAGCTGGCGCTGCTCAAGCCGAAGATCGCGATCCTCGACGAGACCGACTCCGGCCTGGACGTCGACGCGCTGCGGGTGGTCAGCGAGGGCGTCAACCGGTACGCCGAGACCGAGAACGGTGGCGTGCTGTTGATCACCCACTACACCCGCATCCTGCGCTACATCCAGCCGCAGTTCGTGCACGTGTTCGTCGACGGACGCATCGTGACCTCCGGTGGTCCAGAGCTCGCCGACGAGCTCGAGGAGAAGGGCTACGTCCGCTTCACGCAGACGGCGGCCGCGGAGGCCTAGCCATGACCGCCACCGTTCGCCCGCTGGATCTGACCGCCGTCCGCGCGGACTTCCCGATCCTGAAGAAGCAGATGCGCGGCGGAAACACGTTGGCGTATCTGGATTCCGGGGCTACCTCGCAACGGCCGGTGCAGGTCCTCGACGCCGAGCGCGAGTTCCTGGTGACCTCCAACGGCGCGGTGCACCGCGGCGCGCACCAGTTGATGGAGGAGGCGACCGACGCCTACGAGGACGGCCGCGCCGACATCGCGGCATTCGTCGGTGCCGATGCCGATGAGTTGGTGTTCACCAAGAACGCGACCGAGGCGATCAACCTGGTCTCGTACGCGGTGGGGGACACGCGGTTCGATCACGCCGTCGGGCCCGGCGATGTGATCGTGACGACCGAACTCGAACACCACGCCAACCTGGTTCCCTGGCAGGAGTTGGCGCGCCGGACGGGCGCCACGCTCAAGTGGTACGGCGTCACCGATGACGGACGCATCGACCTGGACTCGCTGCAGCTCGATGAGCGTGTGAAACTCGTTGCATTCAGCCATCATTCGAATGTCACCGGCGCCCTGGCGCCGGTTGGCGAGCTGGTTGCGCGCGCCAGGGCCGTCGGCGCGTTGACCCTGCTCGACGCCTGCCAGTCGGTGCCGCACCAGCCCGTCGACCTGCATGCGCTCGACGTGGACTACGCGGCGTTCTCCGGGCACAAGATGCTGGGACCGACCGGGATCGGCGTGCTGTACGGGCGGTCTGCGCTGATGAACGCGATGCCACCGTTTCTGACGGGCGGCTCGATGATCGAGACCGTGACGATGGAAGAGACGACGTACGCGCCTGCGCCGCAGCGCTTCGAGGCCGGAACGCCGGTGACGTCGCAAGTGGTCGGGTTGGCTGCCGCCGCGCGCTACTTGCGCGAGATCGGCATGGGCGCCGTCGAGGCGCACGAATCCGAGCTCGTGGCGGCCGCGTTGGAGGGACTGACCGCGATCGACGGCGTGCGCATCATCGGTCCGACGTCGCTGGAGAATCGGGGCTCGCCGGTCAGTTTCGTCGTCGACGGCGTGCATGCGCACGACGTTGGGCAGGTGCTCGACGACGAGGGCGTGGCGGTGCGCGTCGGTCATCATTGCGCGTGGCCGCTGCATCGGCGGTTCGGGATCGCCGCGACCGCACGGGCGTCGTTCGCGGTGTACAACACCTCCGACGAGGTCGATCGGTTGGTAGCCGGTGTGCGCCGCGCCGTCGAATTCTTCAGCAGGGACTGACGTGCGGCTGGATCAGATCTATCAGGAAGTGATCCTCGATCACTACAAACACCCGCACAACCGCGGATTGCGCGAGCCCTACGGCGCGCAGGTTCACCACGTCAACCCGACGTGTGGTGACGAGGTGACCCTGCGGGTGGCGTTGTCCGACGACGGTGAGCAGGTGGTCGACATCTCCTATGACGGGCAGGGCTGTTCGATCAGCCAGGCCTCGACGTCGGTGCTGACCGATCAGGTGATCGGCCAGAGCGTCGGCGACGCACTCAAGACCGTCGCCGCGTTCAGCGAGTTGATCTCCTCGCGCGGGACTGTCGAGGGCGACGAGGACGTCATCGGGGACGGCATCGCGTTCGCCGGTGTCGCGAAGTATCCGGCGCGGGTCAAGTGCGCGTTGCTGGGGTGGATGGCTTTCAAAGATGCACTGTCACAGGCATCGGAAGGATTTCAGGAGGCAGGATGAGTGACACCGCAGTACCCAACGAGGAACTGTTGTTCGACCTCGAGGAGGCGATGCGCGACGTCGTCGACCCCGAGCTCGGTATCAACGTGGTCGATCTGGGCCTGGTCTATGGAATCAACGTCGAGCAGGGGGAGCAGGGCAAGGTCGCGTTGATCGACATGACGTTGACCTCGGCGGCCTGTCCGCTGACCGATGTGATCGAGGACCAGTCGCGCACAGCGCTGGTCGGGGCGGGGCTGGTCAACGAACTGAAGATCAACTGGGTCTGGAACCCGCCGTGGGGCCCGGACAAGATCACCGAGGACGGCCGCGAGCAGCTGCGCGCGCTCGGTTTCACGGTCTAGCTCAGGCGGCGTCGGGTTCGGCGCGCGGCGTCCGTACGCTCGATGCGATATGACGCACCCTTACGTGGCCACCCGCCGCCAACTGCGCGGGGTGGCCGAAAGCCTGATCGCCGGCCCGCAATACCGGTCCGCGGGCACGATCAGGCTCGCCGTGCGGCCTGACGGATTCGCCGCGGTCGCCCTACCCCTGTCGGTGCACGGTACCGACCTGGTGTTTCCGGACGGGAGTGTTCCGCTGGCCGGCCGCGTCGAAGCCATCGCGGAGGCGGCCGGTGTGGTGCCCGGCCCTCCGGACGACGTCTACCAGATCGTCGACCCGTTGCCCACCGACGCCGATCTCGAGCTCGATCCCGAAGCCGCGGCGTGGCTTCAGCGTTCGCACTACGCCGGCGGGTATGCGTTGAAACATGTTTTACCGGAGCAGCATCCGACGCTGTGGCCGGAACACTTCGACGTCGCCGCCGTCGAAGACGAGGTGAACTACGGGGTCTCGGCCGGTGACGAAACCCATCCGACGCCGTATGCATACGTCGGCCCGTGGCAACAGCGGACGGGTCCGTTCTGGAACGCGCCGTTCGGCGCCCTGTATCCACTCGACGCCACACATGACGTCGACACGTTGGCCGCCCGGATCACCGACTTCTTCGAGCGTGGCCGCACTGAACTGGGTATCCGTCCGTAGGCTGGGAACAGACAGCTGACGATCAGCGTTAGGAATCAACGTGGCTACCCAAGACATCACTGCCGAACAGTTCAACAACACCATCAACGACAACGAGATCGTGCTGGTGGATTTCTGGGCGTCGTGGTGTGGCCCGTGTAAGGCGTTTGCGCCCACGTTCGCGGCGTCCTCCGAACAACACCCCGACGTGGTGTACGCCAAAGTCGACACCGAGGCCGAGCAGGAGCTGGCCGCCGCGGCCGACATCCGGTCCATCCCCACGCTGATGGCGTTCAAGAAGGGCAAGCTGGTGTTCAACCAGGCAGGCGCGTTGCCGCCGGCCGCCCTGGAGGAACTGGTTCAGCGCGTCAAGGAGTTCGACATCGACGCGGCGATCGCCGCGCAGGACAACGGTCAGCCGGAGTGAATGTCCGCACGCGATAGCGTGCATGCGTGAGCGAGCGAGCAGACAACAACACCGACGATCACAAGGGCGGCTTCGTCCTGGTCGACCGACCGCGCCCCGGCATCGCGTTGGTCACGCTGAACCGTCCCGAGCGAATGAACTCCATGGCGTTCGACGTCATGGTTCCCCTCAAGAAGGTGCTCGACGAGCTGACCTACGACAACTCCGTGCGGGCGGTCGTGCTCACCGGCGCGGGCCGCGGGTTCTCCTCGGGGGCGGATCACAAGTCGGCCGGTTCCGTGCCGCACATCGACGGGTTGACCCGGCCGACGTTCGCGCTGCGCTCGATGGAGGTGCTCGACGACGTCATCCTGTCCCTGCGCAAGATGCACCAGCCGGTCATCGCGGCGGTCAACGGCGCCGCGATCGGCGGGGGCTTGTGCCTGGCGTTGGCCTGCGACATCCGCGTGGCAGCCGACGGTGCCTACTTCCGCGCGGCCGGCATCAACAACGGCCTGACCGCCAGCGAGCTGGGGTTGTCCTATCTGCTTCCGCGCGCCATCGGCACGTCGCGGGCGTTCGAGCTGATGCTGACCGGACGTGACGTCGACGCCGCGGAGGCCGAACGCATCGGCCTGGTGTCGCGCGCGGTGCCCGGCGAGGACCTGCTCGAGGTTTGCTACCAGATGGGGGAGCGCATCGCGGCGTTCTCCCGGCCCGGAATCGAGTTGACCAAGCGCACACTTTGGAGTGGACTGGACGCCGGTAGCCTGGAAGGGCATATGCAAGCCGAGGGTCTCGGACAACTGTTCGTCCGTTTGCTCACCGCCAACTTCGAAGAAGCGGTGGCGGCGCGCGCCGAAAAGCGGGCCCCCGCATTCACCGACGACAAGTAAGGACGGCACAGCGTGATCACCGCAACGGACCTCGAGGTCCGCGCTGGGGCGCGCACATTGCTGTCCACCGACGGAACTGCGCTTCGCGTCCAGCCTGGCGACCGGATCGGACTGGTCGGCCGCAACGGCGCGGGTAAGACCACCACGATGCGCATCCTCGCCGGCGAGGGCGAGCCGTATGCGGGCGACATCATCCGCAACGGCGAGATCGGTTATCTGCCACAGGATCCCAGGGAAGGCGACCTGGACGTGCTCGCCAGGGACCGGGTCCTGTCGGCGCGCGGCCTGGACACCCTGCTTGCCGACCTCGAGAAGCAGCAGCTGCTGATGGCCGAAGTCGCCGACGACGCTGCCCGCGACAAGGCCGTGCGAAAGTACGGCCAGCTCGAGGAGCGGTTCGCGGCACTGGGCGGTTACGCCGCCGAGAGCGAGGCGGGCCGGATCTGCGCGAGCCTCGGGCTGCCGGAGCGGGTCCTCACCCAACCGCTGCGCACACTCTCCGGCGGGCAGCGCCGGCGCGTGGAGCTGGCCCGGATCCTGTTCGCCGCCTCCGACAGTGGCGCGGGCTCGAGCACGACGCTGCTGCTCGACGAACCGACCAACCACCTCGACGCCGACTCCATCGGCTGGCTGCGCGACTTCCTGCAGAACCATCCCGGTGGCCTGGTGGTCATCAGCCACAACGTCGATCTGCTGGCCGACGTGGTGAACCGGGTGTGGTTCCTCGACGCCGTCCGCAGCGAGGTCGACGTCTACAACATGGGCTGGCAGAAATACCTCGACGCCCGTGCGACCGACGAGGCCCGGCGCCGCCGCGAACGCGCCAACGCCGAACGCAAGGCGTCCGCACTGCGCACCCAGGCGGCCAAGATGGGGGCCAAGGCCACCAAAGCCGTTGCCGCGCAGAACATGCTGCGTCGCGCCGATCGAATGATGGCCGCACTCGACGAGGAACGCGTCGCTGACAAGGTGGCGCGCATCAAGTTCCCGACCCCCGCGCCGTGTGGGCGGACCCCGCTCGTCGCCAAGGGGCTGACCAAGAACTACGGCTCACTCGAGGTCTTCACCGGCGTCGACCTGGCGATCGACCGGGGTTCGCGGGTGGTGGTGCTGGGGCTCAACGGTGCAGGCAAGACCACCCTGTTGCGCCTGCTGGCGGGGGCCGAGACGCCCGACGCCGGTCGACTCGAACCCGGCCACGGCCTCAAGCTCGGCTACTTCGCCCAGGAACACGACACCCTCGACAACAACGCGACGGTGTGGGAGAACATCCGCCACGCGGCACCCGACACCGGAGAGCAGGACCTGCGCGGGCTGTTGGGTGCCTTCATGTTCAGCGGAGCGCAGCTGGATCAGCCGGCGGGCACGCTGTCCGGCGGCGAGAAGACCCGGCTGGCGCTGGCCGGCCTGGTCGCGTCGACCGCGAACGTGCTGCTTCTCGACGAGCCAACGAACAACCTCGATCCCGCGTCGCGCGAGCAGGTGCTCGATGCGCTGCGCAGCTACCTCGGCGCGGTGGTGTTGGTGACCCACGATCCCGGCGCCGCCGAGGCGCTCGAACCGCAACGCGTGGTCCTGCTGCCGGACGGCACCGAGGACTACTGGTCCGAGGATTATCGCGACCTGATCGAGTTGGCTTGATCAGCTCTGGCCTTTACGCGAAGCGTTTGGTCAATTTCAAACGCTGTGTGTAACCGCTTCCTACGCTGGGTATCCGTCGGGGCATCGAAGCGGGGAGGTGCTGATGAAAAAGCTGGACAAGTCGAGAGACCAGTTGCTGAACGAGCTGCGGAGTGCTTACGAGGGTGGGGCAAGCATCCGTACTCTGGTCGCGTCCACGGGACGCTCGTATGGTTCGATCCACAGCATGCTGCGTGAGTCGGGTACGACGATGCGCAGTCGTGGGGGTCCGAACCACCGCAGCAGGCGCCGCTAGTCGGCCTGCCGCGCGGTCTCTTGGTCGCGTCGCTGCCGCAGTGACGCCTCGACCAGGTCCAGTACGGCACTGAGCTTTTCGGGATCGTCCCCCGACGCCAAACGTGCGACCAAGCCGTCGAGGACGAGGTCGAGATAGGTCTGCAGCACGGCGCTGGGAACGTCGTCGCGCAGTCGGCCCGCCTGCTTCTGCATGCGCAGCCGCTGGGTCGTGGCCACCGAAAGTTCGGCGGAGCGCTCT
Source organism: Mycobacterium neumannii (assembly GCF_002245615.1). Classification (NCBI taxonomy): domain Bacteria; kingdom Bacillati; phylum Actinomycetota; class Actinomycetes; order Mycobacteriales; family Mycobacteriaceae; genus Mycobacterium; species Mycobacterium neumannii. The sequence goes on along the minus strand of NZ_NKCO01000019.1, from coordinate 42,760 downwards.
GCCCAACCGCGGTGAAACTCCGGGTCGTTGCGCAGCTTTCGCGCGATCTCCAGGCGGGTGGCCAGCCAGTCGAACTGCTCGGGCGCGGCCAGCATGTCGCGCATGACCTGGACCAGCCCCTCGCGTGCGGCGACATCGGCCATGCGCTCGGCGTCCTCGCGGGCCAGTTCGAAGAACAGCGTGTCCTTGTCCCGGAAGTGATGAAAGATGGCGCCGCGCGACAGCCCAATCGTCTGCTCGAGCCGCCGCACGGTCGCCTTGTCGTAGCCGTACTCCGCGAAACACCGGCGGGCGCCGTCGAGAATCTGCCGACGACGCGCCGCCAGGTGGTCGTCGGTGACCCGGGGCAACGCGGTTGTCCCTTCCCGCGTTACTGCGACTCGAGCATGTTGCGCAGCACGTACTGCAGGATGCCGCCGTTGCGGTAGTAGTCCGCCTCACCCGGGGTGTCGATACGCACCACCGCATCGAACTCGATGGTGTCCCCAGAGCCGTCCGCTCCATCGTTTTTCGCGGCGGTGACGTGCACCGTCTTCGGCGTCTTGCCCTCGTTGAGCTCCTCGATGCCGGTGATGTCGAACGTCTCGGTGCCGTCGAGGCCCAGCGACTCCGCCGTCTCACCCTCGGGGAACTGCAGTGGGATCACGCCCATGCCGATCAGGTTCGACCGGTGGATCCGCTCGAACGACTCGGTGATCACTGCGCGCACCCCAAGCAGCCGCGTGCCCTTGGCGGCCCAGTCACGCGACGACCCCGAGCCGTACTCCTTGCCGCCGAGCACGACGAGCGGAATGTCCTGCGCCGCATAGTTTTGCGCGGCATCGTAGATGAACGCCTGCTCGCCGTCCTTGGTGAAGTCGAGGGTGTAACCACCCGAGACGTCGTCGAGCAACTGGTTGCGCAGCCGGATGTTGGCGAACGTGCCGCGGATCATCACCTCGTGGTTTCCACGTCGGGAGCCGAACGAGTTGTAGTTCGCACGCTCTACGCCGTGGTCGTCCAGATACTGCGCCGCGGGCGTGCCCGGCTTGATGGCGCCGGCCGGGGAGATGTGGTCGGTGGTCACCGAATCACCCAGCAGCGCCAGCACTCTCGCGCCCTTGATGTCGGTCACCGGTTCCGGTTCGGCCGACATCCCGTCGAAGTACGGGGGTTTGCGCACGTAGGTCGAATCCTCGGCCCATTCGAAGGTGTTTCCCTCCGGGGTGGGCAGGTTGCGCCAGCGCTCGTCACCCTTGAAGACGTCGGCGTAGTTCTTGGTGAACATCTCCTGGCTGATCGCCTCGGCGATCGTGTCGTTGATGTCGGACTGCGATGGCCAGATGTCGCGCAGGTAGACGTCGTTACCGTCCTTGTCCTGGCCTAACGGCATCTCCTCGAAGTCGAAGTCCATCGTGCCGGCGAGCGCATAGGCGATCACCAGCGGCGGAGACGCCAGGTAGTTCATCTTGGTGTCCGGGTTGATCCGGCCCTCGAAGTTGCGGTTGCCCGACAGCACCGCCGCCACTGCGAGGTCATTGTCGTTAACGGCCTCGCTGATCTCCTCGGGCAGCGGGCCGCTGTTGCCGATGCAGGTCGTGCAGCCGTACCCGACGAGGAAGAAGCCCAACTTCTCCAGATACGGCCACAGCCCGGCCTTCTCGTAGTAGTCGGTGACGACCTGCGAGCCGGGAGCCATCGTCGTCTTCACCCACGGCTTGGTGGCCAGACCCTTCTCGACCGCGTTCTTGGCCAGCAGCGCCGCGCCGAGCATCACCTCGGGGTTGGAGGTGTTGGTGCACGACGTGATCGCGGCGATCACCACCGCGCCGTGGTCGAGCACGAACTCGCCGAGTTCATCCGATTTCACGGTTACGGGCTTGCTCGGCCGGCCATTGGGTTCGATCGCCGCGCTCGCGACATGGGCCGGCGGCTTCTTGTTGTTGAGGAACGACGTGTTGCGTACCGGATCGCTGGCCGGGAACGTCTCGTCGATCGCCTCGTCGAGTTGGGAGTACTCACCGTTGAATTCGCCGTCTTCGACGTAGTCGGTGATGTCCTGACGGAAGGCCCCCTTGGCCTCGTTGAGCGCGATGCGGTCCTGGGGGCGCTTCGGTCCGGCGATCGACGGCACCACGTCGGACAGGTCCAACTCGATGTACTCGGAGAACTTGGGCTCCCGCTTGGGGTCGTGCCAGATGCCCTGTTCCTTGGCGTACGCCTCGACGAGCGCCAGTTGCTCCTCGCTGCGCCCGGTGAAGCGCAGATAGCTGATGGTCTCCTCGTCGATGGGGAAGATGGCCGCGGTGGAACCGAACTCGGGGCTCATGTTGCCCAGCGTGGCCCGGTTGGCCAGCGGAACCTCGGCCACACCGTCGCCGTAGAACTCGACGAACTTACCGACCACGCCGTGCTGGCGCAGCATCTCGGTGACCGTGAGCACCACGTCGGTGGCCGTCACGCCCGGCTGCCGCTCACCGGTCAGCTTGAACCCGACGACCCGGGGGATGAGCATCGACACGGGCTGGCCCAGCATCGCGGCCTCGGCCTCGATGCCGCCGACGCCCCAGCCCAGCACGCCGAGACCGTTGACCATGGTGGTGTGGCTGTCGGTGCCCACACAGGTGTCCGGGTACGCCACCCCGTCGCGGTCCATCACGACACTGGCCAGGTATTCGATGTTGACCTGGTGGACGATGCCGGTGCCCGGCGGAACCACCTTGAAGTCGTCGAAGGCGCCCTGGCCCCAACGCAGGAACTGATAACGCTCGCCGTTGCGTTCGTACTCGATCTCGACGTTGCGCTCGAACGCGTCTTCGCGGCCGAACAGGTCGGCGATCACCGAGTGGTCGATCACCAGGTCGGCGGGGGCGAGGGGGTTGACCTTCTCGGGGTCACCGCCGAGGTCGGCGATCGCTTCGCGCATGGTGGCCAGGTCGACGATGCACGGCACACCGGTGAAGTCCTGCATCACCACGCGCGCGGGGGTGAACTGGATCTCCACGCTGGGATCGGCTTCGGGATCCCAGTTGGCGATCGCCTCGATGTGGTCCTTGGTGATGTTGGCGCCGTCCTCGTTGCGCAGCAGGTTCTCGGCAAGGACCTTCAGGCTGTAGGGCAGCTTGTCGGTACCCGGCACCGCGTCGAGGCGGTAGATCTCGTAGCTCTTGTCTCCGACCTTCAGGGTGTCGCGGGCGTCAAAAGAATTGGGGGAAGAATTTTCCGTATTACCTTTGCTCACATCAACTCCCGGCTAGTTCTCGCAGCCGACGGGCTGTGACGGCCGCGTTACAACTCTAACAGTACGCTTGTCCTGCAAAACGGTCAGGGTCGGTTCTCAGTCTCGTACCCGCAGCGCGTGCTGTCACTCTGCTGAGTACCCATCACGTACGGTTCTTCTGTGTTCGGACCGCATGTGATTCCGTATCTGCCGGCCTACATCCCGCCCGACGTCTGCGGGCCCGTGGGCATGGACGCCGCGACCACGCCGGTCGACACGTGCCTGAATCTGGTCATCGAAGACGTCCGCGACGACGGGGTGAGCGCCTCGCCCACACCCGACAACGCGGGTCTGCCCGACGTGGTCGCCGAGGCCCAGCAGAAGGGCATCGACTTGAAGATCGTCGTCGTGGACCAGAACCCGCCGATCGACACGCCACTGCGCGATATCGCGACCGAGGTGGGCGAGGCGTTTCCCGGGTCGACGGTGCTGGTGCTCAGCCCGACGGACTCGGGCACCTTCAGTACGACGTTCGACCGCATGACACTGGAGGCGGGCCAGGATGTCGCCGAAGGGCGCGGTCCGGTCCAGGGTTCGCAGAATTTCCTCAGTGAGCTGACGGCAACGCACTTTCCGTGGACTGCATTGACGATTGTGGTCGTTGTGGGAGTGGTTGCCGCCGTTATCGGTACGCGACTTTTGCAGGTTCGCGCCAAGCGTTCCACGTCGCGCGAGAACGCTTGAATCTCCACTGCGCCAACGGTTTTGGGGTGATTGCCGAATGCCCCGGTATTGGCGAAGTCACGACCCGATAACACTTCTTTCAATTACAAACTTGTAATTCGCGACTAAAGTTTCTTTGGCGTCAGATGTGACGTACGGTGCAATCGGTAACTGTGTTGTAGATGTGCATCGTGTGACAAATGAGCACAGTCACCGTGACGAATGTGTCCGCACGTTCGCCTGAAGCCATAGGAGAACTGAGTCGGATGAGACGCACACCTGGCGCATCCGCTACGCGGCCGTGTGGACGATTCTGCGCGGCCCTGATCGTGGCAACCATGTTGTCCACCGCCCCCGGCCTGGCCCTCGCGCAACCCGACAGCCCCGACAGCCTCGCCGCGCTGGTCGCCGCCGTCGCCGATGCCGATCAGAAGCTGCAGGATCTCGGCGCCGAGATTCAGCAGCAGCAGGAAAGCGTCAACAAGGCGATCGTCGACGTGCAGACCGCCCGGGATAACGCGGACGCCGCGCAGCGTGAGGTCGATGCGAGCCGACAGCGCGTCGAGCACGCCAACATCGCGATCGAGCAGGCGCAGAAGCGGTTCAACTCCTTCGCCGCCGCGACGTACGTCAACGGCCCCTCGGACTCGTACCTGACCGCGGGCGATCCCGCCGAGGTCATCAAGACGGCTGCGGCTGGGCAGACGCTGGCGATCAGCTCGCAGCAGGTGATCGCCGATCTGCAGCGAGCCCGCACCGAGCAGGTCAACCGCGAGTCCGCGGCGCGGCTGGCCAAGCAGAACGCCGACAAGGCGGTCGCCGACGCCGAAGCCAGCCAGCAGTCCGCGGTTTCGGCTCTGACCAACGCGCAGGAGACGTTCAAGTCCCAGCAGGCCCAGCTCGACAAGCTGGCCGCCGAGCGCAAGGCCGCGCAGGCCAAGCTCGCCGAGGCGCGTACCCAGGCCGCGCCGGCGTCACCGGCGGGTCCTGCCGCGCAACCGGCGGCCGCCGCGACGCCGAAAAGCCCCGACTGGGACCGCGCCCCGGAGGGTGTCGACCCCGGCACCGGTAACTGGGCCACGCCGTGGGACCCGACGTTGCCGGCGATCCCCAGCGCCTTCGTCAGCGGCGATCCGATCGCGATCATCAACGCGGTTCTCGGCATCGCGTCCACCTCGGCGCAGGTGACCCAGGACCTCGGGCGCAAGTTCCTGCAGTCGCTGGGAATCCTTCCGCAACCGGCCGCCGCGCCGGCCTTTAACAACGGCGCGATTCCCCGCGTCTACGGCAGGCAGGCGACCGAGTTCGTGATCAAGCGCGCCATGTCGCAGATGGGCGTGCCCTACTCGTGGGGCGGCGGCAACGCTGCCGGACCGAGCCGCGGCATCGACTCCGGCGCGGGCACAGTCGGTTTCGACTGCTCGGGCCTGATGCTCTACGCGTTCGCAGGCGTCGGCATCAAGCTCGACCACTATTCGGGTTCCCAGTACAACGCCGGGCGCAAGGTCCCGACGTCGCAGATGCGCCGTGGCGACATGTTGTTCTGGGGCCCCAACGCCAGCCAGCACGTGGCGCTGTACCTCGGCGACGGACAGATGATCGAAGCGCCCTATACGGGTTCGGTGGTGAAGATCTCGCCGGTGCGTACCAGCGGCATGACCCCGTACGCGACTCGTCTCATCGAATGGTGAGCGGTCAGAAGCGAAAGACGTTAGGAAAACTTTGCGTTTCAAGCTGATTCGGTTCCTGGGCGGTTGTGCGCTGCTGGTGGCGACCGTCGCGCTCACCGTCGGGCTGGCGACGCCGGCGACGTCCGCACCCGAGGACGGCCAGTGGGATCCGACGCTGCCCAAACTGATCAGCGCCGGCGCCCCTGGCGATCCCCTCGCGATCGCCAACGCGTCGCTCGCGGCGACCGCCCAGGCCACCGAAGTCACGATGAGCCTGGGCCGCAAGTTCCTGTCCACCCTGGGTCTCGCGCCACCGGAGGCCGCGGCGGCCAGCGTCGCGCCGGGCCGGGTGCGCGGACCGCAGGCGATCGAGTACGTCATCCGTCGCGGCGCCTCGCAGATGGGCGTGCCGTACTCATGGGGCGGCGGCAAGCCGAACGGCCCGAGCCGGGGTATCGACTCGGGGGCCAACACCGTCGGGTTCGACTGCTCGGGATTCACCCAGTTCTCGTTCGCCGGGGTCGGGGTCCTGATCCCGAAGTACTCCGGCGACCAGTACGACACCGGCCGCAAGGTGCCGACGTCGCAGGCCAAGCGCGGCGACCTGCTGTTCTGGGGTCCCGGCGGCAGCCAGCACGTCGCCATCTACCTGGGCGGCGGACAGATGCTCGAGTCCTCGGGCAGCGCGGGCAAGGTGACGGTGGGCCCGGTGCGTCACTCCGGCCTTCAGCCGTATGTGGCGCGCATCATCGAATCCTGAGCGGAGCCTGAGCCGAAGCTGAACGTTTCGGGCGGCGTCGACGGATTCTGCCGTGCCTGGAATAGTTGACGGCGAGCGTGCGGCCGCGACCGGGCTGTGCGGCACTGACCAGCGAGTTTTGTGGAAGGAACGTTGATGACCTCACCGAGTGGGCCGTCGCAGGGGCCTGGAGGCTACCCCGGCCAGGCACCGGCACAGGGATACCAGGGCTCACACGCCGCACCGTCGAGCCCGGCTTCCCAGAACGGCGGTCTGCAGCAGGAGGTCCACACGCTCGAGCGGGCCGTCTTCGAGGTGAAGCGCATCATCGTCGGCCAGGACCAACTGGTCGAGCGCATGCTGGTCGGTCTGCTCGCCAAGGGCCACGTACTGCTCGAGGGTGTGCCTGGCGTGGCCAAGACGCTGGCTGTCGAGACCTTCGCCAAGGTGGTGGGCGGCACCTTCGCCCGCATCCAGTTCACTCCTGACCTGGTGCCGACCGACATCGTCGGTACCCGCATCTACCGGGTGGGCAAGGAGGAGTTCGACATCGAGCTCGGGCCCGTCGTGGTCAACTTCCTGCTCGCCGACGAGATCAACCGCGCCCCTGCCAAAGTGCAGTCCGCGCTGCTCGAGGTCATGGCCGAGCGCAAGATCTCCATCGGCGGTAAGACGTTCCCGTTGCCCCAGCCGTTCCTGGTGATGGCCACCCAGAACCCGATCGAGCAGGAGGGCGTGTATGCCCTGCCCGAGGCTCAGCGGGACCGCTTCCTGTTCAAGCTGAACATCGACTACCCGTCGCCCGAGGAAGAGCGGGAGATCATCTACCGGATGGGCGTCAAGCCGCCGGAGCCAAAGCAGATCCTCGCGCCCGGCGACCTGCTGCGTCTGCAGGACGTAGCGGCCAACAACTTCGTGCACCACGCGCTGGTCGACTACGTCGTCCGCGTGGTGACCGCGACGCGTCAGCCCGAGAAGTTCGGGATGCCCGACGCGAAGGCGTGGATCGCCTACGGCGCCTCACCGCGCGCATCGCTGGGCATCATCGCGGCGTCGCGCGCGCTGGCGCTCGTGCGCGGACGCGACTACGTCATCCCGCAGGATGTCGTCGAGGTCATCCCCGATGTGCTGCGGCACCGGTTGGTGTTGACCTACGACGCGTTGGCCGACGAGATCTCGGCCGAGACGGTGATCAACCGCATCCTGCAGACCGTGGCCCTGCCGCAGGTGAACGCCATTCCGCAGCAAGGTCATTCGGTGCCGCCCGTCGTGCCTGCCGCCGCTGGTGCGGCCAGCAATCGGTGACCAGCTCCCGACGCTCCGTTGATCTGCCGTCGCTGAAGCGCGGCGAGATCCGTGACCCCGCGCTGAGCGCGGCGCTGCGCAAGCTCGAGTTGACCGTGCGGCGCAAGCTCGACGGCGTGCTGCACGGCGACCACCTCGGCCTGCTGCCCGGCCCGGGGTCGGAACCGGGGGAGTCACGGCTCTATCAGCCCGGCGACGACGTGCGCCGGATGGACTGGTCGGTCACGGCGCGCACCACGCATCCGCACGTGCGGCAGATGATCGCCGACCGCGAACTCGAGACCTGGCTCGTGATCGACATGTCGGCCAGCCTCGACTTCGGCACAACCGGTTGCGAGAAGCGCGATCTCGCGGTGGCCGCCGCGGCGGCGATCACGTTCCTCAACAGCGGGGGCGGCAACCGGATCGGTGCGATCATCGCCAACGGCGACACCGTGCGGCGGGTGCCCGCACTGTCGGGCCGGATGCACGAGCAGGAGATGCTGCGCGCGATCGCGACGATGCCCAAGGCGCCTGCCGGCGTCCGCGGGGATCTGGCCGCCGCGATCGACGCGTTGCGCAGGCCCGAGCGGCGCCGCGGCATGGCGGTGATCATCAGCGACTTCCTCGGTCCGATCAACTGGATGCGCCCGCTGCGGGCGATCGCGGGGCGCCACGAGGTGCTCGGAATCGAAGTGCTCGACCCGCGCGACGTCGAACTGCCCGCGGTCGGCGAAGTGGTGCTGCAGGACGCCGAGACCGGGGTGACCCGTGAGTTCACCATCGACGAGCAGTTGCGCGACGACTTCGAGCGGGCGGCCGCGGCACACCGCGCGGAGGTGGCCAGGACGTTGCGGCGATGCGATGCGCCGCTGTTGACGCTGCGCACCGATCGCGACTGGATCGCCGACGTCGTCCGGTTCGTCGCCAACCGCAGGCGTGGCGCGCTGGCGGGCCACGCCTGATATCGAGATGATTAGGCGCACATGACATTGCCGTTGCTCGGACCCATGACGCTGTCGGGTTTCGAAAACGCCTGGTTCTTCCTGTTCCTGCTCGCGGTGCTCGGAATCGTCGGGCTCTACATGGTCGTCCAGCTGGCCCGGCATCGGCGGATGCTGCGGTTCGCCAACATGGAGTTGTTGGAAAGCGTTGCGCCCAAACGGCCTTCGCGCTGGCGGCATCTTCCCGCGATCCTGCTCGTCATCGGTCTGGTGTTGCTGACGGTGGCGATGACCGGACCCACGCATGACGTCCGCATTCCGCGCAACCGCGCGGTGGTGATGCTCGTGATGGACGTCTCGCAGTCGATGCGCGCCACCGACGTCGCTCCGAATCGGATGGCCGCCGCCCAGGAGGCGTCCAAACAGTTCGCCGACGAACTCACCCCGGGAATCAACCTGGGCTTGATCTCCTACGCCGGCACGGCGACGGTGCTCGTGTCGCCGACCACGGGCCGGGAGGCCACCAAGGCCGCAATCGACAAACTGGAGTTCGCCGACCGCACGGCGACCGGTGAGGGCATCTTCACGGCTCTGCAGGCGATCGCCACCGTCGGGGCGGTGATCGGCGGCGGCGACGAACCCCCGCCTGCGCGCATCGTGCTGTTCTCCGACGGCAAGGAGACCGTGCCGTCGAACCCGGACAACCCCAAGGGCGCCTACACCGCGGCCCGCACCGCGAAGGACCAGGGGGTACCGATCTCGACGATCTCGTTCGGCACGCCGTACGGCTACGTCGAGATCAACGACCAGCGCCAGCCCGTACCGGTCGACGACGAGATGCTCAAGAAGATCGCCGATCTGTCCGGCGGGGAGGCGTTCACCGCGTCGAGCCTTCAACAGCTGCGAGAGGTCTACGCGAACCTGCAGCAGCAGATCGGCTACGAGACGATCCGCGGCGATGCGAGCGTGGGGTGGCTGCGGCTGGGAACGCTGGCCCTGGCGATGGCCACGCTGGCGGCCTTGTTCATCAACCGTCGTCTGCCGAACTGATTTGCAAGGGATGACGATCTGAGATGACAGTTCCACTGCTGGGACCGCTATCGCTCACGGGTTTTCAGCACATCTGGTGGTTCCTCCTGTTTGTGGTGGTCCTGCTGGCACTGGCCGGGTTGTACGCCGCCGCCCAGATCGCCCGGCGAAAGCGGTTGCAGCGCTTCGCCAACACCGAGCTGCTCGACAGCGTCGCGCCCAAGCGGCCCAGTCCACTGCGTCACGTTCCCGCGGCGCTGCTGGCGATCTCGCTGCTGTTCTGCACCATCGCGCTGGCCGGGCCCACCCACGACCAACGCCTTCCGCGCAACCGCGCGGTGGTGGTGCTGGCCATCGACGTCTCCCAGTCGATGCGCGCCACCGACGTCGACCCGAGCCGCCTGGCCGCGGCCCAGGAGGCCTCGAAGAAGTTCGTCGACGAGCTCACGCCGGGCATCAACCTCGGCGTCATCGCCTATGCCGGGACCGCCAACGTCCTGGTTTCGCCGACCACCAACCGCGACGCGAGCCGGCGCGCGATCGAAAATCTTCAGGTGGCCGACAAGACCGCCACCGGCGAGGCCATCTTCACCGCACTGTCGTCGATCTCCACCGTCGGCGCTGTCATCGGTGGCGGCGATACGCCACCGCCCGCGCACATCGTGCTGTTCTCCGACGGCAAGGAGACGGTGCCGAACAACCCCGACAACCCGAAGGGTGCGTTCACCGCGGCACGGGCCGCCAAGGATCAGGGCGTGCCGATCTCGACGATCTCGTTCGGCACGCCGAACGGGTCGGTCGAGGTGAACAACGAGCGGGTCCCGGTGCCCGTCGACGACGAGGGCATGGAGAAGATCGCAGAACTCGCAGGCGGCGAGGCCTACACCGCGTCCAACCTCGACGAACTCAACAAGGTCTACGACACCCTGCAGGACCAGATCGGGTACGAGACCGTGCGCGGTGAGGCGACCACCGGCTGGCTCCGGCTCGGCGCCCTGTTCGCGGCCGTGGCGGCCGTGGCCAGCCTGCTGATCAACCGACGGCTACCGCTGTGAGCGCGGCACTTCACTAAGGCGATTTCTTAAGAATGGCGGGCAGGCGATAGGTTGGCGGGCATGACTGCGCAGGCGACGAGCAATGACACCGGAGCGACCGCCGAATCCGAATCGGCCGGTGGTCGTCCGCCTTTCGTCTCCCGCTCGGTGCTGGTGACCGGCGGTAACCGTGGCATCGGCCTTGCCATCGCGAAGCGCCTCGCCGCCGACGGTCACAAGGTCGCCGTCACCCACCGCGGTTCGGGGGCCCCCGAGGGGCTGTTCGGCGTGGTGTGCGACGTCACCGACAACGCCGCCGTCGACCGCGCGTTCAAAGAGGTCGAGGAGCATCAGGGACCGGTCGAGGTGCTGGTGTCCAACGCCGGCATCTCCAAGGACGCGTTCCTGATGCGGATGACCGAGGAGCGGTTCGAAGAGGTCATCAACGCCAACCTCACCGGCGCGTTCCGGGTGGCGCAGCGGGCCTCACGCACCATGCAGCGCAAGCGGTTCGGCCGGATCATCTTCATCGGCTCGGTGTCGGGCATGTGGGGCATCGGCAACCAGGCCAACTACGCGGCCGCCAAGGCCGGCCTGATCGGCATGGCCCGCTCGATCTCGCGTGAGCTGTCCAAGGCCAACGTCACCGCCAACGTCGTCGCGCCCGGCTACATCGACACCGAGATGACCCGGGCCCTCGACGAGCGGATCCAGGCCGGTGCACTGGATTTCATACCCGCCAAGCGCGTGGGCACCGCCGAGGAGGTGGCCGGCGCGGTCAGCTTCCTGGCGTCCGAGGATGCCAGCTATATCGCCGGCGCGGTGATCCCCGTCGACGGCGGCATGGGTATGGGCCACTAGATCTTTTCGCAAAAGAGAGGGACTTTCACATGACCGGTTTGCTCGAAGGCAAGCGCGTCCTCGTCACGGGAATCATCACCGACTCGTCGATCGCGTTCCACATCGCCAAGGTCGCTCAAGAGTCGGGTGCGGAGCTGGTGTTGACCGGGTTCGACCGGCTGAAGCTGATCCAGCGGATCGCCGACCGGTTGCCCAACCCGGCGCCGCTGTTGGAGCTCGACGTGCAGAACGAGAAGCACCTCGACACGTTATCCGAGCGCATCACAGAGGTGATCGGCGAGGGCAACAAGATCGACGGCGTGGTGCACTCGATCGGCTTCATGCCGCAATCGGGCATGGGCATCAACCCGTTCTTCGACGCGCCCTACGAGGACGTCTCCAAAGGCATTCACATCTCGGCCTTTTCGTACGCCTCGCTGGCGAAGGCGACGCTGCCGATCATGAACCGCGGCGGCAGCATCGTCGGTATGGACTTCGATCCGACCCGCGCGATGCCCGCCTACAACTGGATGACCGTGGCCAAGAGTGCGCTCGAGTCGGTGAACCGCTTCGTCGCCCGCGAGGCCGGGCCGTACGGTGTGCGTTCGAACCTCGTCGCGGCCGGGCCGATCCGCACCCTCGCGATGAGCGCGATCGTCGGCGGCGCACTCGGAGCCGAGGCCGGTGAGCAGATGCGGTTGCTCGAGGAGGGCTGGGATCAGCGCGCGCCGGTCGGCTGGGACATGAAGGACCCGACCCCGGTGGCCAAGACGGTGTGCGCGCTGCTGTCGGACTGGCTGCCTGCCACCACCGGCACCGTGATCTACGCCGACGGCGGCGCAAGCACGCAATTGCTGTGACGGACCGCAGGTAAATGGACATCGACGCCGTCCTGCTGCTCTCGTTCGGCGGGCCGGAGCGCCCCGAAGACGTGATGCCGTTCCTGGAGAACGTGACTCGCGGACGGGGCATCCCGCGGGAGCGGTTGGCGTCGGTCGCCGAGCACTACCTGCATTTCGGCGGCGTCTCACCGATCAACGGCATCAACCGGGCGGTGATCGAGCGGCTGCGCACCTACGTCGACGTCCCGGTGTACTTCGGCAACCGCAACTGGGAGCCCTACGTCGAGGAGGCCGTGACCGCCATGCGCGACGACGGGGTGCGCCGCGCGGCGGTGTTCACCACGTCGGCGTGGGGCGGCTACTCGAGCTGCACGCAGTACGTCGAGGACATCGGAAGGGGACGGCAGGCGGCGGGCGACGCGGCCCCGCAACTGATCAAACTGCGTCAGTACTTCGACCATCCGCTGTTCGTGCAGATGTTCGCCGACGCGATCACCGACGCAGCGAGGGCGGTGCCGCACGACGCGCGCCTGGTGTTCACCGCACACTCGATTCCGCTGGCTGCCCGGTCACGCTGTGGCACAGAGCTTTACGAGCGTCAGGTGGCATATGCCTCCGGGCTGGTGGCGGCTGCGGCCGGGTACGACGACTACGACCAGGTGTGGCAGTCCCGATCCGGCCCGCCGCAGGTACCGTGGCTGGAACCCGATGTAGGCGACCATCTTTCGTCGCTCATCGAGAACGGCACCACGGGCGTGATCGTGTGTCCGATCGGTTTCGTCGCCGACCACATCGAGGTGGTGTGGGACCTCGACACCGAACTGCGCGAACAAGCCGAAGAAGCCGGAATTGTCTTCGCCAGGGCGGCGACGCCGAACGCCGACCTCGCACGTGTCGCTGCCGATCTGCTCGCCGAGTTACGCGACGGCCGGGACCCTGAGCGGGTGCCCGGAACGAATCCGCCGCCACTGCAGGGGTATTCGGTCGACGGCGTGCTGTGCACGCCGGACTGCGGCTAGCCGCGCCAGGCCGAGTGCAGGACCGCGTCGACCGCGGCCAGTCGCGCCGAGCGCACCACGGTCGACAGGGGGCGCAGCGCGTCGTTGGCGATCTGCACCTCAGCGGAGCTGTGCAGCCCGATCGGTATCAGCCCGGCGCTGACCGAGATGATCGCGTCGACGTGCGCGGCGTTCTCCAGCACACGCGCCGCCCGGTTCGGCGCGTGGTCGGGAAGGCGATGCATGCGGGTGGATTCCAGCACCTGCTCGACGAGTCCGCGGGGATCCTCCACGTCGATCTCCGCCGCGCCTGCGCGCAGTGCCCCGAGCGCGTCCGCCGCCGAGCGGACCGCCGACCGCAGCGCGTACTCGGCCTCGGCGAGATCGACGTATCCCGCGGGCGTGGACGCTTCGGGTATCGAGTACACCGTCCACGACAGCCCGCAGGGGTCACGGTCGAACTCGTCGGACTCCTCGAATTCGTCGTACTCGAAATCCGGCACCAGACCGATCGACCCCGCACCGGAGACGACGAGGGCCTCGCCCGCGGTCACCGCGTCGCGCTGGAACTGGGTGCCTGCGGGCAGCCCCCGGACGTCGCCGGGCACCGGCAGGGCCAGGCCGATCGGCGGTTCCGTCACGCCGGGGCCTGCGGCCGTGCGCAGCGTCTGCAGCAGCGACACCGCACCCGTATCCACCAGATCGGGCCAGGGCAAACCGGTCGCGCCGGCCGCCACCGAATCGTAGGCGGTTACGGAATGTTTTGGCGCCCAGTGTGATAGCGCGTCGAGGACATCGTCGGGCGCGGCAACGCCCGCTAACCAGGCATTGGCCCACACCGACAGCGAAACACTGGGACACCACATGATGTTCGAAGTGTAGTTGTTACGCCCGCAGGTGGTCGGGCGCGACGATAGGGTGGTGTCATGCCCGCTGCGCTGATCTGGTTAATTGCCGCGCTGGCGCTCGCCGGTGCCGAAGCGCTGACCGGCGACCTGTTCCTCCTCATGCTCGGCGGCGGGGCGCTGGCCGCGGCCGGCTCGAGCCTGATCTTCGACGACCTGTGGGTCCACGGCGCGGTGTTCGCCGTCGCGTCGATCCTGTTGCTTGTGCTGGTGCGGCCCGCGCTGCGCAGGCACTTCCAGGCCGGTACCGGTCTGCCCGACCCGGCCAAGGCGCTCGAAGGCAAGAGCGCGCTGGTGCTCGACCGGGTGGCCCAGCACGAGGGACAGGTGAAGCTCGACGGTGAAGTCTGGACGGCGCGGCCGCTCAACGAGAACGACGTGTACGAACCGGGGGACCAGGTGACCGTCGTGCAGATCGACGGTGCCACCGCCGTCGTCCAGAAGCTCGCCTAGAACACACTGGGTACGAGGGAAGGAATCGCCATGGATGGAGCCGTCGCCGGCCTGGTGCTCGTCGGCGTGCTGGTGGTGTTCGCCGCCATCATCGTCGCGAAGTCGATCGCGCTGATACCACAGGCCGAGGCCGCGGTCATCGAACGGCTCGGCCGCTACAGCAAGACCGTGTCCGGTCAGCTGACCCTGCTGCTGCCGTTCGTCGACCGGATCCGTGCCCGCGTCGACCTGCGCGAGCGGGTGGTGTCCTTCCCGCCGCAGCCGGTGATCACCGAGGACAACCTGACCGTGCAGATCGACACGGTGGTCTACTTCCAGGTGACCAACCCGCAGGCCGCGGTCTACCAGATCAGCAACTACATCGTCGGTGTCGAGCAGCTGACCACGACCACGCTGCGCAACCTCGTCGGCGGTATGACGCTGGAGCAGACGCTGACCTCGCGCGACCAGATCAACACGGCGTTGCGCGGCGTGCTCGACGAGGCCACCAACCGCTGGGGGTTGCGGGTCGCCCGTGTCGAGTTGCGCAGCATCGACCCGCCACCGTCGATCCAGGATTCGATGGAAAAGCAGATGCGCGCCGACCGCGAGAAGCGCGCGATGATCCTGACCGCGGAAGGCAACCGGGAATCGGCCATCAAACAGGCCGAGGGCCAGAAGCAGGCCCAGATCCTGGCCGCCGAGGGCGCCAAACAGGCCGCGATCCTGGCCGCGGAGGCAGATCGCCAGTCGCGCATGTTGCGCGCCCAAGGCGAACGCGCGGCGGCCTACCTGCAGGCCCAGGGCCAGGCGAAGGCCATCGAGAAGACGTTCGCGGCCATCAAGGCGGGTCGGCCAACGCCGGAGATGCTGGCGTACCAGTACCTGCAGACCCTGCCGCAGATGGCCAAGGGCGAGGCGAACAAGGTGTGGCTGGTGCCCAGCGACTTCGGTTCGGCGCTACAGGGTTTCACCAAGATGCTCGGCGCGCCCGGGGAGGACGGCGTGTTCCGCTACACCCCGTCGCCGGTCGACGACACGCCGGTCAAGACCGATGACGACGACGAGGTCGCCGACTGGTTCAACACCGAGACCGATCCCGAGATCGCCCGCGCGGTGGCCAAGGCCGAAGCCGAGGCGCGCACGTCGGTGGACGGCCCCGCGCCCATCAACGCACCGCCGTCGTTCCCGGGGATCGGCCAGCAGACCAACCCTGCGACGCAGGAACGCGAGCCCGGCGGCGGGGCGCACTCCCGCTGACCGGGAGCTATCTCGGCACGCGCACCGGCTGATCGACGGCGGGTTCGACCGTGCGCTCGCGGTGGTGGCGCCGGTGCACGCGGACCTCGTAGACCAGGCCCGCCACGCCCAGGCTGGCGGTGCAAAACGAGATCAGCACGAGCAGGGGGCTGACATTGCCGGTCAGCGCGTCGCCGAGGATCACCACCGCCGCAGTGCCCGGCACCAGTCCCGCCAAGGTGGCCAGCGCGTAGGGGAGCACGCGCACCGACGACACTCCCGCGGCGTAGTTGAGCACGGCGAACGGCACGGCGGGAATCAACCGCATCGACAGCACCGTCGGCCAACCGCGTTCGCGCAGCCGCGCGTTGAGGGATTCGATTCGCGGATGGCGCACCGCCCGGTCCAGTCGAAGGTCCACGGCGCGGACGAGCAGCACCGCGATGACCGCGCTGATCGTCGCCGCCGTCACCGCCAGGGGGATGCCCAGCACCGGGCCGAAGAGCAGGCCCGCGCCGAGCGTGAATGCCGTGCGGGGGAACGGGAAGACCGTCACCACGATGTGGGCGGCCAGAAACGCCAGCGGAAACCACGGCCCGACCGAGGTGGCCCAGTCGCGCAACTGCACCGCGGTCGGCACCGGGACCAGCAACGCAACTGCGACGAGAATCACAATCGCCGCCAGGGACCCGACCAGACGCACCCGCGAGACGCTCGAAAGCGTCGCGATCACCGCCCCTCGGGCCGCGCGCAGGGTGCTGACGACGGAGTTCACGTCTACCAAGACTACGGAACCGCGGCCGAAGCCACCTGTTCGCGGGACCGCGAGTCGACCGACCGGCAGACACCGCTGTGACTGCGATCATTTAGCCTGATGATCGTGCAGAAACCCACTGTGGTCGAGGCCGATCGCGAGCGCTGGCGCTCAGCGGTTGCCGCGGTGCTGGCAAAGAGCACCCGGCGCGATCCCGCCGATCTGCCCGCCGAGCCCGAGCGGCTGCTGGATTCGCCCACCTACGACGGCTTCGCGATCCGCCCGCTGTACACCAGCGCCGATGGGCTTCCCGAACCTCCGCTGCCCGGGCAGTGGCCGTTCGTGCGCGGCGGTGACGCGCTCCGTGACGTCAAGGCCGGCTGGAAAGTCGCCGAGGCGTTCCCGGTGAACGGGCCCGGCAACCTGGCCGAATCCAACGGCGCCGTGTTGGTCAGCCTCACCGAGGGGGTCAGCGCGCTCGTCATCCGCGTCGGCGCGCCCGCGGGCGTCGCGGCTTCGGAGTTGGACCGGCTGTTCGACGGTGTCTTCCTCGACCTCGTCCCGGTGCTCTTCGAAATCGCCGGGCCCGATTACGTTTCGGCCGCCGACGCGGTGCTCGGGCTGTTGAGCGACCTCGACGCCGACCAACGCTCCCGGCTGTCGGTGGACCTCGGCGCCGACCCGTTGACCGCACCGCTGAGCGGGCGCGCGGCTCCCGAGATCGCCGACGTCGTGGCCACCGCCGCCAAATTCGGCGACTACAGCGGCGGCGTTCGCGCCGTCACCGTCGACGGACCCGCGTTCCACAACCTCGGCGCCAACGCATCGTGGGAGCTGGCCGGCCTGGTGTCAACGGGGGTGAGCTACCTGCGGCAGCTGGAAGAGGGCGGTATCTGTGTCCCGGACGGGTTGCGGCAGATCAGTTTCCGCATCGCCGCCGACGACGACCAGTTCATGACGATCGCCAAACTGCGGGCCGCGCGCCTGCTGTGGGCCAGGGTCGCCGAGGTCGTCGGAGCGCCGGAGCACGGAGCGGTCACCCTGCACGCCATGACGTCGCTGCCGATGATGTCCAAGCGCGATCCGTGGGTGAACATGTTGCGCACCACCGTGGCCGCCTTCTCGGCCGGTGTCGGCGGGGCCGACACCATCCAGGTCCACCCGTTCGACGTCGCGATCCCCGGTGGGTTCCCAGGGACGGCGCCGAGCTTCGCGCGCCGAATGGCCCGCAACACCCAGCTGCTGTTGCTCGAGGAGTCGCACCTTGGCCGTGTGCTCGACCCGGCGGCGGGTTCCTGGCATGTGGAGGACCTCACCGAGGAGCTCGCCGAGCAGGCATGGAAGCACTTCCAGGACATCGAGTCCCGCGGCGGCTTCGAACAGGCTCGTGATCACATCGTTGCCCAGATCGCCGAGGTCGCCCAGCGGCGCGCCGAGGACATCGCACACCGGCGAACGGCGCTGACCGGTGTCAACGAGTTTCCCAATATCGCCGATCCGGCTCTGCCGCAAGGTGATTCGCTGCCGGGGGTGGCCCGCTACGCGGCGGGCTTCGAGGAGCTGCGGGACCGCTCCGACGCTTTCCTCGAGAGGACCGGGGCCAGGCCGAAGGTGTTGCTGCTGCCGCTCGGTCCACTCGCCGAACACAACGTGCGCACCACCTTCGCCACGAACCTGCTCGCGTCGGGCGGTATCGAAGCGGTGACCGAGGCGGAGCAGACACCGCCGATCGCCGTGATCTGCGGCACCGACACCCGCTACGGAGAGGAAGCCTCGGCCGCGGTCGACTCGGCACGCGAGACGGGCGTATCGCATGTGCTGCTCGCCGGGCCGGAAAAGGCCGTCGCGGAAGCCCATTCCAAGCCGGACGGCTACCTGACCGCGAAGATCGACGCGGTCGCCACCCTGTCGGACCTGCTCACCAGATTGGGGGCCTGAGGTGACTGCCACAGCCGGGATCGGAAAGACCATCGGGAGTTTCGCCGGAGTCCCGCTGCACGGCGAGAAGCGTGCCGACCCGCCGACCGAGGCCGCCGTCACCGCCCATGTCGAAGCGGCCGCCACGACGCACGGATACAGCGCCGACCAAGTGGACTGGGTGACGCCGGAGGGTATCGACGTCAAGCCCGTCTACATCGGGGCCGACCGCGACGCCGCCGTCGCCGCCGGATATCCGCTCGACACCTTCCCGGGCCAACCGCCCTTCGTGCGGGGCCCGTACCCCACCATGTACGTCAACCAGCCGTGGACCATCCGCCAGTACGCGGGTTTCTCCACCGCCGCGGAGTCCAACGCGTTCTACCGGCGCAACCTGGCAGCGGGGCAGAAGGGCCTCTCGGTGGCGTTCGACCTGGCCACCCATCGCGGTTACGACTCGGACCATCCGCGGGTGCAGGGCGACGTCGGAATGGCAGGCGTAGCAATCGACTCCATCCTCGACATGCGTCAGCTTTTCGACGGCATCGACCTGTCGACCGTGTCGGTGTCGATGACGATGAACGGCGCGGTGCTGCCGATCCTGGCGCTGTACGTCGTCGCCGCCGAAGAGCAGGGCGTGCCGCCGGAGAAGTTGGCCGGGACCATTCAGAACGACATCCTCAAAGAGTTCATGGTCCGCAACACCTACATCTATCCGCCGAAGGAGTCGATGCGGATCATCTCCGACATCTTCGGCTACACCAGCACGAAGATGCCTAAGTTCAACTCGATCTCGATCTCGGGCTACCACATCCAGGAAGCCGGTGCCACAGCCGATCTCGAGTTGGCCTACACGCTGGCCGACGGTGTCGAGTACATCAAGGCCGGCCTCGATGCCGGGCTCGACGTCGACAAGTTCGCGCCGCGCCTTTCGTTCTTCTGGGGCATCGGCATGAACTTCTTCATGGAGGTCGCCAAGCTGCGGGCCGGCCGGCTGCTCTGGAGCGAGCTGGTCGCGGAATTTGGACCCGAAAGCCCCAAATCCAGGTCATTGCGCACCCATTCGCAGACGTCGGGGTGGTCGTTGACCGCTCAGGACCCGTTCAACAACGTCGCGCGCACCTGCATCGAGGCGATGGCCGCGACGCAGGGGCACACCCAGTCGTTGCACACCAACGCGCTTGACGAGGCGCTGGCATTGCCGACTGACTTCTCGGCCCGCATCGCGCGCAACACCCAGTTGGTGCTGCAGCAGGAGTCGGGCACCACGCGGCCGATCGATCCGTGGGGCGGCTCGTACTACGTCGAGTGGCTGACCCACCAGCTGGCCACCGCGGCGCGGATGCACATCGGCGAGGTCGTCGAGCACGGCGGAATGGCGCAGGCGATCTCCGACGGCATCCCGAAACTGC
The DNA here is from genome assembly GCF_002245615.1 of Mycobacterium neumannii. NCBI lineage: Bacteria > Bacillati > Actinomycetota > Actinomycetes > Mycobacteriales > Mycobacteriaceae > Mycobacterium > Mycobacterium neumannii. Next base: position 22,799 of record NZ_NKCO01000019.1, on the reverse strand, counting down.
GCATCGAGGAGGCCGCCGCGCGCACCCAGGCGCGCATCGACTCCGGCCAGCAGACGGTGATCGGCGTCAACAAGTACCAAGTCGACGAGGACCACGAGGTCGAGGTCCTCAAGGTCGAGAACAGCCGGGTGCGGGCCGAGCAGCTCGCAAAACTCGAGCGGCTGCGCGCCGAACGCGATCAGGCCGAGGTGGACGCCGCGCTGGCCGAGCTGAGCCGGGCGGCGGGTGCCCGCGGACCGGCGGGCGAGGACGGGCTGGGCAACAACCTGCTCGCCCTGGCCATCAACGCCGCGCGGGCCAAGGCCACCGTCGGTGAGATCTCCGATGCGCTCGAGCGGGTCTACGGGCGCCACGTCGCCGAGATCCGTACGATCGCCGGCGTCTACCGCGATGAGATGGGGGGTGCAGGGGTCAGCAACATCACAAAAGCCACCGACCTCGTGCAGAAGTTCGCCGAGGCCGACGGTCGCCAGCCGCGCATCCTGATCGCGAAGATGGGCCAGGACGGCCACGACCGCGGGCAGAAGGTGATCGCGACCGCGTTCGCCGACATCGGCTTCGACGTCGACGTCGGCTCGCTGTTCTCCACCCCCGAGGAGGTCGCACGGCAGGCCGCCGACAACGACGTGCACGTCGTCGGCGTCTCATCGCTCGCGGCCGGGCACCTGACCCTGGTGCCCGCGCTGCGCGAAGCGCTCGCCGAGGTGGGTCGGCCCGACATCATGATCGTGGTCGGCGGCGTCATCCCGCCCGGCGACTTCGACGAGCTCTACGCCGCCGGAGCCACCGCGATCTTCCCGCCCGGCACGGTGATCGCGGACGCGGCGGTCGGCCTCCTGCACAAGCTGGCCGATCGGCTGGGCTACCGCCTCGACTAGATGGCCGATCCGACCGCCGACCTTGCGGCCGCCGTGGCGGACGGCGACCGTGCCGCCCTGGCAAGAGCCATCACGCTGGTGGAGTCGACGCGCGTCGACCACCGCGAGCAGGCCCAGGAACTGCTGCTGAAGCTGACTGAGCACGCGGGCAACTCGCTGCATGTCGGGATCACCGGCGTGCCCGGCGTCGGCAAGTCGACGACGATCGAGGCGCTCGGCATGTACCTGATCAACCAGGGACACCGCGTCGCCGTGCTGGCCGTCGATCCCTCGTCGACCAGGACCAGGGGCTCGATCCTGGGCGACAAGACCCGCATGGCGCAGTTGGCCGTGCATCCCGACGCCTACATCCGCCCATCGCCCACCTCGGGCACACTCGGCGGCGTCGCCAAGGCGACCCGCGAGACGATCGTGCTGTTGGAGGCGGCCGGTTTCGACGTGGTCCTGGTCGAGACGGTCGGCGTCGGGCAGTCCGAGGTGACCGTGGCCAACATGGTCGACACCTTCGTGTTCCTCACGCTCGCGCGCACCGGCGATCAGCTGCAGGGCATCAAGAAGGGCGTGCTCGAACTCGCCGACATCGTCGTGGTGAACAAGGCCGACGGCGAGCACGCGATCGAGGCAAAACGGGCCGCCCGTGAGCTCGCCGGTGCCATTCGCCTCATTTATCCCCGCGAAACACTGTGGCGCCCACCGGTTCTCACGATGAGCGCGCTGGAGAGGACGGGCCTCGAGGAGCTGTGGGCGACGGTGCTCAAGCACCGCGACGTGCTCACCGAGGCGGGGGAGTTCGAAAGCCGCAGGCGCGCTCAGCAAGTCGAGTGGACCTGGTCGATGGTGCGGGATTCGGTCCTCGACCGGGTGCTGTCGAACCCGAACGTGAAGCGGATGCGCGCCGAGATCGAACGTCAGGTCCGCGACGGCGAGCTGACTCCCGCGCTTGCTGCGCAGCAGCTGCTCGACGCCTCTGACATGCGCGAACCTAACAAATAGGTAACGGTAGGTTTATTTGCCGGGGCTGCGAGTAAATTAAATAAATTGTGACGGGTGTCAACAAACGGGAGCGCAGCGTCGCGCTTCCGCACGGTGTCCAGGGCGCTGCCGATTCCAATTTCGCCTGCACCCTGCGTGCTTTCTCGCGACTGTTCCCTGGTCGTCGCTACGGCGGCGGCGCCCTGTCGATCTACTTGCACGGTGAGCCCGTCGTCGACGTGTGGACCGGTTACTCGGACCGCCGCGGCACGCAGTACTGGAACGCTGACACCGGTGCGATGGTCTTCTCGGTCACCAAGGGCATGGCGTCCACTGTCATCCACCGACTCGCCGACCGCGGCCTGATCGACTACGACACCCCGGTGGCCGAGTACTGGCCCGAGTTCGGCGTCAAGGGCAAGGCCGCGATCACGGTGCGCGAGCTGATGCAGCACCGGGCCGGGCTGTCGCACCTCAACGGGTGCACCAAGGCCCAGCTGCTCGACCATCGGGTGATGGAAGAGCGGGTGGCGGCCGCGCCGGTCAACAAGCTGCTGTTCGGCCATCAGGCCTATCACGCGCTGACCTACGGCTGGCTGATGTCCGGCCTGGGCCGCGCCGTCACCGGCAAGGGCATGCGCGATCTGATCCGCGAGGAGCTGGCCGAGCCGCTGGACACCGACGGGTTGCACCTGGGGCGCCCGCCTGCCGGCGCGCCGACCCGCGCCGCGCAGATCCTCGCCCCGCAGGGCGCCCTCGCCAACCCGGTCTTCAACTTCGTCGCCCCGCGCGTCGCGGCGCTCGGGGTGTCGGGGATGTTCGGTTCGATGTACTTCCCCGGCATGAAGTCGGTGGTCCAGGGCGACACGCCGTTCCTGGACGCCGAGATCCCGGCCGCCAACGGTGTGGCCACCGCCAGGAGCCTGGCCAAGATGTACGGCGCGATCGCCAACGGTGGCCGCATCGAGGGCAAACAGTTCCTGTCCGAGGAGCGGGTCGCGGCGCTGACCGGCCGGGCGAGCTACTGGCCTGACCGCAACATCTTCGTACCGTTGAGCTTCAACCTGGGTTACCACTCGCTCCCGGTGCCCCCGGGGGTGATGGCCGGGTTTGGTCATGCCGGGCTGGCCGGCTCGGTCGGGTGGGCCGATCCGAGTACCGGACTGGCGTTCGGCTTCGTGCACAACCGACTGCTCACGCGGATGGTGCTCGACCAGGCGACGTTCGCCGGACTGGGCGTGTTGATCCGGCGCGACGCGGCGCGGGCGCGCAGGCGTGGCTATCAGACGGTGCCCGATCTGGGTGCGCCGTTATACAGCGTGTCGCGCGAGGTTGCCGGGTAACGCGCAATCACTGAGAAGCGCTGCTGAACCACTTCGTCTTCTGCCGCCAGGACTCCGCCGAGGTCAGCGCGAAGCCGGCACCGCACATACAGGCGAAGACCCACACCAGGGTCGCGCCGCCGTCGTGCTGCTGCAGCGCGGGGATGTAGGCCGTCAGCAGGCGCACGATGCACGCGGCGATGCCCGCGGCGGACGAGATCAGATAGACGTTGGCGATCTTGCGCGACCGCGGATCCCTGCGCAGCACCAGCAGGGCCCGGCTGCCGTACCCCAGCAGGTAGATCAGGATGCCGCACAGGATCAGCCAGTAGGTGTTCAGCCAGAAGTCGGTGGGCACCTGGAAGAAGTCCGGCTTGAAGATGCGCGCGCCGTTGCCGAGGGAGAAGGTGACCAGCAGCAACGGGATGCACAGCGTGGCCGGGATTTCGACGTACTGCTTGAACGACCTCTGCAGCAGGTGGTCGTCCTGCAGGCGACCGAGGGCGTTGTAGACGACGGCCGACGCGGCGACGATGTAGCAGTCGTGGCCGATGAAGTCTTCGAGGTTCCATTTGCCGGTCAGCGCGTGCAGCGCGACCCCCAGCGTTTCCGAGGCCCACGGGGACATCAACAACACCGCCATGCCCTGCAGGGCGATGTTGAGGGTGGCGGCCACCTCCCAACGGGAGGACCAGGTGACCCGGCGAATCCACAGGCTCCACGCGATACAGCAAAGCGTGATCGCGATCAGTGTCGCCAAAGCCATAGGGTTGCCTTCGGAGCTGCCGTAGTACTCAGCAAAGTGTACGGCTAAAGGGGCGGGGCGTCACTCCGCGGTCGCAGCTCGGAGAGTCGAGGAATGCGGGTTCGCGACTTGGTCGTCTCCCGCACGGCCGTCTGGCCGGAACCGCCTGTGCGTTCGAGATATTCGACGTAACTCAGCACTTCTTGCCTGGTCATCAAGCCGAATCTGATCTGCAGGTCGGGATAGTTCAGACCGAACCGGTCCGCCACCCGCCGCAGCTCCTCGGCGTCTGGATAGTCCGGCTCTTTGATTCGGCGGTAGTACGTGCTGCTGGATGTGCCCAGTGCGTCGTAGATGTCCTTGGCCTCGATGTCACCGTCGAGCAGGTAGTCGAGCAGCGCTTTGAGTTGTCTGCCGTTCTCGTCTGTCCGAGGCACTTGTCCACTCTAAACCAACGTCCCGCGTTTGGGCAGTGCGGTCCGCAAACTGGAGGAGTTTGCCTATATTGACACTGGCGTCACAGTTTTGGGAGGTGTCTCCCATTTTTGGGACACCTGAGCTATCTTTGGTCGCATGGTTGCTCCCTACCTGGCTTCGCCCACAGAGGTTCTGCGCCCGCTCGGTGAGTTTGCTACGGCAACGGTCCGCGTCACGGACTACGACGCTGCGGACGCCGGTGCCTCCGCCAGCATGGTCAAAGTTTCGACCCCCGCAAGCGACGAGCTGACGGCCGAACTCGACGGGGCCACCGAATGGCTCGGTCTGCCGGCCGACGAGATCCTGGTCGCCGCGTTGAGCAGAACCATCGCCCGCACACTCGGTGAAGGCCTGGTCCGAGTCGACATCGCGAGCGAGCGCGGTTCTCTGCTCGACGCGGTACCCCTGGTGTGTGTGGCGGGGCAGCACGCGAGCGCCACCGAGGTGCTGGCCTCCGTGCACCAGATCCTGGCCGCCGCTTCGGAGCGCGAGGTGGCCGCTTCGCCGGAGGTGTACTTCAACTACATCGGCGAATCGCCGTCGGACACCGTGCCGGTGCAGGAGACGCCGCCTGGCCTCGGCCACGCACTGGAGGTGCGTGTCTACCGCGCCGGTGGCGATGTGCGTATCGACTGGTGGTATGACACCAGCCGCTTCGAGCAGTACACGGTCGAGGAGCTGTCCGAACAGTTCCCGCTCGCGCTCGTCGAGATCACGTCGGACGCGTTGCCCCCGAACTGAGCACACGCCGTTCGGCGGTAAGATCGACGCCATCGGCTTGGATCCGGCCATCACCGGGGAGCCTTCGGAAGAACAGTTCGGCGTCACCACCTCTGGGGCGTTCCGAGCCCAGTAGAACCGAACGGGTGGGCCCGTCAACGCCCTAACTGAGCGGCGCGCACCCCTTAGTGTGCGCAAGCGGGGTGGTACCGCGGCGCTCGCGCACCGGCGCGACGTCGTCCCCGTGCCTTGACGAACATGTGAGGCTTCGAACCGGAAGCCGAACGAGGCACAGGAGCTATGACCGCCTACCCGAAGCCGGCCGCTGGGGCGCCGAAATTCCCCGCGCTGGAGACCGAGGTCCTCGAGTACTGGGACCGCGACGACACCTTCCGCGCCAGCATCGCCCGCCGCGACGACGCCCCCGAGTACGTCTTCTACGACGGCCCGCCGTTCGCCAACGGGTTGCCGCACTACGGGCACCTGCTCACCGGGTACGTCAAGGACATCGTGCCGCGGTACCGCACCATGCGCGGCTTTAAGGTGGAGCGTCGCTTCGGCTGGGACACCCACGGCCTGCCCGCCGAACTCGAGGTGCAGCGCCAACTCGGCATCACCGACAAGGCGCAGATCGAAGAGATGGGCATCGAGAAGTTCAACGACGCCTGCCGAGCCTCGGTGCTCAAGTACACCAACGAATGGCGGGCCTACGTCACACGGCAGGCCCGCTGGGTGGACTTCGACAACGACTACAAGACCCTCGAACCCGAGTTCATGGAGTCGGTGATCTGGGCCTTCAAGCAGTTGTGGGACAAGGACCTTGCCTATGAGGGCAACCGTGTGCTGCCGTACTGCTGGAACGACGAGACACCGTTGTCCAGCCATGAACTGCGCATGGACGACGACGTCTACCAGAGTCGCCAGGACCCCGCGATCACCGTGGGTTTCCGGATCGCCGAAGGGGATCTGGCCGGCGCCTACCTGCTGGTCTGGACCACGACGCCGTGGACGCTGCCGTCCAACCAGGCGGTCGCGGTGCACCCCGACGTCACCTACGTGCAGGTGCAGGGGCCCGACGCGCGGCGTTTCGTGTTGGCCGAGGCGCGGGTCGGCGCCTATGCGCGCGAATTGGGCGAAGAGCCGGAGGTCCTCGGCACGTACTCGGGTCGCGAGCTGCTCGAGACCCGGTACCTGCCGCCGTTTGCGTACTTCGCCGATGCGCCCCGCTCGTTCCGCGTGCTGCCCGCGGACTTCGTCAGTACCGAGGACGGCACCGGCATCGTGCACATGTCGCCCGCTTACGGCGAAGACGACATGCTCACCGCGCAGGCCGCGGGCATCGAGACCGTCACACCGGTCGATTCCAAGGGGCGGTTCGACACCACCGTCCCCGACTACGCCGGACAGCACGTCTTCGACGCCAACCCGCAGATCATCCGCGACCTGAAGAACCAGAGCGGGCCCGCGGCTGCGCACGGTGCGGTGCTGTTGCGTCACGAGACCTACGAGCACTCCTATCCACACTGCTGGCGGTGCCGCAATCCCCTGATCTACCGGGCGGTGTCGTCCTGGTTCATCAAGGTCACCGAATTCCGCGACCGCATGGTGGAGCTCAACCAGGAGATCACCTGGTATCCCGAACATGTCAAGGACGGGCAGTTCGGCAAGTGGCTGGCCGGTGCCCGCGACTGGTCGATCTCGCGAAATCGCTACTGGGGCACCCCGATCCCGGTGTGGAAGTCCGACGATCCGGCGTATCCGCGCATCGACGTCTACGGCAGCCTCGACGAGCTCGAACGTGACTTCGGGGTGCGGCCCACCGATCTGCACCGGCCCTACATCGACGAGCTCACCCGGCCCAATCCCGACGACCCGACGGGCCGCTCGACGATGCGGCGCATCGAGGACGTCTTCGACGTCTGGTTCGACTCGGGCTCCATGCCGTATGCGCAGGTGCATTACCCGTTCGAGAACCAGGACTGGTTCGACTCGCACTTCCCGGGCGACTTCATCGTCGAGTACATCGGGCAGACCCGGGGGTGGTTCTACACGCTGCACATCCTGGCCACCGCGCTGTTCGACAAGCCGGCATTCAAAACCTGTGTGGCGCACGGGATCGTGCTCGGCAACGACGGCCAGAAGATGAGCAAGTCGCTGCGCAACTATCCGGATGTGACGGAGGTGTTCGACCGCGACGGCTCCGATGCCATGCGGTGGTTCCTGATGGCCTCGCCGATCCTACGCGGCGGCAACCTGATCGTCACCGAACAGGGCATCCGCGAAGGCGTCCGGCAGGTTCTGCTGCCGCTGTGGAACGCCTACACCTTCCTCGCGTTGTACGCACCGAAGAAGGGCTCGTGGAGCACCGACTCCAAGCACGTGCTCGACCGCTACATCCTGGCCAAGCTCGCCGTGCTGCGCGACGACCTCACCGCGTCGCTGGATGTCTGTGACATCTCCGGGGCATGTGACGAGCTGCGGCAGTTCACCGAGGCGCTGACGAATTGGTATGTACGACGGTCTCGTTCGCGGTTCTGGGAGGAGGATGCCGACGCGATCGACACCCTGCACACCGTGCTGGAGGTGACCGCCCGGCTTGCCGCCCCGTTGCTGCCGTTGATCACCGAGCGCATCTGGCGCGACCTGACCGGTGAGCGGTCGGTGCACCTGACCGACTGGCCCGAGGAGAACCTGCTGCCCACCGACCCCGAGTTGGTCGAGACGATGGACCTGGTGCGCGAGGTGGCATCGGCGGCGTCGTCGCTGCGCAAGGCCAAGAAGCTGCGGGTGCGACTACCGCTGCCGAAACTCACTGTCGCCGTGGACAACCCGCAGCGGCTCGAGCCGTTCGCCGACCTGATCGCCGACGAGCTCAACGTCAAGGCCGTCGAGCTCACCGACGACATCGACACCTACGGCCGCATCGAACTGACCGTGAACGCCCGGGTTGCCGGGCCGCGCCTGGGCAAGGACGTTCAGGCGGCCATCAAAGCCGTCAAGGCGGGAGAAGCCGTGGTCAACGCCGACGGCACGCTGACCGCCGGGCCGGCGGTGTTGCAGCCCGACGAGTACAGCTCGCGGCTGGTCGCCGCCGATCCGGAGTACACCGCGGCGCTGTCCGACGGGGCCGGGTTGGTAGTGCTCGACGGCACGGTCACCGAGGAACTCGAGGCCGAGGGGTGGGCCCGCGACATGGTGCGCGAGTTCCAGGAAGCCCGGCGGCGCTTCGGTCTCGACATCGGCGACCGAATCGAACTGGAGTTGACCATCCGAGAGTTCCCCGCCGGTTGGCGCGACGAGCTGGCCGATCTCATCGCCAACGAGTTGTTGGCGCCCAGCTTCACGATCAGGCCCGACCCGAACCTGGAGCTTGGTGCACGCGACGATTCGAGCCTCGACATGGTAGGCGGTGCCCTGAATTTCGAGGATGGCGAATGGAAGACGGGGACTGTCGGTGGCGGGTTCCCGTTCAGGCTCAGGAAAATAACCATCTAGCGATCGCACCCGCCCGCGAGTGTGGGATCGATGAACGCATTTCGCGAATCACCGTGACGCAACCCCACACTCGGCAACGCCCGACCGCTAACGATCGGCGACCCGGGCGCCGCGGCCGGCGAACACCACGACATCGGCGGGGCGCAGCTGCCTGCCGCGTCGGTGCTCGACTTCGCCGTTGACGGTGACCAGCCCGTCGGCGATCACCGACTTCGCATCGGCGCCCGAGTCGATGAGTCCGGCCAGTTTGAGGAACTGACCCAACCGAATCGAGTCATCTGAGATGACGACATCGAAGGGTTCGTCGCCTGGGTGTGCCATGCGCGTCAGGCTAGCGCCTTAGCATCTGCAGCAATGGACGCTCGCTGGGTTCTGCACCTCGACATGGACGCGTTCTTCGCGTCCGTCGAGCAGCTGACCCGTCCCACCCTGCGGGGGCGTCCGGTGCTGGTCGGCGGGCTCGGTGGGCGCGGTGTGGTCGCCGGGGCGAGCTACGAGTCCCGGGTGTACGGCGCCAAGTCGGCGATGCCGATGCACCAGGCGCGCAGGCTGGTCGGCGCCACTGCGGTCGTCCTCCCGCCGCGCGGCGTCGTCTACGGCGTGGCCAGCCGCCGGGTGTTCGAGACCGTGCGCGCAACGGTGCCCGTTCTCGAACAGCTCTCGTACGACGAGGCTTTCGGTGAGCCCGCCGAGCTCGCGGGCGCGTCGGCGGATGAGGTCGAGGACTTCTGCCGGACCCTGCGCGCGCGGGTGCTCGAGGTGACCGGGCTCGTCGCGTCCATCGGGGCGGGCTCGGGGAAGCAACTCGCCAAGATCGCATCCGGGTTGGCCAAACCCGACGGTATGCGCGTGGTCCGCCGCGATGAGGAGCGTGCGCTGCTCGACGGTCTGCCGGTGCGGCGGTTGTGGGGGATCGGACCCGTCGCCGGGGAGAAGCTGCATCGGCTCGGCATCGAGACCATCGGCGCGTTCGCCGCGCTCAGCGAGGCCGAGGCCGCAGATATCCTCGGCGGCACCGTGGGCCCGGCGCTGCACCGGCTCGCCCGCGGCATCGACGACCGGCCGGTCGCCGAGAACGCGCCCGCCAAGCAGATCAGCGCGGAGTCCACGTTTCCCGAAGACCTGACCACCCTCGATCAGCTTCGTGAAGCGATGGGCCCGATCGGTGAGCATGCCCACCGGCGCCTGGAAAAGGACGGCCGGGGCGCGCGCACGGTCACCGTGAAGCTGAAGAAGTCCGATATGAGCACGCTCACCCGCTCGGCGACCCTGCCGTACGCCACCACCGATGCGGCCACGTTGATCGCCACCGCGCGCCGGCTGTTGCTCGACCCTGTCGACGTCGGGCCGATTCGCCTACTGGGTGTTGGCTTTTCGGGGCTCACGGACGTTCGCCAGGAGTCGTTGTTCCCGGATTTGGAGCTGATGGCCTCCGACGACGACGTCACGCACACCGGGGTGCCACCCACCGTCTCGGACCTCGCCGCGACCGCACCCGCCTGGCGCATCGGCGACGACGTCACCCATCCCGAATTCGGGCATGGTTGGATCCAGGGCGCCGGGCACGGCGTGATGACGGTCCGGTTCGAGACCAGGACGAGCGGACCGGGCCAGGCCCGCACGTTCCCGATCGACACGCCCGGTATCGAGCGCGCCAACCCGGTCGATTCCCTCGACTGGCCCGACTACCTCGCCGAACTGGCGCGCTACCAGAGCACCCCGTAAACGCTCGAGATCGTGAAGCCGTGATCGCCGTACGTCTTACAGGTCACGGTGCCCTGATATCCGACACCGCAACTGGCACCCCAGTTCTCGAGCCGGTACCCCGCCGGCAGGACGTCGACACCCTCGCGGGTGAACGTCGGCGTGGGGGAGTGCCGGTACTCCGCGGGGCCGCCGCTGATCAAGAACGTCTGGTTGGTTCCGGGCGGGGCGCCCAGGGGAACACCGTCACAGCCGATGGGTCCGCCGTTGGGGCCGATGCCACACGACAGGCCGTCGGGTGTCTTGAAAAACACGTGGTAGTTGGGCGGCGGGCCGGGTCGGTAGAAGCCCTGCGCGACGGGGTAGTCGTCGATCGCGTCGGCGCCCGGGGGCGCTTCGGCACGCGCCACCGCGCCCGCGGCCAGGGCCAGCGCCAGGACGGCGATCAGCGTGGCGCCTCGGCGGATCATGTTGTCGAGGGGCACGCGTCCACGGTGCCATGCGCGTCAACCCCATCGGTCGACGGCTTCGTCGACGGGCAGCCCGCTCGCCAGCGCGGCCATCAACAGCACCCGTGCTTGCGCAGAACGCAGCCGCCGCACCGGTATGGCGCCCGCGGCCACCAGATCGTGGCCCGGACCGTATGTGGGGCTGACCCGCGCTCCAGGCACTCGCGTGGTTACCGCGACGGCCACTCCGGCGGCGCAGAGTCGCTGTACGCCGGCGATCACCGCGGAGCCGGCATTGCCCGACCCCACCGCCTCCAACACGATTCCGCGGGCGCCCGCGGCGGCGCAGCCGTCCATCGCCACCGCGTCCGCGCCAGGATAAGCGGCGACAATGTCCACCCGCGGTGCTGCCGCCGCCGGCAGCGCACCGAAGTATGGCCGCTCCTTCGGCGCTTGCCGGGCGAACCTATCCTGTGACACGGCGCCGATAACCGTACCCGCGAAGCCGCGTAGGTCCTCGGTCGCCACTTTCTGCAATCCCAACGGCTGCCAAACCGTGCCCGCAAGACTGACCACGACTCCGAGACCCCGAGCTGAAGGACTGGCTGCGACCGCCAAAGCGTCCTGAAGGTTGGTTGAGCCGTCGGCGTCCGGAGCATCGGCGCTTCGTTGTCCGCCGGTGAACACCACTGGTGTAGTGCCGCGGTAGGTCAAGTCGAGCCATAGCGCCGTCTCCTCCATGGTGTCGGTGCCGTGCGTGACGACGACGCCGTCGGCGTCCGCTGCCGCCGCGACAGCCGCCCGGATACGATCCCAGTCGGCGGGAGTCATTTGCGAGCTGTCGACCGCCATCAGGTCGACCACATCGACTTCGAAATTGACCTCGAGCCCTGACGCCAGTTCGGCCCCGGTGCGGGACGGACGCTTGACGCCGTCCTCGCCCGTGCCGCTGGCGATCGTGCCGCCGGTGGTGACGATAACGAGGCGACCCATGGTCCGAGATTCTTCCGCATCGACGTTTTGGGATGATGGGGCCGTGACTGACGACCCAGACGTGGCCGACGAGATGGCCGAAGAGGCGCCGCCGCGGCGACGCCTACGGCTGCTGCTCGGCATTGCGGGCGTGGTGCTGGTCACCGACATCGCCACCAAGGTGCTCGCGGTCAAATTCCTCACCCCGGGCCAGCCCGTGTCGATCATCGGCGACACGGTGACGTGGACGCTGGTGCGCAATTCCGGTGCGGCGTTCTCGATGGCCACCGGCTACACGTGGGTGCTCACGTTGATCGCCACCGGCGTGGTGATCGGGATCATCTGGATGGGCCGACGGCTGGTCAATCCGTGGTGGGCGGTCGGGCTGGGCATGATTCTCGGCGGGGCCCTCGGCAACCTCATCGACCGGTTCTTCCGCTCACCCGGCCCGCTGCAGGGCCACGTCGTGGACTTCCTGTCCATCGGGTGGTGGCCGGTCTTCAACGTGGCCGACCCGTGCGTGGTCGGCGGGGCGATCCTGCTGGTGGGACTGTCGCTGTTCGGGTTCGACTTCGATACCGTCGGGCGGCGGAAAGCCGCCGAGGACGAATAGATGGCCAATCGGTCGCTACCAGTCCCGGAGGGCCTGGCGGGCATGCGGGTTGACGCGGGCCTCGCCCGGCTTCTCGGACTGTCACGCACGGCCGCCGCGGCGCTGGCTGAAGGCGGCGGTGTCGAGATCGACGGTGCCCCTGCGGGCAAATCGGACAAATTGACCGCGGGCGCCTGGCTGGACGTGCGGTTGCCCGAAGCGCCTGCGCCGGTGGAGAACACGCCCGTCGAGATCGACGGGATGGCGATCCTGTACTCCGACGAGGACATCGTTGCGGTCGACAAGCCGCCGGGGGTCGCCGCGCACGCCACCGTGGGCTGGTCGGGCCCGACCGTGCTGGGCGGTCTGGCCGCGATGGGCTTCCGGATCAGCACCTCGGGGATCCACGAGCGCCAAGGCATCGTGCACCGCCTCGACGTCGGGACCTCGGGGGTCATGGTCGTCGCGCTTTCCGAACGCGCGTACACGGTGCTCAAGCGGGCATTCAAACAGCGCACCGTCGAGAAGCGCTATCACGCGCTGGTGCAAGGGCATCCCGACCCGTCGAGCGGCACGATCGACGCGCCGATCGGCCGTCACCGCGGACACGACTGGAAGTTCGCGGTCACTGAGAACGGCAGGCACAGCGTCACCCACTACGACACCCTCGAGGCGCACCGCGCCGCGAGCTTGCTCGACATCGAACTGGAAACCGGTCGTACACACCAGATTCGGGTGCACTTCGCCGCGCTGCACCATCCATGCGTCGGTGATCTCACCTACGGTGCCGATCCCACGCTGGCCAAGCGGCTCAAGCTGGACCGGCAGTGGCTGCACGCGCGGTCGCTGGCTTTCGCGCATCCCGCCGACGGGCGACGCGTCGAGATCACCAGCCCGTATCCGGCCGATCTGCAGCACGCCCTCGACGTACTGCGCAATCACGAACTGTGAGCGAGACCCGCAGACCCGGCTTGTTGTTCGGCGTCGGCGCCTACGTGTGCTGGGGGACATTTCCCGCGTTCTTTCCGCTGTTGAAACCCGCCTCCGCCCTTGAGGTGCTCGCGCACCGCATCGTGTGGAACTTCCTGCTGATGGTCGTCGTGGTCGCGGTCGTGCGCAGGCTCGGCGACTTGAAGCGGATCAGGGGGCGCACCTGGCTGCTGCTAGCCGCCGCGTCGGCGTTGATCTCGATCAACTGGGGGATCTATGTCTATGCCGTCAACAACGGCCACGTGGTGGACGCGGCGCTCGGCTACTTCATCAACCCGTTGGTGGTCGTCGCGCTGGGGCTGATCGTCTTCCGGGAGCGGCTCAACCGTGCGCAGCTCGCCGCGTTGGCCGTCGCGGTGACCGGCGTGGTGGTGCTGACAATGGAAGTGGGCGCACCGCCCTACATCGGGCTGGGCCTGGCGCTGTCATTCGGCCTCTACGGCGCGGTGAAGAAAGTCGTCACGACCGACCCGCGGGTCAGCGTCGGAGTGGAAGCCGGCATCGCCACGCCGTTCGCGGCGGCCTACATTGTCGTGCTGCAGAGCACCGGGCACGGGACGTTCACCGACTACGGCGACGACCACGTCGCGCTGATGGTGCTCTCCGGCGTCCTGACGGCGGTGCCGCTGTTGCTGTTCGCCGCGGCCGCGCAGCGATTGCCGCTGGTGACGATGGGCCTGTTGTTCTACCTGACGCCGGTGATGCAGCTGACGTGGGGAGTGATCGTCGGCCGGGAGCCGATGCCGCCGGCCCGCTGGTTGGGCTTCGCGTTTATCTGGCTGGCGCTGCTGGTCTTCAGCGCCGACGCCGTACGTCGGTCCACGGTAGAGCGAGATCTCTGCGACTCGTCGCGTTGACCACGACGTGGCAATTGCCCGGCGATTGTCCGTCGTCGACGAGAAGTGCCCGCTTCCGGCCTGCGGATGCCCGTATCGGGGTTGAATCCCGTCGGACTCTCCAGTCACGCCGGGATTCTGCGGGCTGCGCGAAGACACGCATTTCCGACACGCCGAGAACTGTCGGAAGGCGGTCATAGACTGGCCCTCCTATGAGCCCTTCGGATTCGCGGTCCTTCGTGCACCTGCATAACCACACCGAGTACTCGATGCTGGACGGTGCCGCGAAGGTCAAGCCGATGCTCGCCGAGGCTCAGCGCCTGGAGATGCCCGCGATCGGGATGACCGATCACGGAAACATGTTCGGCGCCAGCGAGTTCTACAACGCCGCCACCGACGCCGGGATCAAGCCGATCATCGGTGTCGAGGCCTACATCGCCCCGGGATCGCGCTTCGAAACCAAGCGCATCCTGTGGGGGGATCCCGGCCAAAAGGGTGACGACGTATCCGGCAGCGGGTCCTACACCCATATGACGATGGTGGCCGAGAACGCCACCGGGTTGCGCAACCTGTTCAAACTGTCCTCGCTCGCCTCGTTCGAGGGTCAACTCGGCAAGTGGTCACGTATGGATGCCGAGCTGATCGCCGAGCACGCCGAAGGCATCATCGCCACCACCGGCTGTCCGTCCGGCGAGGTGCAGACCCGGCTGCGGCTCGGCCACTATGACGAGGCGGTGGCCGCGGCCGCCAAGTGGCGGGACATCTTCGGACCCGACAACTTCTTCCTCGAGCTGATGGACCACGGCCTCGACATCGAACGCCGGGTGCGCGAGGGGTTGCTCGATATCGGACGCAAGCTCGGCATCCCGCCGCTGGCCACCAACGACTGCCACTACGTCACCCGTGACGCCGCCCAGAATCACGAGGCGCTGCTGTGTATCCAGACCGGCAAGACGCTGTCGGATCCGAACCGGTTCAAGTTCGACGGTGACGGCTACTTCCTCAAAACGGCCGCCGAGATGCGTGCGCTGTGGGACGGCCAGGTGCCCGGGGCGTGCGACTCCACGCTGCTGATCGCCGAGCGGGTGTCGTCCTACGAGGACGTGTGGACCGTGCGGGACCGGATGCCGGTTTTCCCCGTGCCCGAGGGCCACACCCAGGAGTCGTGGCTGCGCCACGAGGTCCGCGCGGGGCTCGAGCGTCGCTTCCCCTCCAGAGACGTACCGCAGGAGTACGCCGATCGCGCCGACTTCGAGATCAAGGTCATCTGCGACAAGGGTTACCCGTCCTACTTCCTGATCGTGGCCGACCTCATCAACTACGCGCGGTCGGTCGACATCCGGGTCGGCCCCGGCCGCGGGTCGGCCGCCGGGTCGCTGGTCGCCTACGCGCTGGGCATCACCAACATCGACCCGATCCCGTACGGGCTGCTGTTCGAGCGGTTCCTCAACCCCGAGCGGGTGTCGATGCCCGACATCGACATCGACTTCGACGACCGCCGCCGCGGCGAGATGCTGCGGTACGCCGCCAACAAGTGGGGCAGCGACCGCGTGGCCCAGGTGATCACGTTCGGCACCATCAAAACCAAAGCCGCGCTCAAGGATTCGGCGCGTGTGCACTACGGTCAGCCCGGCTTCGCGATCGCCGACCGGATCACCAAGGCGCTGCCTCCGCCGATCATGGCCAAAGACATCCCGCTGTCGGGAATCACCGACCCCAACCATGAGCGGTACAAGGAGGCCGCCGAGGTCCGCGGGCTGATCGACACCGACCCCGACGTCCGCACCATCTACGAGACCGCGCGCGGACTCGAGGGCCTGGTGCGCAATGCCGGTGTGCACGCCTGCGCGGTGATCATGAGCTCCGAGCCGCTGATCGATGCGATCCCGCTGTGGAAACGCCCGCAAGACGGTGCGGTGATCACGGGCTGGGACTACCCGTCGTGCGAAGCCATCGGCCTGCTGAAGATGGACTTCCTCGGGCTGCGCAACCTGACGATCATCGGCGACGCGCTGGACAACATCAGGGCCAACCGGGGGATCGAGCTCGACCTCGAAGCCGTCTCGCTCGACGACAAGGCGACCTACGAGCTGTTGGGCCGCGGTGACACGCTCGGCGTGTTCCAGCTCGACGGCGGGCCGATGCGCGACCTGCTGCGGCGCATGCAGCCGACCGGTTTCGAAGACGTTGTCGCGGTGATCGCGCTGTACCGCCCCGGCCCGATGGGTATGAACGCCCACAACGACTACGCCGACCGCAAGAACGGCCGCCAGGCGATCAAGCCGATCCACCCCGAACTCGAAGAGCCGCTGCGCGAGATCCTCGCCGAGACCTACGGCCTGATCGTCTACCAAGAGCAGATCATGCGGATCGCGCAGAAGGTGGCCGGGTACTCGCTGGCCCGAGCCGACATCCTGCGAAAAGCCATGGGCAAGAAGAAGCGCGAAGTCCTGGAAAAGGAGTTCGAGGGCTTCTCCGAGGGCATGAAGTCCAACGGCTTCTCCGCGGCCGCCATCAAGGCGCTGTGGGACACCGTGCTGCCGTTCGCCGACTACGCGTTCAACAAGTCGCACGCCGCCGGGTACGGCCTCGTCTCGTACTGGACGGCCTACCTCAAGGCCAACTATCCGGCCGAGTACATGGCCGGGCTGCTCACGTCGGTCGGCGACGACAAGGACAAGGCCGCGGTGTACCTGGCCGACTGCCGGAAACTGGGCATCACGGTGCTCCCTCCGGATGTCAACGAGTCGGGGCTGAACTTCGCCTCGGTGGGCGAGGACATCCGGTACGGCCTGGGGGCGGTGCGCAACGTCGGTGCCAATGTCGTTGCCTCGTTGATCAACACGCGCACCGAGAAGGGGAAGTACATCGACTTCTCCGATTACCTGAACAAGATCGAGATCGGCGCCTGCAACAAGAAGGTCACCGAGTCGCTGATCAAGGCCGGCGCGTTCGACTCGCTGGGGCATCCGCGCAAGGGGTTGTTCCTGATCCACACCGACGCCGTCGATTCCGTGCTCGGCACCAAGAAGGCCGAGGCGATGGGGCAGTTCGACCTGTTCGGCGGCGCCGACACGGCCACCGACGCGGTGTTCACCATCAAGGTGCCCGACGAGGAGTGGGAGGACAAGCACAAACTCGCGTTGGAACGCGAGATGCTCGGCCTCTACGTGTCCGGTCATCCGCTCAACGGCATCGCCCACCTGCTGGCCGCCCATGTCGACACCGCGATCCCGGCCATCCTCGACGGCGACCTCCCCAACGACACCCAGGTGCGCGTCGGCGGCATCCTTGCCTCGGTCAACCGCAGGGTCAACAAGAACGGGTTGCCATGGGCCTCGGCGCAACTGGAGGATCTGACCGGCGGCATCGAGGTGCTGTTCTTCCCGCAGACCTACTCGACATTCGGTGCCGAGATCGCCGACGACGCCGTCGTGCTGGTCGGCGCGAAGGTGGCGATCCGCGACGATCGGATCTCGTTGATCGCCAATGACCTTGTGGTACCAGACTTCTCGAATGCACAGCTGGATCGCCCGCTGGCGGTGAGTCTGCCGACGCGGCAGTGCACCGTCGACAAGGTCAGCGCGCTCAAGCAGGTGCTGGCCCGCCACCCCGGTACGTCGCAGGTGCATCTGCGGTTGATCAGCGGGGAGCGGATCACCACGCTGGAACTGGACACGTCGCTGCGCGTCACACCGTCGTCGGCCTTGATGGGCGACCTCAAGGCCCTGCTCGGGCCGGGCTGCCTGGGCGGCTGAAGGTCAATTCAGGACATTCACCGCCCGCGCGACGACGAGCCCGGCGGTGCCCAGCGCGACGATCGCCTGCACCGTCATCATCATCTTGGCCCACCGTGCGAGGGGCATGGTGTCGGTCGGAGAGAACGCCATCACGTTGGTCACGCTGACGTAGAGGTAGTCGATGAACGTGGGCCGCCAATCCGGTTCGGCCACATGCGGAGTGGTCATCTGTGGGAACAGGAAATCAGGATAGGGCCGCTCTCCTGCACGCCGCGCGAACGGCCCGCCCCGGTCCAGCTCCCAGTACCAGATACCGAACACGATCACATTCGTGACGATGATCGAGGCGCCGCTGCCGAGCAGCACCGCCGCATCGTTGCTTTCGTCGCCGCTGAGGATGCCGACGGCCAGCACGACCGCCGACAGCGTGTTGTCGAGGGTGATCGCCGCCAGCAGAACCCATGTGGTGTACCGGCCGAACCGCGTGCGCCGGGTCATGACGCGCGGGTTGATCGCCAGCAGCGCCAGCAGCAGAAGTCCCTCCAACACCACCAGCGGCCAACGGGGGACCAGCGTGTAGTCCTTCGGGATCGCGAGCTGCAACGCCATGACCGCCACCACCGCGATCAGCACGGGCATCGTGCTCTCCGGATCGCCGCGCCGCAACCAGGCCGGCACGCGGTGCTGTTCCGGCGGTGATTCCATCCCGTCATTGTGATGCGCCAGGATGGTCGGATGGAGTCACGACACGTCAGCACCTGGATCGCCGCGCCGCCCGAGGCCGTCTACGAGTTCGCCGCGGACCCGCAGACGTGGCCGCGGTGGGCGGCGGGCCTCGCACAGGGCGGCCTTCGCCAGACTCCGGGCGGTTGGGTGGCCGACTCACCGATGGGCGAGGTGACCGTCGAGTTCTCGCCGCGCAACGATCTCGGCGTGCTCGACCACGTCGTACGCCTGCCCACCGGGGAAGCGGTCTACAACCCGATGCGGGTGCAGCCCTGGAATGTGCCGACCGACGCTGGCGAGCCGCGCTGTGAGGTGGTGTTCAGCGTGCGCCGACGGCCGGCGATGACCGACGAGCAGTTCGATGCCGACACCGACGCGGTGGCCGCCGACCTGGCGACGCTCAAGAGGCTGATCGAGGACTAACGGCGCGGGCAGAGCGCGCTGAACGTCAGCCATGTGACGGTTCCGACCGCGGCACCGGTCAGCACCGCGGCGGCCGTCGTCGCGGTGGCGATCCCGACCACCAGCGCCACCAGCGCGCCGAGCACCAGAGCGATCAGCTTGTAGGCCGGCCACGGCACGCCCGCCACCGACACGTCGCACGTCACGCGTGCGGCTGCGGTGCGGAAGTTACCTGCGGTGGTCATAGCACCCACGATAGCTCGTAACCTATTTTTCGGCCACCCGAAACGCCGGATCAGGCCAGCGGATCTCCAGCGCGTCTAAGCTGATGGGATGCCACTTTCCGGAGAGTATGAGCCCAGCCCGTGGGACTGGGTGAGGGAACACACCGACCGAATCACACAATCCGGCACCACCGCGGGTGTGGATATGAAGGGCAAGCCGCTCATCCTGCTGACGACCGTCGGCGCGAAGACGGGCAAGATTCGCAAAACCCCGCTGATGCGGGTGGAACACGACGGCCAGTATGCGGTGGTGGCCTCGTTGGGCGGCGCCCCGAAGCATCCGGTCTGGTACCACAACATCAAGGCCCATCCGCGGGTGGAACTGCAGGACGGCGCGGTGACCAGGGAATATGACGCTCGGGAGGTCACCGGCGAGGAGAAGGCCGTCTGGTGGGAGCGGGCCGTGTCCGCGTGGCCCGACTACGCCGAGTACCAGAAGAAGACCGACCGCCAGATCCCGGTGTTCGTGCTGACCCCGATTTCTTGAAAACCGCTGGTTGGTGGCACCATTGACCGGTGTCCGCTGAACTGAGGCAAAGCGCGAGGACGTCGCCACTTCGTGCGGCGGATATCGACGAGGCCGCTCAGCGAATTGCGGACGTCGTGCTGCGCAGCCCGCTGGAACTCAGCGACAGGCTCTCGGATGCCACCGGCGCTGCGGTGTATCTGAAGCGCGAGGATCTGCAGCCGGTGCGGTCCTACAAGTTGCGCGGCGCGCACAACCTGCTGATGCAGTTGTCCCCCGACGAGTTGGCCGCAGGCGTGGTGTGCTCGTCGGCGGGCAATCACGCGCAGGGCTTCGCGATGGCGTGCCGCTCGATGGGCGTGCGCGGCCGGGTCTACGTGCCGGGCAAGACGCCCAAGCAGAAGCGTGACCGGATCCGATACCACGGCCGCGAGTTCATCGAGTTGATCGTCGGCGGCAGGACCTACGACGAGGCCGCCGCCGCCGCGGCCGAAGACATCGCCCGCACGGGTGCGACATTGGTGCCGCCTTACGACGATCTGCGCACGATGGCCGGACAGGGCACGATCGCCGCCGAGATCATCGATCAGCTCGACACCGAACCCGACCTCGTCGTCGTCCCGGTCGGGGGCGGCGGATGCATCGCCGGCATCACCACCTATCTGGTCGAACGAACCAGCGGCACCTCCGTGTTGGGCGTCGAGCCGGCGGGGGCGCCCGCGATGATCGCGGCGCTGGCGGCCGGTGAGCCGGTGACGATCGACGACGTGGACCAGTTCGTCGACGGTGCGGCGGTGAAGCGTGCGGGAACGCTGCCGTACGAGGTGCTGGCGGCGGCCGGCGACATGGTATCGATGACGACCGTCGACGAGGGCGCCGTGTGCACCGCGATGCTCGACCTGTACCAGAACGAGGGCATCATCGCCGAGCCGGCGGGAGCGCTGTCGGTGGCCGCGTTGATGGAGGCCGACATCGAGCCGGGATCGACTGTGGTGTGTGTGATCTCGGGCGGCAACAACGACGTGTCGCGGTACGGCGAGGTACTGGAGCGTTCGCTGGTGCATCTTGGCCTCAAGCACTATTTCCTGGTCGACTTCCCGCAGGAGCCGGGCGCGCTGCGCCGATTCCTCGACCAGATCCTCGGCCCCAACGACGACATCACCTTGTTCGAGTACGTCAAGCGCAACAACCGCGAGACCGGCGAGGCGCTGGTCGGAATCGAGTTGGGTTCGGCGACCGACTTCGAGGGCCTGCTCGAGCGCATGCGCGCCTCGGACATCCACGTCGAGGCGCTCGAACCGGACTCACCGGCGTACCGCTACCTGCTCTGAGATGATCGGTGCCGCGCGCCCGGCGTCGAAACTGAAGCTGTGTAGGACTTTTCCGCGCGAAGTGGCGAATACGTTCAGTTTCGGCGGATGACCGCGAACGAGTGCCCCTCGGCGCGGGTGGTCTTTTCGGCGACCTCGGGCTCGCCCCACGCCAGCACCACCTCGCCGGTGACCGGGACGTCGACCGCGTCGGTGCCCAGATTGCATGCGATCGACAACGACCCGCGGTGCATCACGATCCAGCGCCGGTCTTCGTCGTAGTCGATCCCGAGGTTGTTCAGCCACGGGTCGGCCACATCGGGCTCGTTGTGCCGCAACGCGATCAGATCGCGGTATACCCGCCGCAGCCGGCCGTGGTCGCCCTCGTCGATCTCATCCCACTTCAGCTTCGAGCGCTCGAACGTCTCGGGGTCTTGCGGATCCGGGATCTCGTCGGCGTCCCAGCCGTGCTCGGCGAACTCACGCTTGCGGCCCTCGGCCGTGGCCCGCGCCAGTTCGGGCTCCGGATGCGAGCTGAAGAACTGGAACGGTGACGACGACCCCCATTCCTCGCCCATGAAAAGCATGGCCGTATACGGGCTTCCGAGCGCCAAGGCGGCTTTGACGGCGAGCTGGCCGAACGTCAGGTTCTGCGACGGCCGGTCTCCGACGGCGCGGTTGCCCACCTGATCGTGGGTCAGCGTATACGCCAGTAAGCGGGTGCCCGGAATCGTGGCGGTGTCCAACGGGCGCCCGTGCCTGCGGTGTCGAAACGACGAGTACGTGCCGGCGTGGTAGTAACCGTTCTTCAGCGTGGTGGCCAGCGCCTCAACGGTTCCGAAATCGTTGTAGTAGCCCTGCTGTTCGCCGGACACTGCGGAGTGGATCGCGTGGTGGATGTCGTCGTCCCACTGCGCGGTCATCCCCAGGCCGCCCTTGTCGCGGGGGGTGATGAGCCGCGGATCGTTGAGGTCGCTCTCGGCGATCAACGACAGCGGCCGGCCCAACTCTGCTGCCAGCGCATCGGTTTCGGCGGACAGCTCTTCGAGGATGTGGATCGCCGTCGTGTCGACGAGGGCGTGCACCGCATCCAGACGCAGCCCGTCGGCGTGGAAGTCGCGCATCCAGCGCAGCGCGCAGTCGATGATGTAGCGCCGCACCTCGTCGGCATCGGCGTCGGCGATGTTGATCGACTCGCCCCACGGATTGCTGCCGGCCGACAGGTACGGCCCGAACATGGGCAGGTAGTTCCCCGAGGGGCCCAGGTGGTTGAACACGGCGTCGATCAGCACCCCGAGTCCGCGTTCGTGGCAGGCGTCGATCAGGCGTACCAGCGCGTCGGGCCCGCCGTATGGTTCGTGTACCGCGTACCAGAGCACACCGTCGTAACCCCACCCGTGGGTGCCACCGAAGGCGTTGACCGGCATCAGCTCGATGAGGTCGACGCCGAGGTCGACGAGGTAGTCCAGCTTGTCGGCCACCGCGTCGAACGTGCCTTCGGGAGTGAAGGTCCCGACGTGCAATTCGTAGATCACCGCACCCTCGATCGAGCGGCCGGCCCAGTCGGCGTCCGTCCATGCCGACGGATCCGGTTGCCACAGCTGCGACCTCTCGTGCACACCGTCGGGCTGACGGGGGGAGCGGGGGTCGGCTGTGTCTTATACCCATCTGTCGGTGCCGACGAAGGCTGAGTCGTGTCACGACTGGTAGGCGTCGACG